>JAEDLK010000037.1 GCA_016295355.1 Clostridiaceae bacterium
TAAAATCGGCTTATCGAAACGCTTTTTAGCGTTTCGATATTCTATAGTCATTATAGCGGCGCCGTTCGCAACAAGCTGCCGGTCGTGCCTGGCCAACACAAAGGCGCACGGCCGTGTGCCAAAGGCTGACAGTCGGCCGTCGTGGCTACGGCCTGGGGTTCACTCGTAAACCGAGAAGAACCGGCACAACAGCCGGTTGTTGCTTTGTCATAAAGGTCTTTGACATTCAATACGTGTTCCAAACGGAACACTTTAATAGAATCATAATGATGATTCACAGTTTCTTAACAAAAAGAGGGAGGAATTTCTTTGACTTTTCGACGGTTTGTGATATAATATTAGCATTCATATTATTGAAACTTTCAGACTTGAATCGGCCTGAAAAGGCAGTTCGAGTCGGAAGGCTTTGGGCAAAGAGAAGAGGTTATAACAATGGCAAAGAAACAGTTTAAGGCGGAATCAAAGCGGTTGTTGGATTTGATGATCCATTCCATCTACACCAACAAGGAAATTTTCCTGCGCGAATTGATTTCCAACGCAAGTGATGCATCGGACAAGTTGCATTTTCTGTCCTTGACGAATGAGGTGGCTCGTCGTCAGTGCGGAGAATTAACCATTGATATTGTGCCGAATAAAGAGGCACGGACGCTGACAGTGACCGACCGCGGTGTGGGCATGACCAGAGAAGAACTGGAAACCAACCTCGGCACGATTTGCAAGAGCGGTTCTTTGCAATTTAAGGAAGAAATGACAAAAGAAGAGGAGAAGGAAGCCGTCAACATCATCGGCCAGTTCGGCGTCGGCTTTTATTCGGCCTTCATGGTCAGCGATCGTATCAGCGTTTTAACCAAGTCTTATCAAAGTGATACAGCCTACCGTTGGGTGTCCGACGGGGCCGACGGCTATACCATCACCGAGGCCGAAAAGGCGGATGTCGGTACGGTTATTGAAATGCACATCAAGGATGATACCGACGACGAGAAGTACAGTGAGTATCTCTCGGAATACACCCTGCGTCGGTTAATTAAAACCTATTCCGATTATATACGTTACCCGGTACGATTGATGTGCGAAAAGCACGAAACAACCGGTGAGGGTGAAAACAAGACCGAAACCGTGACAAACGAGCTGGAAACGATCAATACCATGGAGCCGGTTTGGAAGAAGAGCAAAGCACGCTTGAAAAAAGAGGAGACCAACCAATTCTATAAGGACCAGTTCCACGATTTTGCCGATCCGCTCATAACCGTTCGGGTAGCGGCCGAGGGCGTTGTTTCGTATGATGCGTTGCTGTTCATTCCGGAGAAAGCCCCCTATGATTATTTCACAAAGGAATATCAAAAAGGGTTACGCCTGTACACCAACGGTGTGCTGATTATGGATCATTGCACCGATTTAATTAACGAGCATTATCGGTTTGTAAGAGGTGTGGTGGACACTGCTGATTTGTCGCTGAACATTTCCCGTGAAATGTTGCAAAAAGATCAGGCGGTTTCGGTTATTGCCAAGAATTTGGATAAAAAGATTCATAGTGAACTTAAAAAGACGCTGGAAAAAGACAGAGAAACCTACGAGCGGTTCTATAAGGCCTTCGGTATTCAGTTAAAATACGGCGTGGTGGCCGATTACGGCATCCATAAGGAAGAATTAAAGGATCTTTTGATGTTCTATTCCATGAAGGAACAAAAGCTGATCACCATCAAGGAGTATCTTGAAGCTGCTCCCGAAGGGCAAAAACACATTTATTATGCCTGCGGGGAAACCGCCGCTAAAATTTGTGCCCTACCGCAGACCGAGCTGGTTCGTAAAAAGGGCTATGATATGCTCTGCTTAACCGATGAGGTCGACGAATTCGTGATGAATATTCTGATGAAAGAAGGAGATCGTGACTACTGCTCCATCAACAGCGATCATGCCGATTTATTGGATGAGGAGGATACCAAAAAGGCCGAGGAATCCGCAGAAGAAAACAAGGATTTGTTGAGCTTTATCAAGGAAACTCTGTCCATCAGTGATGCGGTCATTTCTCGCAAATTGGTCAGCCAGCCGGTCTGTCTGTCCGCCAAGGGCAGTGTGACACTGGATATGGAAAAATATTTCGCCTCTCTGCCGGGTGAGCAGGGCGGCGGTGTCAAGGCTGAACGGGTGTTGGAGCTGAATGCGTCCCACGCCGCCTTTGCCGCTCTTAAAAAAGCGTACGAAACCGATCAAGAGCGTGCCGCCACCATGGTGCGGGTGTTGTACGGTCAGGCTTTGCTGATTGCCGGATTGCCTGTAGAAGATCCTACCAGCTATGCACAGGACGTTTGCTCGTTATTTGAGTAAGCGCTTTGTTTGGACAAGATAATCGGGCAAAAAATCGACCGTATATATCTTGACAAGCTAAAATAAGCGTGATATACTAATCGGGTAAAGGCTATGACGGAAAGAAGTAGTCCCTGTACCGCCTTTCCAGAGAGAGAAACATCCTTCTGAAAGTTTCTTATTGTGCATCAGGGAGGAAAACCGTTCCCGAGCTGCGGCGCCCAACCGTCTGTAAAGCAGTAAGTGCCGTCGTATTTCTGCGTTAAAGAAATAGGGTGCAAAGCCCTGTGAGTAAAAAATTAAGGTGGAACCGTGCAATGAAGCACCCTTAATGCCGATAACCGGCATCATAGGGTGCTTTTGTGTTATCGGAGCCAATCGGCAGAAGGGAGAGAAAAATGAAAATCATCTTAAATGACGGAACCGTCAAAGAGTGCGAGGACAGAGAAGAACAACTGCATGTGATTCGTCACACGGCGGCTCATGTAATGGCACAGGCCATTAAACGGCTGTATCCGCAGGCAGATTTTGCTTACGGACCCGCTACAGAGAAGGGCTTTTATTACGATGTTGATTTGGGCGATGTTAAGTTGACCGATGAAGATTTAGCTGCCATCGAGGCGGAAATGCACCGCATTGTCAAGGAAAATCTGCCCATTAAGCCCTACACGCTGGAGCGTGCCGAGGCCATTGCACATATGCAAGAGCGCGGCGAAAAATACAAGGTCGAGCATATCGGCGATTTGGCAGAGGATGCGGTCATCAGCTTTTATAAGCAGGGCGAGTATGTCGATATGTGTATCGGCCCGCACCTAACCTACACCAAGGCGCTGAAGGCCTTCAAGATCACAGGTCAGTCCGGTGCTTATTGGAAAAACGATAAAAACAATAAGATGTTGACCCGCATCAACGGTATTGCCTTTGCTTCGCAGGCCGAGTTGGATGATTATCTGACTTTGATGGCTGAGGCCGAAAAGCGTGATCACCGTAAGCTCGGCAAGGAAATGAAGCTGTTTATGTTGTGCGATGAAGGCCCGGGCTTCCCGTTCTTTTTGCCTAACGGCATGGCTCTTAAGAATGCCCTTATTGACTACTGGCGTGACATCCATTACCGAGACGGTTATGTGGAGGTGTCCACACCGCTGATTATGAACCGTAAGCTGTGGGAAACCAGCGGACATTGGGATCACTATAAGGACAATATGTATTCCACCGAAATTGACGAGGAAACCTATTGCATTAAGCCTATGAACTGTCCCGGCGGCGTTATGGTGTATCGCAGTCAGCCCCACTCCTATCGTGAATTACCGCTTCGCGTAGGTGAATTGGGCGTGGTGCACCGTCACGAGCTGAAGGGTGCCTTGCACGGCTTGTTCCGTGTGCGTTGCTTTACGCAGGATGATGCGCATATTTTCATGCGTAAGGATCAAATCACCGACGAGATCATGGGTGTGGTTCACCTCATCAACGAAGTGTACCAAAAGTTCGGCTTTAAGTATTACATTGAACTGTCCACCCGTCCCGAGGACAGCATGGGCAGTGATGAGGACTGGGAGGCCGCCACTAACGGTCTTAAGAGCGCTTTGGAGAAACTGGGACTGGAGTATATTATCAATGAAGGTGACGGTGCCTTCTATGGTCCGAAGATTGACTTCCATTTGGAGGACAGTCTGGGTCGTACCTGGCAGTGCGGCACCATTCAGTTGGATTTCCAAATGCCGTTGAACTTCGGTCTTGAATATGTGGATGAGAATGGCGAAAAACAGCGACCGATTATGATTCACCGTGTGTGCTTCGGTTCTATCGAACGGTTTATCGGTATCATTACCGAGCATTTTGCCGGCAAATTCCCGGCTTGGTTGGCCCCGGTACAGGTAAAGGTGTTGCCGGTGTCCGAGAAAACAGCCGATTATGCCAAAAAGGTGTACGAGCAAATCAAGGCGTCCGGTATTCGTTGCGAGTTAGACGAGCGAAACGAAAAAATTGGTTATAAGATTCGTGAGGCACAGGCGGTTGACCGTGTTCCGTATATGCTGGTACTCGGCGCCAGAGAGGCCGAGGAAAACACCGTATCGGTGCGGAACCGCGACACGGCAGAAACCGTGACGGTGTCTATGGATGAATTTTTGACAAGATTAAAAAAAGATATCAAAGATCGTGTATAATCCTAATATGTTTTACTGTACCGTGTAATAGGAGTGTTTTATCCGTCATTGGTAAGATACACGATACGAGAGAAGGGAGAAAACTATGAAAAACGAGTATATGTTGTCTGTTTTGGAGACAGTCAAAAAGAGAAATGCCGGCGAACCGGAATTTATTCAAACGGTCACAGAGGTGTTTGAAAGCATTGAGCCGGTGATCGAGGCTCGCCCCGACTTGGTAGAGGCCGGTGTTTTGGAGCGTATTGTTGAACCGGAGCGTCAGATTGTTTTCCGAGTTCCGTGGGTGGATGATAACGGTAAGGTGCAGGTCAACCGCGGCTTCCGTATTCAGTTTAACTCGGCCATCGGTCCGTATAAGGGAGGTTTGCGTTTTCACCCGTCGGTTTACAGCGGAATCGTTAAGTTTTTGGGCTTTGAACAAATCTTCAAAAACAGCCTGACCTCTCTGCCCATGGGCGGCGCCAAGGGTGGCAGTGACTTTGATACCAAGGGCAAGAGCGACGGCGAGGTTATGCGGTTCTGTCAGAGCTTTATGACCGAATTGTACCGTCATATCGGCCCGAACTGCGATGTGCCGGCCGGTGATATTGGTGTCGGCGGTCGTGAAATCGGCTATTTGTTCGGTCAGTATAAGCGGATTCGGGATGAGTATTCCGGCGTGTTGACCGGCAAGGGTTTGTCCTACGGCGGCTCTTTGATTCGCCCCGAGGCGACCGGTTACGGCGCTGTGTATTACACCATGGAAATGTTAAAGCATTTCGGCGATTCTATTAAGGGCAAGACCTTTGTGCTGTCGGGCTTCGGCAATGTTACCTGGGGTACCATCAAGAAGATTAACGAACTCGGCGGTAAGGTTGTCACGATTTCCGGATCTACCGGTTACATTTATGATGAAGACGGCATTGACGGCGAAAAACTGGATTATTTGCTTGAAATGAGAGCCTCCTGCCGTCACCGTGTACAGGACTATGCCGATAAGTTCGGTGCTGCCTTCTTCCCCGGTGAAAAGCCGTGGGGACGCAAGGCGGATGTTATCATGCCCTGCGCCACACAGAACGAGGTCGGTCTTGAGGAAGCCAAGCAGATTGTCGCCAACGGCGTTAAGTATTATGTTGAGGTTTCCAATATGCCAACCACCAATGAGGCCATTGCTTATTTGAAGGAGCATGGGGTTATTGCGGCACCCTCCAAGGCTGTTAATGCAGGCGGTGTGGCTGTTTCCGGTTTGGAAATGTCTCAAAACTCCATGCGGTATAGCTGGACGGCCAAAGAAGTTGACGAAAAGCTGTATGACATTATGAAGAATATCTTTGAGACCTCCATCGAGGCCGCCCATGCTTACGGTTTGGGCGATGACCTGGTGGCTGGCGCCAATATTGCCGGCTTCTTAAAGGTTGCCGAGGCCATGAAGGAGCAAGGTTGCTGCTGAATTAAGCGTTTAACAAGCATTCCGCTTTTTTGCGCACAAATCCCGGTAATACCAAAGGTGTTACCGGGATTCTTTAGGCCTTTATGGGGCCAAGCTATGCCTCTTTTACAAAAATAGTCTTTGCGTTGTCGGCCTTTTTTTCAAGGAAAGGATCACGCTTGGCGGCGGAAGGGATGGCTCGGTTGACAAACCGCTGAAAGCAGGGTACAATAGACGAAATACCCAAGAAAACCTTAAACGGAGGAAAAACCTTGAAAAAATTCGTATGTTTAGTGTCCGTTTTGTGCCTGCTTACGGCATTGACGGGATGCACCCGGACCGGCACACAGGGATCGAATCGCTTAAAAATAGTGGCCACTAACTTTCCGGGTTACGATTTTGCCCGTGCGATTTGCGGTACGCAGGCGGATATGACCCTGTTAATTAAGCCCGGAACCGAAAGTCACGATTTTGACCCGACACCGGCTGATATTGTGGCTGTTACACAGTGCGATTTGTTTATCACCACCGGGGGTGAGGGTGAGGCTTGGGTTGAACGGCTGATGCCCCAGTTGCCCGAACATGTCAAGGTGTTTCGCATGATGGATTGTGTAACACTTTTGGAAGAGGGCTTGTCGTTACAGCATGAGCATGAAGCGCGCGAGGAACACGATGAACATGCCGAACCTGATGAACATGTTTGGACCTCTCCCATCAATGCACAGAAAATCGTCAAAGCACTGACCGAAACGGTTTGTCAGCTTGATGCTTCCCATTCGGCCGTGTATGAAGCATCGTCATCGTCCTATTATGAACAACTCACGGAATTGGATAAAGAATTTAGGCGTATTACCACAGAGGGCCAGCGGAATCTGGTGGTTTTTGCCGACCGTTTCCCGGCACAGTATTTCATAAAGGAATATGGGCTTGAATGTCTGGCGGCTTTTCCGGGGTGTGCCTCTCAAACACAGCCGAGTGCCGCCACGGTAGCTCGTTTGACCGATGAGGTTAAGCAACAGAACATACCGGTCGTCTTTGTGATTGAACTGTCCAACGGTAGCCTGGCCGATGCCGTGTGTGAGCAGACCGGTGCCAGAAAGCTGCTGTTTCATTCCTGTCATAATATTACCAAGGCAGAATGGGAGTCAGGGGCAACCTATGTGTCTTTGATGAAACAAAATGCGATTCATGTAAGACAGGCTCTGTCATAGATTATAGGGATATTTCAAAATCAAGAATGCGTAGAGTGCCATCGTGATAAGCGATGGCATTTTCATAGTCGCCATAGCCGAATCGGCGAATTTCTCGGTAGCTTTCGGCTATGCCGACGGTTACGATGGTCAGACTGGCTGTAACAGCGGCACAAATCCGCACAGTGCGCCAAAAAACAACGGTTGATTGCTTCATTTTTTTATCCTTTCTTTGTGTCAGCCGGGGGCCACCAGTGTGTTCAAAAGGGAGATGAGGGCGTTGCCGGCCAACTGTCCGCCATAGAGAGCCTCCTCCAAGGAGTTTGCCTCTGTTCCGACCTCCAACAGCAAAGAAACAGGGGATAGGTTTTGGTTGTAGGTGGCATTTAGAAAGGTCATGGAACGGGCAAGCCCCGGGGACAAGACCTCCATGGTTTGCTGATATTTTAGAGCAAAGCCTACATTACGTGTCCAGTTTTCAAAGCCGGCCACACCCTGTCCGTTGCCCATGACCAACATGACCTGTGCTGCCGGTTGCCCTTTAACGGTCTGTAGCGGTTTTGTCTTGACGCCCTGACTGCCGATAGAATCCCGATGCAGATCAATCACCAAGAGGATGGACGGGTTTTCACTCAAAATCTTTTTAACGGTTGCGGCGCTGCGCTTGTAGCTTCCGGTATAGGGATTGTCGTGAACGGTGGCGTCATGCAAAGTCACAAAGCCGGCTTCGTTGAGCTGCTTAGACAGTTGCGTGCCGATGGCCACAACATTGGCGTTGTTGTCCCCGGTACGGGTCAAATCGTTTTCGGTGTAGTACTCTCGGCTTTCAGGTAGATAGCATTCGGTTGTGTGGGTATGAATAATGAGAATTTGCGGTTGTCCGTTCTTTTGAAAATGGGGTAACGGTTCTTTTAATAAACCGGGTATATCCAATGGATCGGCGGTTTTGTTGTTGACGCAAATGCGGTTGTAAACCGTGTTAGCGGTATAAGGATCCAAGAACCTTGCTTTAATTTCTCCGGCGACACCGGCAGTATCGGTAGGGGCGGCCGTTGGTGATTCGGTCGGCGCCTCTTGGCTTTGCGTGGTTTCGCTTAACGGATTCGGATGCGAAAGGGTGTATTCGCTCACCGTTTCGGTTGCGGCCTTTGGTGGGCCCGATATTAAAAGACAACCGGCGATGGCAAATAGAATCACACACAAAACAGATGAAAACAGCAGAAAGGCACGCCCGCCCTTGTCCTTCATGATGCCTGCCCCCTTTTCACGGACTGTCTGAAACAGTATATGAAAACGGACATGCCGATAGTCCTGTTTCATGTTGCTAAACCAAAGAAAGAAGCAAATCGCGGTCGGTGTCCGGCTGTAAAAAGCAGTTAATTGCACGGGAAAGAACGGCGGCACAACGGTCAATGAGCATATCAATCTCTCTGGGTGTTACAATCATGGTTTTGCTTTGCTGAATCGGGGCATCGGTCAGAGAACGCACCAGGGTGACGGCATCCACGCAGGTCGGCACACCCAAGGCAATTACGGGAATGCCCATGGTGGCAGGGCTGATTTCCTTACGGTTGTTGCCCACGCCCGAGCCGGGTGAAATGCCGGTGTCGCAAAGTTGAATGGTGGTGCCGAGTCTTGCCGGATCACCGGCGGCAAAGGCATCAATAATCACAAGCCCTTGAATATCGGCTGCTTTGATGATACCTTTTAGAATTTCCCCGGTTTCAATGCCGGTTTGCCCTAAAACGCCGGGCAACACGACCGATACATTCTTAAGTGTCGCCAGTCCTGTTTGGCGGCGTAACTCCTTTGATAAATGCCGTGTGGCCAAAATGCCGTCGGCGGTGGCCGGCCCTAAGGTGTCCGGCGTGATGTTTCGGTTGCCGAGACCGGCGACTAAGATATTGTCTTTGGCAAAGCTAAAGGAGGATAGGCAGCCAATGATGGTTTGCTCCAGGGTGTGCATGTCTCCGCCTTGTAGGGTTAAATCAGGCACTTCAATGTTAATATAACGACCGATCGGACGGCCTAAATTGCGGCTGCCTTCTTGGTCGATGACGCTGATTTCGGTGACGGTTATTTGCTCTATACGGCGGACGCTTTGACGAATGCCGCTGCATCGTACGGCGTTCTCTTTCAGCTCAATCGCCAGGTCGGTACGGTTTTGCATATAATCACCTCCGCCATTATTGTAAACCGACTTACACAAAATATAAAAAAACAGTTGCTTTTTGTTTGTAAAAGTGGTATGATACCTTCATATGAGTGTGCATAGGAGGTGTAACAATGCCCAACATTAAGTCCGCTAAGAAGCGCGTGATCGTGAATGCTGCCAATGCTGAACGCAATAAGGCTTATCGCTCCGCTTTGAAGACTGCCATCAAAAAGGCTGATCAGGCTATCGAAGCTAAGTCTGCCGATGCGCCCGCCGCTGTGAAGGTAGCCGTCAAGAAGATCGACCAGGCCACTGCAAAGGGAATTCTGCATAAGAATACTGCTGCGCACAAGAAATCTGCTTTGGTTTGCCGTTTGAACAAGGCAAACTGATCGGTTTTCAAAATCAGCTTTACATAAATGGGTCTTGCCTGTCAAGACCCATTTCGGCTGACTTTTAAGATATTACTCCGCTTTAAGGCGGTGTTTTTTTGTTCCCAAAAACGGCTCGCCTGACAGGGACGAGCTGTTTTTATGATTAGTGCCTTATTGATTGGTTCAAACAAGTACAAACCGGCCTGACGGCACTAAATGAAAGCCCTGGAGAGGGGCTTGTGTATGCTACCCCTTGTAGGGGCGGCCATGACTTGACAAAAACAAGCCCGGGCATCACCACACGTCGGATGGTGATGTCCGGGCTTTACTGTTAGATGCTGATTGGTTTTTGCCGAACGGTAGTCCGTAACATATGTTCTTAGAACTTATTTTTTCTTTATGGTGCAAAAATCAATCATGCCGTTGCCAATGGTGTACTTAAAGGTTTTTAAGTCGGGCGAATAGGCCAAAACCGAGTTTTGCAGGGCCAGAGGCACAATGCGGTATTCCGAGAGAATCTGCGTTTGAACAGAGGCCAAATTGATGGTGGCGGTCTTGGAGAAATCATAGCCTAATTGGGCGACAAAGGCGGTGGGATCGCTGTCTGTGATATACAGAGGATAAATAGCGATGAATTGACCTCCCTTGGCAATCGTGTTTTGAATTTCAGCCAGGCTGTTGATCGGCTGAATGTTCAAATAGGCGCCCAAGTTGCTTTGCCAATGACCGACAATGTCGCTGACCGGCTTGGCCATGGCCGGGTCGTTGTAGTAAATCAAAGTCGTGGCGGGGAGCTTTTTATCGGGCATGGCGCTGACGGCGGTATCGAACAATGCCTTGGAGGTTTCGGCATCATAAGCCGGCATACCCACATGCTCCAAATCCTGTCCGGCCATAGAGGTGGGAAACAGGGTATAGGCAATGTTGAATCCGATGCCCAAATCGCCGGCGTATAAAGAACGGTTGATGCACAGAATCAGCGAACGACGGAAATCATACGAAAACCCGTCACCGATTTGAAGCACCCAAACGATGTTGTCGGTCTGGGCGGTCATCAAGCCGGCCGTCGTGGCCTTTTGCAGATCACTGACCGGGATATAGGCAATATCGACCGAGGATTTAGACAAAAGCTCTAAATTATTTCCGCTATCATTACAGGATAAAAACACGCCCGCATTGTTGGGGATAAATTGCCCGAAATAGCGATCGTTTCGGTACAAACGAATCCCGAAGTCTTCCTTGTTCCATTTCGCTAAACGGTATGAACCGTTGGTCATGATGGTATCCTTTGATAAACCGTACTGTCCCTCACAGGTTTCAAAGAAGGCACGGTGGCAGGGCATACAAACAGAGGTGGTCAGCTTGGCGGGAAACTCGTTGTCATGCTGCGCCATGGTGATGCACAGGGTCACATCGTCTTTAGCCTTAACGCCTAAGTTTTCGGCGGCCACAGCACCGCTTAAAATCATTTCCGCATTGAGAATTTTGGATAGCTTATTGGCATAGGGAGCCTTTGTGGCCGGATCGACCGCCCGTCTGAAGGCAAACACGAAATCGTCGGCTGTCAGGGGCGTGCCGTCACTCCATTTAACACTTTCGGATAAATGGAAGGTATATACCTTATTGTCGTATTCATAACCTGTGATGACGCCGTTTACAATTTCACCGTTTTCATCACGGCGAAGCAAGCCCTCAAACAGATTGCGAACCAGCAACAGCTCGGCATCCTCGCTGGCCAACTGCGGATCCAGCGTGAGGGGCGGTTTGGGTAATTCATAATAAATGATGGCTTTGCTGTTGTAACCGCCGCAACCGACCGATGCGGCCAGTAAGCAAACCACTAACAACAGCAAAATGATGCGGTTTTGACACTGTTTCATGATGGGTCCCCTGTTTGTATCATCGTGGTGTTTCATCGCCTAAAAGATA
>JAEDLK010000038.1 GCA_016295355.1 Clostridiaceae bacterium
TTCGTTTGGCGGGGCGAGGTCTGTTCGCCTTTTTCGTCGCCGAGCCGCTTAAAAAGATTTGGCGGAAATGATTTTCAAGTTGCTTTTGTGCGTGCTGTTCTATAGCCAAGAGACTGCTTTCGTTTGGCGGGGCGAGGTTCGTCTGCTTTTTCCCCCACCGAGCCGCTTGAACATTCGTTTGGCGGGGCGAGGTCTGTTCGCCTTTTTCGTCGCCGAGCCGCTTAAAAAGATTTGGCGGAAATGATTTTTAAGTTGATTTTGTGCGTGCTGTTCTATAACCAAGAAGTTGCTTTCGTTTGGCGGGGCGTGGGCTTTACGCCTATCACCTTGCCGAGTCGCTTAAAAAGTCAAGAACCAGTTGTTCATAGCGTGCTTGGTCGGTTAGGTAGCTAATGCCGTGGCCGGCGTCCGGAAAGGTAGCCAGTTGTACCTTGTCGGGGTAGGTTTTTGCCAAGTAACGACTCATGTCACAGGGGACAAAGCGGTCATCCTCTCCGTGAATCACCAAAATCGGCACAGAAGCCGAGGCGACCGCCGACGGCACATCGGCCTGTTTCAGCGAAAAACCGCCGAACAAGGCTGCCCCGATATTGATGAACGGATACAACAGAGTCGAGCACAAATGCACATCCCGACAGACTTTTTTGACAATGGCCACTGCCGAGGCGTAGGGGCAATCGGCAATCACCCCTTTGACCTGTGACGGTAACGGCAGGCCGGTGGCCATCAGCACCGTTGAAGCTCCCATGGAAACACCGTACAAAAGGATTTGTGTTTGCGGACCGAATCGATCGATGATGTAGTTTATCCAGCTTAAGCAGTCGTATCGTTCTTTCACGCCGAAGGTGATGGTATGGCCCTCGCTTAAGCCGTGGGCGCGCTGATCCGGCAACAGGACATTTTGACCGTGTGTCAGACAAAATTCGGCGGCTCCGCTGAAGTCGCGAATGCCGGTGGACCGGTACCCGTGAAAGCATAGGGCAACGGGCGCCCCCGGTTTGCTTTCATAATAGCGGGCTGCCAAGGATAACCCGTCAAAAGACGCGGTGTGGACGATCTCGGCCGGACGGGCAGCCAAACGGTTAATCATGGCAAGCATCACATCACGCCGCTTCTCATATTGCTCACCGGGCGGAATACGGCGCACGGTGTTCTGCGTGCGGTCGGGAGAATGAAAGGCAATTCGGTAGCAGGTGTAGCAGGCGGCGAAGAAGGCCACCGAAAGAGCAAGAGCCATAAACAAAATGACCATAAGACATCTCCTTATTTTAGTGCAAAAAAACCGTCGACCATTCGTTTGTTTAGCCACTGTCCCTTTATCCGATAGAGAGTTTTAACCAAAATAAAACAGACTATTCAAATTTTGTGATTTTTATAGAAAAGGCGGCGGGGTGTGTCTTTCCAAGAGAAACGACAGAATTAGCCGATGGGTTTCATCATACGACAAAACGGTCGGGGTGGATAAAGTCCGTCACCGCCGACCGCTTTTTATAAGTCGTTTAGTCTAATGCAAAGGTTTTTGTTTCGCCCTTTAGCATATCAAAGGAAATCTCGCTGACCTGTCGGCCGTAGCATTTTCTCTCGTAGACCTCGGTCGGGTCACAGGGCTTTTTGAAGATAAGCGTTTTTTTGCCGGTCGAGGCGGCATGAATGGTGATATAATGCGGTCCGGCATAAATCACATCGTCGCTGTCGCAATAAATGTGAACCCCGGCAAAGCGGGCGATTTCGCGCAAGGCGTCACAGCGCAGAGTGCGACTGCCGCAGTAAAACGACATCCAGCCGTCCTGCTTTTTGAAGGACAACGCCGGCATGGTCGGCTCCTGCAAATAGGTGGCCAGGGTTTCGGCTTTTTCGTCGGTGCAATAAAAGACCGGGTAGAGCAGTTGGGTGTTATCAATCATATCTCGGTTGATGTTGTTTTGCATATACCGGTAGTTATAGCCGTAAATTTGACCGTGATCCAAGGCATCGGTAGCCGGATGCGGCGTGCCGTTAATCTTAAATTTGGGTGTGACCACCTTTTGCTCACAGGTCATCTCCATACCGATTAAATCACGCATATGTTCGGTGCTGAAGTGCGGCTCGGCTTCGGGATCCAACACACCCGGAGCATACAGCCACAGCGCCACCGCATGATCTTTTTTCAGTTTGTCCTTAATGTCCTGACGCTCTTTTTCGGTTAACACATACACGTTGCAGAAAACATACAGCTTATAGGACGGCATATCGGGGAAGGACAAGTCATTGTGGAAATAGGAATCAGCCGAGGCACCGATTTTGGAAATCTCATAATCCCGCATAAATTCAATGGCCTGGAAGCTGGTCTTGCCCGACACGGCATTGATGCTCTCTTCATCGAAGATAAAGGCGATTTCGTTTTGCTTGCGGCGATCTTTTTCGTAAGATTCCCTGGCCAGCTCTTGCTGAACCTTGATAAGGGACAGGGTGTCTTTTGAACCGTATCGGCCGCCGCCGATATGCTGATCAAACCACCAAGCCTGTAAATCCTCACACAAATCACGGCCGAAGTCACGTTTCATGATGTTTACGGTGTCCTCGGGGGTAAAAACCTCATACAAATCACCGAAATAACTGTTTTCAGCATCGGTACGAGTGTCCTCCTCCACAATATACATCCGGTTGCGCAATCTAAAGGAGTCCACCGGTTCGCGCTGACCGGCAAAACCGCCTAACTGTCGGTTTTGGTACACACTGGGTGCGGCTAAAAAGTCCACCGAACCGCAGTCAAGCACCGGCACGGAACCGGCCGAAGTGGAGCCGTCGATGTAGTTCACACAGCCACATGAGCCGTAGAACGCACCCACCAGTTTATTTTTATTGCGGTTTTTGATCAAATCCGCAAAATAGATGACACTTTTGGCTGTGCCCAAATGCCAAGCACGCAAATAGTCGTACATCCGCTTAGACTGATCCATATCGGTGAAGGTGCCCATATGGCTGCCCAAATGCGGCGGCGGTGAAGGGGGATCGCTGGGTTGGAAGTTTTTCGGATAGCGAATATGATAATCCACCGCGTCGGTGAAAACAAACTCCTCTTCTTTTGGTAGGCCCGGATGAGCAAAGGTGGCCGTTTCGTCATGCCAAGCCCTTTTCAGAGCTGCCTCATCGGGATAGGTTTCCCGTAAATATTCCTCAAAATTGCGGCGGAAGGCTTCACTGTAGTCACCTTGTCCGGCACCCATGTAGTACCATTCCGAGGTGCCGCCGGCGGCCAAAAAGTACCCGATGATACGGTCGGCATAGGGCAATTTTTCCACCATATCGTAGGTTTCCATTAAGGCCTTGCCGGCATCTTCGCGCCACTTCTGTGAGCAGAGCGAATACATGGCCGGCATATCGCACAAATACGATTCCGTCCACAGCTCCACCGGCTTGCGACTGCCGTCCTCTCGCAGTAACAGCTCGTCGGGATGTTCTTTCATCCAGGAAAGCGGCGGATGCAGACCGATTCGCAACATCAAATAGGCATCCGGCACGGCGGCCAGCACGGTTTCGGCCTCTTGCCTGAACTGTTCAAAGGCACCCGGTTTCAGCCATTCGGTATCACAAATCACAAAAAAGATACGAATGCCGGCTTCTCCTAACCGTTTGAAATAATCGTAGTCGGCCTCAATGTGATCAATCGCATTGGTGCGGATAGTGGCCAGCATGGGCGGATAAGGTTTTCCGTCAATCATGATGGCCGGACTGCCGTTGTATGGTTCAACAATCGCTTTTGCCATAAAGGTTCCTCTTTCTTTCGTTAGTTTTGCAGGTCTTTTGGGGTTTCGTTTCCGGGTTTATGATTTCTTCGCCAGGCAAGGTAGTCTTCTAAAATGATGACCGCCGACACGGCGTCCACTACCTGCTTGCGTTTTTTGCCTTTGGTGTCGGTGGTGTTAAGCATTTGATGTGCTATCACCGTGGTGCAGCGTTCGTCCCACAAGGTGACCGGTAAACCGCTGATTTCTTCAATGCTGTGGGCGGCGGCGGTGCATTCCTCGGCTCTGAACCCAAGCGAGCCGTCCATGTTTTTGGGCAACCCGATCACAATCAGCTCGGCCCCGTAGGCCTTGGCTTTTTCGGCCACGGTTTGTGCCAAGCGCTGTGCATGATATTCGGTGATGACCTCTTTCGGAAACGCCATGCGTTCGTCCTTGTCGCAGATGGCCAGACCGGTACGGGCTTTTCCGAGATCAACTGCCAGAATAATCACCTAACAACCCCCTTTTCCTATAATGGGTTTATTATAAAGCAACCGCCGAGAGTTTACAACCTTTTTTTGCCATCGTTCTCACATTTTTACAGGTTCTTTGCCGACAGACCGGCATCTTTCTGAGCGCCCGGATTTTTTGACGGCAGGGCAAAGATTGCCCCGGGCGACAGTTGACAAACGCTGTCGGCAAGATTATAATGATTCAGTATAAGTAGAAAGGCGTGGATGAATCATGGAATGGACTTCACTAAACGATTTACGGGAAAAATATCTTTCCTTTTTTGAAAGCAAGGGACATTTGCGGTTGGGGAGCTTTTCGCTGGTTCCCGACCACGATAAATCCCTGTTGTTAATCAATTCGGGCATGGCTCCCATGAAAAAATTCTTTACGGGTGAGGTTACACCGCCCCGCAATCGGGTAACCACCTGCCAAAAGTGCATTCGTACGCCCGATTTGGAGCGAGTGGGACACACCGCCCGTCACGGAACCTATTTTGAAATGCTGGGCAACTTCTCTTTCGGTGATTACTTCAAGAACGAAGCCATTCCGTGGGCTTGGGAATTTTTGACCGAAACGCTGGCCATTCCGGCCGAGCGTCTGTGGCCGAGCATCTACGAACAGGATGACGAAGCCTTTGAGATTTGGAACAAGGTTATCGGTGTGCCGGCCGAACGGATTGTCCGTCTCGGCAAAGAGGATAACTTTTGGGAGCACGGCACCGGCCCCTGCGGTCCGTGCAGTGAAATCTACTTTGACCGCGGTGAAAAATACGGTTGCGGATCCCCTGACTGTAAGCCGGGCTGTGACTGCGACCGATATATGGAAATTTGGAACAATGTGTTCTCCCAGTTTAACAACATGGGTGACGGCAAGTATACCGAATTAAAGCAGAAAAACATTGATACCGGCATGGGACTGGAGCGGTTGGCCTGCGTGATGCAGGGGGTTGATAATATGTTTGAGGTTGACACCATCCGCAACATCCTTAACCGTGTTTGCGAGTTGTCGGGCAAGGCCTACGGGAAGGATGCCGACAACGACGTTTCCATTCGTGCCGTGACCGACCACGCACGGGCGGCCACCTTTATGATCAGCGACGGTATCATGCCGTCTAACGAGGGCCGTGGCTATGTGTTGCGCCGGTTGATTCGTCGGGCGGCCAGACATGGCAAGCTGTTGGGCATCAACAAACCCTTCCTGACCGATTTGTGCGAGGCGGTTATTCGCGAAAACAAGGCCGGCTATCCCGAGCTTATAGAAAAGGCCGAGCTCATCAAAAAGGTTTTGGCCACCGAGGAGGCCGCTTTCTCCAAGACCATTGACCAAGGCTTGTCGCTGATTGCCGAGCTGACCGAAAACGGCGGCACGGTGTCGGGCGAGGACGCCTTCCGGTTGTACGATACCTATGGGTTCCCGTTGGATTTGACCAAGGACATTTTGGCCGAAAAAGGCTTGCGTGTGGACGAGGAAACCTTTAACAAAAAAATGGAAGAACAACGCACCCTGGCAAGAGAAAGCCGTAAGGCCGGCGACAGCGAGTCCTGGAAGTCCAACGGACTGACCTTAGACGGTGTGGCGGCGACACAGTTCTGCGGTTACACCGATGAGGTTTGCACCGGCGAAGTGCTTTGCCTAATCCAAGACGGCCATCCCGTATCGAGCCTTGAAACCGGTGCTCACGGTGCCGTTGTACTGGATAAAACCCCGTTTTACGGCGAGGGCGGCGGCCAGGTCGGCGATACCGGCGTTTTGGAAACGACCGGCTTCTCCTTTGTGGTTGAGGACACCAAGAAAACGGCCGACGGCGTGTATGTGCATTACGGTTTTGTCAGCGAGGGCGCTGTCACAGTCGGTCAGTCCTTAAATGCGGTGATTGATACCGCTCGTCGCAATGCCATTCGCCGCAACCATACCGCGGCTCACCTGTTGCAGGCCGGACTTCGCAAGGTGCTGGGCACCCATGTCGAGCAAGCCGGTCAGTTGGTCAACGAAAAGGGCGTTCGGTTCGATTTTACTCACTTCTCGGCCATGACCGAGGACGAACTGGCTGAGGTGGAAACCTTTGTCAACGCCGTCGTTCTGTCGGGCGTGCCGGTCATCAGCGAGGAAATGCCCATTGAAGAGGCTCGCAAGAAGGGCGCTATGGCGCTGTTCGGCGAAAAGTACGGCGAAAGAGTACGGGTTGTCAGTGTCGGGGATTCTTCGGTGGAATTCTGCGGCGGTACGCATATTGATGCGGCATCCAAAATCGGTTTGTTCCGCATTCTTTCCGAGTCGGGCATTGCCGCCGGTGTGCGTCGGATTGAGGCTGTAACGGGTCTCGGCGTTTTGGACACGCTGTCGCACTATCAAGAGTTGCTTAAAAAGACAGCCGCTGTTTCCAAATGCAACAATCTTGAAGAGCTGCCGGAGCATACCACGGCACTCTTGGAAAAGAATAAAGAGCTTGAGAAGAAGAACGCCGCATTGGAAAGCAAGATTGCGGCATCAAAGGTGGATGAACTGTTGGTTTCGGCCGTAACGGTTGGCAAGGTGCGGGTGCTGTCGCAGTCGGTGGACGGCGCCTCGGCCGATGAACTGCGGCAGATGGCCGAAAAGCTCAAGGATGCTCATGCCGATATGGTCACGCTGTTGGCCGGTGTGAAGGACGGTAAACTGACCTTTTGCTGTGCCTGCGGTAAGGAGGCTGTGGCGGCCGGTGTATCGGCCGGTAAGCTCATCCGTGAAGTTGCCGTGATAGCCGGCGGTAACGGCGGCGGCCGTCCCGATTTTGCCATGGCCGGCGGTAAAGAGCCTGCGTTGGTCGGCCAAGCGGTGGCGGCTGTGACCGGACTGGTTGAAAAACTGTTAGGAGGCAACTAAATGGATTGTTTGTTTTGCTCAATTGCCAATGGAACTGTGCCGAGCACCAAGATTTACGAAAACGAATCGGTTTATGCCTTTGCCGACATTGATCCGCAGGCTCCGTTCCATTGTATCATCATTCCCAAAGCACATATTGACTCGGCGGCGGCTATTAACAAAGAAAACAGTGCCGTCATTGCCAAAATCTTTGAGGCGGCGGCCGAAATTGCTCGTGAGCAAAAACTCGAAAACGGCTTTCGCATCGTGACAAACTGCGGTCGGGACGGCGGACAGACGGTGGGACATTTGCATTTTCATATGTTAGCCGGGCGATTGCTGGCTTGGCCTCCGGGCTGAACGGTTTTTCAAAACCAATACTTGATAGACAGGAAGGATCGTTACAATGTCTGACTATTATTCTTTGAAAATTTGCGGTTTAGAGCGTAAATTGGAGCGGTTTCCTATCAGCGATAAGCTGGATATTGCCGCCTTTATCATCTTTGGCGATGTGGAATTGACCATTGCCGGCTGTAAGGAGCTTTTGACCAAGGTTCCCGAGTTTGATGTCATCATCACGCCGGAGGCCAAAAGTATCCCGATTGCTTATGAAATGGCCCGTCAATGCGGTAAGCCGTACATCGTGGCGCGTAAGGGCGTAAAGGTGTATATGCGTAATCCGCTGAAAGTGCATGTTCATTCCATCACCACCCAAAAAGAGCAAAGCCTGTATTTGGGCGAGACCGAAACCGAAATGCTGAGGGGCAAACGGGTGTTACTCGTAGACGATGTGATCAGCACCGGCGGATCCCTAACGGCACTGCAAACACTGGTTAAAGAAGCCGGTGGCATAGAGGTGGGCGCCTGTGCCTTTTTGGCCGAGGGCGACGCCGCCGATCGCAAGGACATCATCTTCCTTGAGAAATTGCCGATAATCCAAAAATAATAGAACGAGCCGTCCTTGGACGCCCAAGAGACGGCGCTTAAATGCGAGGTTTTTCGCCGTTCATTTTGAATGGCGATATTTTTATGAAACGATATTTATTGATTGTTGCCGGGGCCGCACTGCCTTTTTCGCTATCGGTGTTGTATATGAATAGCCGGGTTTATGCCGTGATCCTCGGCGGGATTCTTTGCGTGCCGATAGTGTTTTATCGATCTTTCTTTTACAAAAAGAACCGATTGTCTCTACTGTGCCTGTTGATGGTGGCGTTGTTTACTCTTCGCTGTCTGCATTTTGCCGAGAAAGTCCATTATTGTGAAAGTCTGGACGGACGCCGGGTGTATTTGCAAGCGGTTATTTGTGAGATTACTCTGTCTTCGCAAAACCGGGAGAATCAACGCCTGGAGGCACGCTTGGTCAACGATAACCTCGGGGCTTTGAGCAAGGGCGACCGATTGCACATCATCTGTGAAGATGCGCATCTGTATGAAATCGGTCAGCAAATCAGCGGGCAAGCCGTACTGAAGGCCGTTAAAGAGTCTTCAAAAGCCTATTACTTCGGTGAAAACGTAATAATGACCGCCGTTTTTGACAAGGGCGCTCGGTGCGAAACCTCAAATGACCCGATACTGCGGTCCGTGGCAGGTGTGCGACGGGGGATTCATGAAACGCTGGCCAAGCAATCCGATCATCCGTCGTTTCTGTCGGCTCTTTTGTACGGCGACAGGAACGGGCTGTCTTTGCCGCTTGTCGTTGCCATGAGACAAGTCGGCGTCAGCCACGCATTGGCAATATCAGGGCTGCACTTTTCGGTCCTGTACGGCGGTTTTTTGTTGCTGTTGCGCCTCTTATTTTTGCCGACATGGATCAGAGATCTTTTATCTCTTGCCTTTGCCGCTTTTTTGATACTGCTTTGCGGATTAACGCCGTCGGTGCTTCGTGCAGGGCTGGTTCTGGTTTTGTATTTGATCTATCGAAGGCTTTCTCGAGTCAAAGAGCCGGTGCTTTGTTTAAGCGGTGCATTGCTTGTTTTACTGTTTATCAATCCGGCCGCCGTCTACAGCGTGTCATTACAACTCTCGTTTTCTTCGGCTTTTGGTATTTTACTCCTATCCGAGCGGTTGGAAAAGCGCTTATTACAGGCCATTCCCTATCGGCTGCCCAGGCGGTTGTTATCCGGCGTGTCGGTTTCCTTGGCGGCTACCTTGGGCATTTTTCCCTTTATCGTGTACCACTTCCAAGAAGTATCGCTGGTGGGTGTGCTGATGAATCTACTGATTGTGCCACTCATCGGGATCGTTGTTATGCTGTCCGCCGTCGGCGTGATCACCGCCTATTTGCCGGTTGATTTTGTGAGCCGAGCCTTGTTTTTTGTGGTTGACCGGCTGTGCGAAGTCTTTTTTACGGTTACGCAAGCCGTGGCACGGTGCCCGTTTTCCTCTTTGCAGCTGCAACACTCGACTCTTTTTTGTGCGGCAATCCTTGTTGTTTACGCTCTTGTTTGGGAAGCGAATACTTGCAAATGCCGTCAGCTTTTGCTACAATGGAAGAAAAAGTACAAGGGGGATCACGGCTTATGCAACCGTTAAACGAACAAGCTGTCAAACAGCAGATAAAGCGCCGTGATTTTGCCTTTTTTTATTTGGTGTACGGTGATGATCAGTATTTGAAAAGCCGACTGGTGGAAGCTTTGTCCGGTGCCGTTTGTCCGCCGGACGATTTTTTCAATTTTCATCGCTTCGGGTATGAAGCATCGCCTAAAGAGGTGGCGGCAGCCTGCGAGCAACTACCGATGATGAACGATCGGATTTGTGTCGTTTGGCGTGATTTTGATTTTGAACACGCTGAGAAATCCTCTTTTGACGGTTTATTAGATCTTGTCGGACGGCAAATCGAAACCGCCTTGCTGATTCTTTGGTGCGACTCCTTTTCCTTTGATGTTAAACGTTCCGACCGTTTCCGAAAGCTGGCGGATGCTATTGAAAAGTCCGGCGGTCGGGTGGTTTGTGTGGATCATCGCAGTAAGGCCGAGTTGGCTCGGATGCTGTGTGACGGTGCGGCACGGCGAGGTTGTACCATGAGTCGGGAAACAGGTGTTTACTTAGTGGAAACCGTTTCCCAAGAAATCGAAATGCTGCAAAAAGAACTGATTAAGCTGTGCGCCTATGCAGCGGGCGGTGAAATTACCAACGAAACCGTGGATACCGTTTGCGTGGCCTCGGTACAACAATCTGTCTTTAATTTGTCGGCACAAATTCTGGCCAATCGACCCGATATTGCCCTGAAAATGTTGGACGATTTATTGTATTTACAAATCAGTCCGTTGGTGATTTTCGGCACGGTGGCGTCCTTTTATAACGATCTTTGCCGTGCGGCGGCGGTGCGACAATCCGGTGTATCCTTCAACGAGGCGGCCGCCGCCTTGGGCTATAAGGACAAACGGTTTGTTTTAGAGCGGGCCGACCGTCTGATCGAGCGGTTGAGCAGACGGCAAATGGAACAGTCGCTGGCGGTTTTAGCAGAAACCGACCAACGCTTGAAGAGCTTTTCGACCGATGACAGACTGCTCCTTGAACAAATGATTGTACGGCTGGCCTGTCTGGCCGGCGGAGGCGAAGCCTTTGATTAAGTTAAAACAAGCGGTTATTGTTGAGGGACGGTATGATAAAATCCGACTTTCCGGCTTTTTGGATGCACTGATTATCCCGACCAACGGCTTTCAAATTTTCTCACAGCCGAAAAAGCGGGCTCTGATTGCCAAGTTGGCTGTGGATCCCGGGATCATCGTGATGACCGACAGCGATCATGCAGGACAGATGATCCGCTCCCACCTGAAAAGCATTGCCGCCGGCGGCAATATCATCATGGTCTATTTGCCACAGGTGGTCGGCAAGGAACGGCGCAAACAAAAGCCGTCGGCAGAGGGATATTTAGGCGTTGAGGGTTTAAGCGAAGCCATTATTCTCACAGCTTTACGCAAGAGCGGCGTATTATCGAATGAGGCCGATTCGCCTAAAAACCAACACGACGACGCAATCCCTGTGAATCATACCGACGAAAGCGGTGTGCTATCGGGTGAAGTCAATTTGCCCCATACAAACAAGCGCCAAACTTGTGATTATACGGCGGCTGAGGTCATACCGGTAACCAAGGCCGACCTCTTTTGTGCCGGCATGATTGGGTGCGAGGGCAGTGCCGACCGACGCAAGGCTTTGTATGCCGCCTTTGCGTTACCGGACTGCCTGTCGGTTAACGAATTTCTTCTTTACATCAACCGCACCGGCAAATCCAAAATTTTACGCTCGCTTTTAGATAAGCAAAAACGATAGCCATTCCACGAAAATGCAGAACCGTGAAATACCGTAGCTTGATGCTCGCTTTTAGATAAGCAAAAACAATAAATCATTCCACGAAAATACAGAACCGTGAAATACCGTAGTTTTACGCTCGCTTTTAGATAAGCAAAAACAATAG
>JAEDLK010000073.1 GCA_016295355.1 Clostridiaceae bacterium
AATAGGTATTTGAAAGGTTTAACTGTTGAAGTGTTAATCATGGGTGACACGTCAACACATTTTTCGCGTCAACAATGATTCGTGTCAATAACTTCCGGGAGAAATAACGAGCCCCGGGCCGCTTTGAGGCGGAGCGGCAAGATCGTGAACAATTCATCCGGGATAACCAATGGGCGTTCAAACACGGGGCAATGATAGAATTTGGAGTGCGTGACGGACATCTTGACGGTGATGGGGAGATCATTTCTCGCAAAACGATTGAAAACTCCATTGATGCGGAAGGCAGTGAAAACTACCTTATCATGTTTGAGGGAAGGAAAGTTGGCGGCGTTGTTTTGATGCTTGATAAAGAGACAAACCATAACTGCCTTGATCTGTTCTTTATTCACCCGGACGAGCACAGTAAAGGCTTTGGGTATAGTGCATGGTGTGCCATAGAAGCACTCCATCCTGAAACAAAGGTTTGGGAGACCTGTACGCCATATTTTGAAAAGCGCAACATTCATTTCTATGTCAATAAATGCGGTTTTCAAATTGTGGAGTTTTATAACAGTTTTAACCCCGATCCCAATTTATCAACGGAAGAATGCGATGACTCCGGACCTGACGAAATGTTCAGATTTATAAAGATTATGAACTGATTTTTGGAGGGAATATGAAAATCCGACTTTCTGACAGCTTTTCTTACGGAAGGCTGATTCGATTTACTTTACCGTCCATCGCTATGATGATCTTTACCTCAATATACAGCGTGGTGGACGGCTTCTTTGTTTCCAACTTTGCAGGCAAGACTCCTTTCGCGGCGGTCAACCTTATTATGCCGGTGCTTCAAATCCTTGGCACCGTAGGCTTTATGTTCGGCACCGGCGGAACTGCATTGATTTCCAATACATTCGGTGCCGGAGATAAGGAAAGGGCTAACCGGTATTTTTCACTCATCGTCTATGTCGCCTTCGGTCTGGGATTGGTACTTGCAATCCTCGGTTTCGTGTTCATACGTCCCATAGCAGCACTATTTGGCGCTGAGGGGGAGTTACTGGACAACTGTGTGCTGTATGCTCGCATCATCATATGTGCCCTGCCTTTTTATGTGTTACAAATGATGTTCCAAAGCTTTTCTGTGGCTGCTGAGAAGCCACAGCTTGGTTTGCTGGTTACGGTGTCGGCAGGTTTGACCAACATTATTTTGGATGCGGTCCTGGTGGTACTTCTTTCCGGGGAATACAAGCTGGCAGGTGCTGCCATTGCCACAGCCTTGGCGCAAATGGTAGGCGGTATAATCCCGTTGTTCTATTTCTTCCGGGAAAACAACAGTATCCTTCGGCTCGGTAAAACGAGATTTGAAAGCAAGCCGATATATAAAGCATGTACCAATGGCTCATCCGAATTTATGAGCAATGTTTCCATGAACCTTGTGGGCATTCTCTAAATCTTCAGCTGATGAAATATGCTGGTGAGGATGGTGTTGCAGCCTATGGCGTGATGATGTATGTCAGCATGATCTTCTCAGCTGCGTTCCTCGGCTATACCATTGGTGTGGCTCCGGTTATCGGTTTCCACTATGGGGCGCAAAACTATGTAGAGCTAAAGGGACTGTTGAGAAAAAGCCTTGTGATGATTTCCGTTTTCGGTGTGGCCATGGTTGGGACGGCGGAGCTGCTGGCCGCACCGATTTCAAAGGCCTTTGTGGGCTATGATGTGGGATTACTGAAACTGACTATTTCCGGCTTCCGTATCTTTGCTCTGTGCTTCGCTTTTTTGGGCTTTGGCATTTTCGTATCGGGTTTCTTTACCGCCCTAAACGATGGACTTACCTCGGCGCTGATTGCCTTTTTGCGTACCCTTGTATTCCAATCCGCCGCTATCCTGATCCTACCCATGATTTGGGGATTTAACGGTGTTTGGGTTTCTGTGGTAGTTGCCGAGTTTATGTCGCTGGTGCTGGGTTCGGTATTTTTGCTTCTGAAAAAGAACAAGTACCGTTATTGGTGATTCGGCTTACGAATAGTTATTCTGTTCTTTATCCGAAGGCTGTATGAGCATCGCAAATCAATATATGAGCGTTTGACGCGCATGCACATAAATGATATAATTGCAGGCAAATGAAATCTAAAAATATGAGATTATGGGACTCGGTGCTTGAATTTTGAATTGAAACAGAAGAGGCGGTTTTATGAAGAAGAGTCGTGTATGGAGGGTTCACACTTCCTAACCCTCCGAT
>JAEDLK010000039.1 GCA_016295355.1 Clostridiaceae bacterium
TAAGATTTAAGTACTTTTTAAGTTCTTCCGCCGCATAGCAAACGGTTTTGTCGTGCCCCACACGAGCAATGCTGATACAATTCATAAATGATACTTCCTTTTATCATCATAGCAGAAAGAAACGCAAAAGACTAACACAATTTTTCTGATTTTTTATAAACCGTACGATTTTTTACTGACGCCGCTCATTCGATCCAAAGGCACGGGTTGTGTGTCAATTCTTCAAGCAATGCGGGTCAGCCTCATCATAAGGTGTCCTACTCAAAAGGCTGTGCGACAATAAAAAGCAGGTTTGTCATAAAAAGATACACCACATTACTTCTTTTTGTCACAAACCTGCCTTATTATGACTTAAGATGCCTTACGAACCAGTTGTGCCTCGCCACCGTTCACCGTATCACGGGTGATGACAATTTTCTCAACCGATGGCTCGGAGGGAATCTCAAACATATATTTTTGTAAGGTGCCCTCGATAATGGAACGCAAACCGCGAGCACCGGTCTTACGCTCAACCGTTAACTCGGCGATACGCTTTAGTGCCTCTTTATCAAAGGACAGCTCAACACCATCCAAGGAAAACAGCGCCTGATACTGCTTAACAACCGAATTTTTAGGCTCAGTCATAATCCGTACCAGCGTATCAGTGTCCATGCCCTTCAGGGCGGTAATCACCGGAAGGCGTCCCACCAACTCGGGAATCAAACCGAACTTGACCAAATCCTGATGCGTGGCAACCTCGCTTAACGCTAAAGCCTCCAGCGATTGCGGCGAACGAACCTGTGCGCCGAAGCCCAGGCTACTGCCGCCGATTCGCCGTTCGATCACCTTGTCCATGCCGTCAAAAGCGCCGGCACAGATAAAGAGAATGTTAGTGGTATCTATTTGAATAAACTCCTGTTGTGGATGCTTGCGTCCACCCTGCGGAGGGACATTGGCTACCGTGCCCTCTAAAATTTTTAAGAGCGCCTGCTGTACGCCCTCACCGCTGACATCTCTGGTGATTGATGTATTTTCAGACTTACGGGCAATTTTATCGATTTCGTCAATATAAATAATGCCCCGTTGTGCCCGTTCAACATCAAAATCAGCCGCTTGAATCAGACGAAGCAGAATGTTTTCAACATCCTCACCGACATAACCGGCCTCGGTCAGTGTTGTAGCGTCGGTAATAGCAATCGGCACATCAAGAATTCGTGCCAAGGTTTGTGCTAACAGAGTTTTGCCGACACCGGTCGGTCCTAACATCAGCACATTGCTCTTGGACAATTCAACCGAATTGTCCTTTTGTTTATAAACCCGTTTATAATGATTGTAAACCGCCACTGACAGTGTGCGTTTAGCATCATCCTGCCCGATGACATACTCATCCAACCGCTGTTTGATTTCAGCCGGTTTTGGTAAAACAAACTCCTTGGCCTGTTTCTTTTGACGGGAAGTCGGCTTAATCGGCTCCTCATCAAACAGTAATGAATTACAGAAGCTGATGCAGCCGTCACAAATATAAACACCGGGTCCTTCAATTAAACGACCGACCTCATCCTGCGTTTTGCCGCAAAACGAGCAACGAATTGTTCCTTTTGTGTCATTATCCTTAACAGCCATTTACATACCTCAATTATCGTTTGGCAATTACTTTATCCACCAGTCCGTACTCCTTGGATTCCTCGGCTGTCATCCAATTATCACGATCAGTGTCAACACGAATCTGCTCAATCGGCTTGCCGGTCGCTTCAGACAGCATACGGTTTAGATTTTCTCTGGTACGCTCAATATGCTTGGCGTTAATTAAAATATCACTGGCCTGGCCTTGTGCACCACCGGAGGGCTGATGAATCATGACTTCAGCATTGGGTAAAGCATACCGCTTACCCTTTGTTCCGGCAGACAGAAGGAATGCTCCCATACTGGCGGCCATTCCCAAACAAATGGTGGAAACATCACACTTGATATACTGCATGGTGTCATAGATCGCCAAACCGGCCGACACACTGCCTCCGGGGCTGTTGATGTAAAAGTTGATATCCTTATCGGGATCCTGGCTCTCTAAATACAACATCTGAGCTACAATTAAACTGGCAGAGGCGTCGTCCACCGGTCCGTTGAGCATCACAATACGATCGTTTAACAAACGGGAAAAAATGTCGTAGGATCGCTCCCCGCGACTCGTTTGTTCAATGACGTAGGGCACTAAGTTCATATTCATAAGAATAACCTCCTTTTATGACAGTATGAACAAAAGCAAAAAGATATAATCAATTATTCCTCTGTTTTCTTCGTGGTCTTTTTAGCAGCCGTTTTCTTGGCGGCCGGTTTCTTTTCCCCATCGTCAGTCTTTTCGGCAGCAGTTTTTTTAGCGGCTGATTTCTGAGCGACAGGCTTATCAGCGCTCTCAGTCTTCTTGGCTGTCGATTTCTTAGCAGCCGGCTTCTTCTCAGTTTCAGCCTTAGCCTCAACCTCGGTGATGACAGCCGTACTCTTAATCAGCTCAAGAGCCTTCTGAACAGCCAAATCCTTTTTGATTTCCTCAGGGGGAACGGCATTCTTAACTTGCTCAACCGTAATAGAATAATCCTTGGCCATCTTCTCGTAGGACTCGTCAACATCCTTATCCTCAACCGTGATGTTTTCAAGCTCAACAATTTTTTCCAAAGCCAAACGCATCTTAACCTGCTTTTCGGCCTGCGGACGGAATGTCTTGGAAAATTCCTCCATAGTGCTTCCTGTATACTTCATGTAGGTTTCGAGGTTCATGCCCTGCATCTGCAAGCGGTAATCAAAATCACGAACATCCTGCTTGACACGATTTTCGTACATAGCCTCGGGAATTTCACCCTTAATGCTGTCCACAACCTGTGAAAGCAAAGCTGTTTCTGTTTCGTCCTCCGCCGCTTTCTTTTTGCGCTCTAAAGCCTTGGCCTTCAAATCGGCACGCAGTTCCTTCAAGGTATCAAATTCGCTGACATCCTTGGCAAACTCATCATCGATGGTAGGCAACTCACGCTTTTTAATCTCGTGAACCGTCACCTTAAATACCGCATCTTTACCGGCCAGTTCTTCGGCATGATAATCGGTCGGGAAGGTCACATTTACATCAAAGGAATCATTGGTATGATGGCCAATCACCTGATCTTCAAAACCCGGGATAAACTGGCCGGAACCTAAGGTCAGTGAATAGGACTCACCCTTGCCACCCTCAAAGGCCTTGCCGTCAACAAAGCCTTCATAGTCGATAACGGCAATATCGTCCTTCTGTGCGGCACGATCCTCAACAGCCACCATGCGGGCATTGCGCTCGGCCATGGCCTTGACAGCCTCGTCAACCTCGGCCTTTTCAACCTTAACGGCCACGCGCTCGGCCGTCAAGCCCTTGTAAGTGCCGATTTCGATTTCCGGCTTAACAGTCAGCGTCACCTTAAAGTCAGCACCGTCTTCCTTACTAATGGAAACCAAATCGAAATCCATTTTATCATCAACAATCTCAACGCCGGCTTCTTTGGCGGCATCGTCCAAAGCCGAACCGTACAAGGTATTGAAAGCCTCTTCAAAGAAAGCTTCTGCACCGTAGAACTTTTCAATAATATGTAAAGGAGCCTTACCTTTACGGAAGCCCGGAACGGTAATTTTTTTACCTTGCTCACGCATAACCCGATTCAAAGCATCTCTAAAGGCTTCTCCGTCGATGACAACCTCCAGTTCGTACCGGTTTGTGTCAACCTTTTTAGCATTTTTCAAACTCATAACATAACCTCCGCATAAATTGTCAAACTATACTATAGCACATAAATACGATAATTTCTACAATTTTTGTAAAATTTTTTCAACTTTTTCCATTGTCCGCTCTATAATGGGTCATTCAGCCTCTAACGGCCGATTTTTCGGATAAAAAGGGGCGTAAAAGATAATAAATCACAGGAAATGGGTTTCAGCGTGATGCCGTCTGCCTCGCCGACCAAACCATGTGAACCGCCGCCGTGGATATGACCATGATAAACTTTCTGAACATCATAAGCCTTCAACACATCCAACAGCTCTTCGACGCGTGTATTGGCATACGCCGGCGGAAAGTGCATAAACACAATCGGTTCCTTACCGGCCGTCTTTGCCATTTGCAAAGAGCGTTCCAAACGACCGGCTTCACGACGGATGATCAAACGATCGGCTTCCTTTTCACCCGACCAACCCCGACTGCCACACACGGCACAGTCATCCAAAAGAATGCAATCATTATAAACGATTCTAACCGACTGAATCTGTTGCTCCTTAAAAAATGCCGTGATTTTTGAAACGGTCGGCCACCACAAATCATGATTTCCTTTAAGAAGAATCTTTTGACCGGGCAGTTGTTCCAAAAAGCGAAAATCTTCTATCGTTTCATCGAGCTTTAAGCCCCAGGAAAAGTCACCCGGCAGTACCACAACGTCCTGCGGAGTAACAAGGCGGTTCCAGTTTGCCGTCAAGCGCTCCACATAATGATCCCAACCGCTAAACACATCCATAGGCTTGTCCGCACCAAACGATAAATGAAGATCACTGATAGCGTATAAATCCATTTATTACCTCTCATTCTGATGTATGATATACACACACAGGGCATACTAAACTCGACCGATAGGTCGAAAGGATGAGTAAGAATGACAGAACAAAACAAAAACACCATTAGCGGCGTTACCTGTGACGCCAAGAACTGCATCCATCACGCCGCGGATGACCGATGCACCGCAAACGGCATCAAGGTCGGCTATTGCAGTTCCTGCAACTGTTCTGAAACAGCTTGCACCACCTTCCGTCAGAAAGACTGACACAAAAGAGCGTCCGTTGACCCGGGCGCTCTTTTGTGTCAATAAAACCACATACGGTTTTGCTTGCCGACATTCCCGCACGACTTTGCCATCATGCCTTGCACTTGCAAAGCGTGTTAGATTTGATGAGTTTGACTTATTCGTCAGCCAAAAAAGCACCTTTTATATAATTCAGACGAAATCGAGGGCTTGTTCCTTCGGGTAGTACGGTGACTTCACAGACATCAAACCGATAACGGTACGTCTCCCCTGTTTTGCGGATGAAATCCAATGCCGTCATGCGAATGCGTCGTCTTTTGGGTGCATCAACCGCTTCGGACGGGGAAACCAACGAATAAAGGGCTCTGGTTTTAACCTCAACAAACAGCAAAAGATCTTCCTTTTGTGCCACAATATCAATCTCACCGTAACGGGAATGATAATTGGTTTTGAAGATCAAAAAGCCGTATCTTCGCAAATAATCGGCCGTCAATTGCTCACCTATTTTTCCGTAGTCCTGATCAATCATAATATTTTCTTAAGAAACGACAGCCGATGCACCTCGCAGGGGCCGAGCCGCCGTATAGCCTCCACATGAGCCTTTGTGCCGTAACCCTTATGAGCCGAAAATCCGTAACCGGGATACTGCGTTTCATAGGTGCAAAGCAGTCGATCTCTCGTCACCTTTGCCAAAATCGAGGCTGCTGCAATACTCATAGATCTTGCGTCTCCCTTAACGGCCGGTTCCCCCGGGATTGTCAAGCCTTTCGGCAACAAATTGCCGTCAATTAGGGCATAATCAGCCGGCACGGATAAACCGTCGATAGCACGGTTCATAGCCAAAAAGGTTGCCTGCAAAATATTCAACGATTCAATCTCTTGAAGCGTTCCAAAGGCGATGCAATACGCAACAGCCTGTTCTTTAATTTTATCATACAGTTGCTCACGCTTTTGTTCGGTCAATTTCTTGGAATCATCCAATCCGGGCAAATCAACCGTTTCGGGAAGAATAACCGCCGCCGCACAAACCGGTCCTGCCAACGGCCCACGACCGGCCTCATCCACACCGCAAATGCGGGTGTAGCCTTTGCCTTTGGCGTTATTCTCCAAAGAAAAATCCGGCACCTACTTCACCCTTTCCAGTGTCATACGACCGAGCTTTCCGTTTCGGTACTCCTCCAATAAAGCGGCCGCCGCTCTTTCGGTGTCAAACTCGCCGCCGCGGCACCGCATTCCTCGCCGTTGTGCCAAAACGCAAAGCATCTCATACGGTTCCGTAGCGGAAGCGTCAATGCCGTATTTTTCGGTCAAAACGGCCGGATAACGCTGCGCCAACAGTTCCAAAAAGCGCACAGCCAAGGTTTCTTTATCTAGCACATGATCGGCCACAGCGCCGGTAAAGGCTAAATGCTCACCGATCGTTCGATCGGCGAATTTCGGCCATAATACACCCGGCGTATCAAGCAGTTCCAGTTGCCGCCCGGTGCTGAACCATTGATTGCCTCGGGTCACACCCGGACGGTTTTCAACCACCGCCTTGTTCTTTCCTGCCAACCGATTTATTAAGGTGGATTTACCCACATTGGGAATACCGGCCACCATCACACGCAAAGGTTTTCCGACCATTCCTTTGGCACGATAAGACTCCAAACGGTCTGCACAGACCGTTTGGACGCTCTTAAAAAACTGATCCAATCCCTTGCCGGATTTGCAATCTACCGGCAGAGCCGTGAAGCCCACGGCCGACAAAGCCTCTATCCACTCCGCCGTGGCGGCCGGATCGGCCATATCACATTTATTCAACAGTACCAAATAAGGTTTTTTGCCAACCAAAGCCGGCAAATCGGGGTTGCGACTGGAAACCGGAATTCTGGCATCGACAATTTCGGCCACGGCGTCGACTAAATCAATGTCCTGTTCCATCTGCCGGCGCGTCTTGGTCATGTGACCCGGAAACCACTGAATATATTGTGCCTCACTCATGATCGATTTTTCCAATCTGATCGAACGGGAAAATCCGCCAATCAGCGTGACCCAAAATGTAACGAGTATCAATCAGCCCGTTTTCCCCGATCATCGACGAACGGCTGTCGAGAGAATCGTTACGGTTATCCCCCAAGCAGAATACATAACCGTCCGGCACATACAACGGGAATGTCACATCATACGACAGGTTGGTAGGCGTACGAGTATAGGGTTCATCCAACGCCACACCGTCCACATACACCACACCGGCTGTAAAATCAATATCCACCGTTTGACCGCTGACGGCAATCACACGCTTAATAATCGGCGTCTTGGCCTGGTCAACCGACGGGCTGTTATCAATATTGCGCGAAACTACGACAATATCACCGTTTTTCGGCGTGTACAGCCAATTGGTAATGATGACCTTTTGATTCTCAAACAGCGTGTTCTGCATGGAACGACCCTTAATGGTGGCCACACGGAACACCAGGGTAAAAATAAGAACGACGGCAATAATAGCGGTTACCACAACCTCCAGCCAGTCGAACATCTCAAAGGCCAAGGTCGGGCGTTTTTGATGGGTTGTATTATTCATCAATGACATCACCCCGATAATGTGATAAAATTTAACCCTGTATTTTGCGTGCTGATTTTCGAGCTCTTAAAAGCACTTACCGATATGAAAAAGAGAGGACAGCGCCTGCCCCCTCTCATCCGTTCAATTAACCGATTTGTTCTTTAACCTTGGCAGCCTTGCCGACACGCTCACGCAGATAATACAACTTAGATCTGCGAACACGGCCGTTTCTAACCAACTCAACCTTAGCAACATTGGGAGAATGAATCGGGAACACACGCTCCACGCCGACGCCGTAAGATACGCGTCTGACAGTGAAGGTTTCGGCGATACCGCTGTTGTTTTTGGCGATGACGGTACCTTCAAAGACCTGAATTCTTTCACGTTCGCCTTCTTTGATGCGAACATGAACCCTGACGGTGCTGCCGATAGCTACCTTCGGCGGCTCGGCCTTCAACATACCTTCTGTTAATTGTTTGATTGCGTCCATTTTATTTTCCTCCTTCTTGTTTTTCAGATGTTCGTGCCCGTAAAACAAGCAGAGGACCATCCGCTTCAATGTCGAAACAATCGGCACTGAACCCACCTGTTAGGACTCAGGTGAAATCAAATGCTATAGAAGTATAACACACCTCTCAGAAAAAATCAAGCACTATTTTACCAAAGTTCCGTTTATATCTTCATTCAGCAAAAACAATTCCTCTTGTGAAAGGGTTTGTGTATTCAAATACAACAGAATTTTGCGCTCATTTTCACCGGTACAAAGAAATTCAAAACAGGGTGCCTCACGACCGTTTTCCAGCGGAATCATCGCATAGCCGACGGCATTGACCTGTAATCTCGGAGACAGCTTTGACTGCGCTTCTTTTACGGTGTATTGCGGTGTCGGAATAGCACGATGCGTATGATTGGACAAATATCCCGTGGTTTCAAGCAACACGATTTCTCCTGTATCCAAGGCGACGCCAACCTTAATCAAATCGGCATAGCAAAGGGTTGCTCCGTCCAAATAAGCAAAATGGCAGGTAGAAACACCGTCGGTCTTATAATAATAGGTCTCACTCATGTTGTCAAACCCTAATTCTCTTAAACAGTTCAAGGCATATTGTCGCACCTGATTTTGGGTTATCTTTTCTTCGGCAACCGTTCGATACCTACGATAATAAACCGGGTATCCGCCCTGACGACTGACGGCCACCTCACAGTCGTCATTACCAAACACATAAGACTCAATCACGCCGACCGTATCGGGACGTCGCTCCAGTTGCGTCCCGGCACCGGCCAAGACTTTCGCAGTGCTCACAGCCTGCTCCGGCGAAACGAGCTGTGCCTCATCCAAAAGAGGTCGGCTCGGCCCTTCCATGTGGTCAGCATATGGCCCGTCATAGAGAAGAACGGGATAATCGGTCAGCATTTCCTCTACCCCCAAAATGCCGTCCGCCAAGCCCTGATCCCCGGCCACACCGCTTAACTCGCTCTCTAACACCTGCGACCAATAAACCGTGTTGTTATACGATTCGGACAATTCTTGCACCGTTTGACTGATGGTACCCGAAACATTTTTTAAGGCGGTCAGCAAAGATTGTTCTTCTTTTTGTGTCAAAGAACCCGTCGGTACATCAGCTGCGGCGGTCGGCAGACTGTTGCGTCTTTTTTCAGAGAGTGCCAAAGCATAATTGCCGACCTGCGATAAAAAACGGTTAACGGTTGTCAATTCCCCGGCATTAGGCAAGCGAGAAAGCGCCCCTTTGGCCGACTGCGCTTTACCGATTAGTTCGACCGCCAAACGGGCGGTTTGTGTCGCCCCATCGGTATACAGCATTTTTTCCAAAGTTGCATCAATGTCACTTAAGGATGAGCACAACTGATCGACCGATTCCCGATAGAAAAGCTCGACCCGATTTCGGTAATAATCCGTGTGGTTTTTTTGCACAATCCAACAACCGCCGAGCACGGCTGCCAAGCCCAAGCAAAAACTGATAAGCCGAATAGCCATTCGTTTTCTCATATAATCACTCCTTAAGAGATAGTGTCTGTGAAAAAAAGGTAAATATCAAACATTTTCACTTGCGAATTCGACTCTTTTCCACTATAATGGAATTGTATATTTCTAAGAAACGGAAGGATTCCCGTGAACTCCATGGTTTATTTGGATAACAGCGCCACCACCAAGCCTTGTGATACCGCCATTCTGCGTATGCACAAAACCGCCGAAACGCTTTGGGCCAATCCGTCGGCACTTTACTCCTTCGGCATGCGGGCACACGACTTGCTGGACGAAGCAAGGCAAACCGTGGCCGCCTCCTTGTCCTGCCGTGAGGATGAAATCATCTTCACAGGTGGCGGCAGTGAAGCCAACAATATGGCCCTTAAGGGTGTGGCCCAATCCCGAAAAAAGCGCGGCAATCGCATCATTAGCACCGCCATTGAGCATCCGTCGGTCTTGAAAACGCTGGATTTCTTAGGCGAGAACGGCTTTGAAATTGTTTTACTGAAGCCACAGCATGACGGCACTGTCAGTCCGGAGCAATTTGCGGAATCCGTGGACCAAAACACCATTCTTGTGTCTGCCATGTTGGTCAACAATGAAATCGGCAGTGTTCATGATATTGCCGGTATCGCCCGTGCGGTACACGAAAGGAATCCTAACACGCTGATTCATTGCGATGCCGTACAGGGTTACGGCAAGCTTCCTATTTACCCGTCACGGCTCGGCGTTGATTTATTATCAGCTAGCGGTCACAAGCTACACGCCTGCAAGGGCATCGGTTTTCTGTATGTTCGCAAGGGCTTAACCATAACCCCGTTAATTCACGGCGGCGGTCAGGAAAACGGACGTCGCAGCGGCACCGAAGCCTTGCCGCTGATCGCCTCTTTATGCGGTGCTTTGCAAGAATTGCCCAAACCTGAAGAGCAGCTTGCCAAACAGCAAGACTTGTTTAACTATGCTGTTAAGGCTTTACAGCCCCTTAACTTTGTGAGTATCAACTCACCAAATGGTTGTCTGCCGTATATCTTGAATATTTCGGTCAACGGCTATAAAGCCGAACCGCTTTTGAACGCCTTATCGGCACGGGGCATCTTTGTGTCTAAAGGCAGCGCCTGTGCCAAAGGTCATCGCAGTTATGTGTTAGAGTCCTGCGGACTGAATAACGACCGCATTGACAGTGCTTTGCGTATCAGCTTTTGCAGAGATAACACAACGGCCGATGTTGATGCCTTGTGCGACGCCTTAACGGCCATCACCAAAACCATGAGAAAGTACAGGTAACCGCATGAAAGAAGTATTACTGATCAAAAACGGCGAATTGGTTTTGAAGGGATTAAACCGTGTTACCTTTGAAAACGCCCTCATTAAGTGTCTTCGACACCGCTTACGCGGCCTCGGCAATGTTACCGTCAGAAGCGCTCAATCCACCATTTTTATTGAACCGGAAGAACCCTTTGATTTTGAAGCGGCTATTGATCGAGTCAGCAAAGTCTTTGGCATAGTGGCCTTCAGCCGTTGCTTGGTTTGTGAAAAGGACATGGACAAAATTTTGGCGGAGACGCCGGCTTATGTGGCTGATTCCCTGAAAAATGCCAAAACCTTCAAGGTTGAGGCCAAGCGTGCCGACAAGCGTTTTCCCTTTACATCTCCCCAGATTTCCTGTGAGGTCGGCGGTGCTGTTTTGGAGGCTTTTCCCCATTTACGGGTGGATGTTCATAACCCCGATGTCACCATCACGGTAGAAGTCAGAGATTATGCCGCCTATGTTCGTGCCGGGCAGATACACGGTGCCGGTGGATTACCGGTCGGCACCTCCGGTAAAGCCACGGTGCTGATTTCGGGTGGCATTGACAGTCCGGTGGCCGCCTACATGATGGCCAAGCGGGGCCTGACCTTAGATGCCGTCCATTTCGCCAGCCCTCCCTATACCGGGCCGATGGCTGAAAAGAAGGTGCGAATGCTTCTTGAAAAGGTTGCTGTCTACAGCGGAGATATTCGCCTGTCTATCGTTCCCTTTACCGAACTACAGGAAGCCATTGCCAATAACTGCCCGGAGGAATTCTTTACGCTGATCATGCGCCGGTTCATGATGGAAATCGCCATGCGTCTGGCCAAGGGCGACGGCTGCGGCGCTTTGA
>JAEDLK010000040.1 GCA_016295355.1 Clostridiaceae bacterium
CATACTCCGCCACAAATATATCAGAGCATTTGCGGTACACTTTATAATTCGGGTCCGAGTAGGTTATGCCCGCAAGGCTAACCTCAAACGCAGCGGTTTTATGCCCGTTACCTGCAGAAAGAAAAAATATTTTTTCCATATTGCTTAAAATCCTCACTTTTATGCTTAAAAAACGCATTTTATTTTCTGTTTGACAATGATATTATACAATAAAAAACAATAAAACGCAAGAAAAGGAAAGAAGCTTATGGAAACAAATATAATTCCCCGTCCCGAGCATCCTCAACCGATGATGCAAAGAGAAAACTGGCAAAATCTTAACGGCGAATGGCTTTTTGAATTTGATTTCGGAGTCTCAGGTGCCGAGCGCGGACTTTTTAAGCCCGATAAAGCGGAAGAATACACTAAAAGAATCAGGGTTCCGTTCTGTCCCGAAAGCGAGCTTTCGGGAATAGGCTATAAGGATTTTATTCCCGCAGTTTGGTATAAACGCAGCATAACCGTGACCGAAGAACATCTGAAAGGTCGGGTCCTTTTGCACTTCGGCGCGGTGGATTATGAATGCGACGTATACATAAACGGCGAAAAGGCAGGCAGTCACTTTGGCGGCTACAGCTCCTTTACGCTCGATATTACCGATTTTTTAAATATTGGCGAAAATGACCTTACCGTAAATGCAAGGGACAACGTCCGCTCGGGAAAACAGCCCAGAGGCAAGCAGTCGTCTGCATTTTATTCGCGGGGCTGTGACTATACCCGCACCACGGGAATCTGGCAGACGGTGTGGCTCGAATTTGTCCCGACAGGCTACATCAAAACAGCAAAATACTATCCTGACATAGAAGCAGGAGCTTTTGACATTGAATTAACCCTGTCACTCGGAGGAAAGCTTACAGTTGAGGTATTTTATGAGGGTAACAGCGTAGGCGGCTGTTCAAAGGAAATAAAGGGCGGTTATGCAAGACTTCATCTTCCCCTTGCCGAAAAGCATCTTTGGGAGGTAGGCAAGGGCAGACTGTATGACCTTAAATTCACCCTTGAAACCGAGAGCGGAACAGATGTATTATACAGCTATGCGGGATTAAGAGAGGTTAGGATTGACGGCTTTAAGGTGCTTATTAACGGTAAAAGTGTTTTCCAGCGTACCGTTCTCGACCAAGGCTTTTATCCCGACGGTATTTATACCGCCCCGTCCGACGAGGCGTTAAAACACGATATCGAGCTTTCGATGTCGCTCGGCTTTAACGGCGCCCGTCTGCACGAAAAGATGTTTGAACCGCGTTTTCTCTATCATTGCGATAAGGCGGGTTACCTTGTGTGGGGCGAGCACGCTAACTGGGGTCTTGATATAAATAACGAGGGAGGATTACTAAACTTCCTCCCCGAATGGAGTGAAACGGTTGAGCGCGACTTTAACCACCCCGCGATAGTAGGCTGGTGTCCCTTTAACGAGACTTGGAATCAGTCCGGCACGACTGCCCGCCGTATATTAAAGGCGGTTTACGAGGAAACGAAACGTCTTGATCCCACAAGACCGGTTATAGATACCTCAGGATGGTACCATGTTGTAACCGATATTTACGATCAGCACGATTATGAGCAGAATCCCGAAATCTTCCGCAAGTCATACACCGGCTATAACGGAAATGAAGACAGCTTTAGGTTGCTCTATAAAAACGAGCAGGTTTATATACCCGGTCTCCCCTTCTTTATGAGCGAATTCGGCGGAATTAAATGGATTCCCGAAAGTAAGCGAAATAACGCTGCAAGTAATTCTTGGGGCTACGGTGAGGCGCCAAAAACCGAGGAGGAATTTTTTACACGCTACGAGGGACTTGTTTCCGCACTGCTTGAGGCACCTAATATTATGGGCTTTTGCTATACACAGCTTTACGATGTTGAGCAGGAGGTAAACGGACTTTATACCTATAACCGTGAAAAGAAATTTGACGATTACTCGCGGATAATAGCCGCAAACAGGAAAAAGGCGGCTATAGAGGAATAAATAGCATCAACCCTCATATCCGAACCGAATGTCATTAATGTGCGAATTTAGGTTTGTTTTTCGGATAGAGGCTAAAATACAGTTCGAGACGCAGACTGTTTTTTGGGACTGTGTTAATGGCAACAGCAAATAATTTTTTGAACAAAAACCTTGACAACCTCTGGCTGCGTAAATAGCACTTCTCGGTTGGTTGCTAATATTGCAAAATATGATATAATAATTTTGCAAGGAAGAAAATCGGGCGTTTTTGAATGAAAATGACTATTTCTCTTCAGTTCTTTTTTGAACAACATAGACAACAAGAAAGACACGATGAAAATCGTGTCTTTCTTTTTGTGTTTGTGTCCGCAGGACACAACATCGGTTGACCGCTTGCGGTCAACATCATTTCGATCGTTAGCTCGAACATCATTGTCCGCCTGCGGACACAAAACGAGGTTGTGACTTGCGCAACGATATGGAATAATACCCAACGATATTGCGCTTCATGTCAATATATGGTATTATCCATGTAGCAGGAGAGGCAATGGCCATGAAACAAGGTACGCTATTCGGTCTATCCATGTCATTATCTGTTGATATTTTGATGTTGACAAATGTACTGCGAGCAAAATACGAAACGGTTATTTCTTATTAAATATGAAGAAGTGCAATACGAGCAAAGTTGTGTGATTTTTTAAGTTTTAATGGATTGAAACTGGAGAGCGAACTTGTAAATAGCTTTTTGAAAGCATATGATATTAGTCATGAACAATGCAATGCATTAAACAAACTTATTAAACGATGAGCGTTTTACTAAATGCTTTGATTAAAACTACCAAGGGGCATTCAAAATGAGCAATGCAAAGTATATCAGCAGCATTCTATTTGACAATTCCTTAAGCGATCATTCTTATCTTAATCATTTACCTGTTATTAAATATCTTGCAGAGAATATGGAACTTGAGTATCTGGCTTCGTTGACAAATTATGGTTGATTTTGTCCGGTGGATTTGTTACACTGTTGGTATAAGAATTCGGAAGAGGTGCGACGAATGATCTTCTATGATGAACAAAGAGAATTATTCCATTTGCAGACAGAAAAAACAAGTTATATATTCGGCTTTCTAGAAGGCCGTTTCTTTACTCATTTATACTGGGGCGGACGTTTAGAGCAGCCGGTGGCCGACTACGGCGACTTTTTGGATTTGAGTAATGCTCATCGTCATATGACGGCGATGGATTATACCGATTGCCATTATTCAAGCGATGTGTTGCCGTCGGAATTTCCGACTTTCGGCAACACCGATTTGCGTACGCCGGCGTTCCATGCGCGCTATAAGGACGGTACTCGCATTAGTGATTTTCACTATACGAATCATAACATTTACAAGGGTAAAAAGCCCCTCGTTGGGTTGCCGGCTACTTATGTGGAGTCGGATGATGAGGCAACGAGCCTTGATATCGTCTTGACGGATCATCTGACCGGCATGGTTGTTACGCTAACCTATACGGTGTTTGAGCAACTAAACGCCATCACCCGCAGCGTTCGTGTGGTCAATAGCGGAAAAGAATCCGTTGCTTTACAGGCGCTTTTGTCGGCTACGGTCGATTTTAACGGTATGGAGTATGATATGATTCATCTGCCGGGTGCCTGGGCGAGAGAACGGCATCCCGAACGGGCGCCGCTTTTTCACGGCAAGCAGTTAGCGGACAGCCTTCGTGGCGCCAGCTCTTGTCAGCAGAATCCGTTTTTTGCGTTGGTGGGACATAACACCACCGAGGAAAAGGGTGATGCTTACGGTTTCAGCTTGGTCTACAGCGGTAACTTTGTGGCCGGTGTTGAGGTGGATGCTTATCATGTATCCCGTGCCATGATCGGTATTCATCCGTTTGATTTTTGCTATCATTTGGAAAGCGGTGAGAGCTTCCAGTCCCCCGAGGCAGTGCTGGTTTACTCCGGCGACGGCATCGGCGGTATGTCTCGCATTTATCACAGGCTGTATCGCACACGCCTGTGCCGCGGTCAGTTTAGGGACAAGGAACGCTATGTGCTGATCAACAACTGGGAGGCAACCTACTTTAATTTTGATGAAGAAAAAATCGTCGCTATTGCCTCCAAGGCCAAAGAGGTCGGTGTGGAGCTGATGGTGTTGGATGACGGTTGGTTCGGTCACAGAAACAACGATTTGTCCTCCCTGGGTGACTGGTATGTTAATAAAGATAAGCTCCCCAACGGTCTTGAGTCGTTGGTTAGTAAGATCAATGCCTTGGGCATGAAGTTCGGACTCTGGTTTGAGCCGGAAATGGTGTCGCCGGACAGTGATTGCTATCGGACTCACCCGGATTGGTGCATCCATGTCAAAGACAGAAACCGTACCCTTTGCCGTACGCAGTTGATGTTGGATTTGTCCCGTGAGGATGTCTGCAACTATGTGATCGACTGTCTGTCGGATATTTTGAACCGTTCGCCGATTGCTTATGTTAAATGGGATTACAATCGAAACATGACCAATATCGGTTCGGCACTTTTGCCGCCGGAACGGCAGGGTGAATTCTATCATCGCTATATTCTCGGTTTGTATCACATTCTCGAAACGCTAACGAAACGGTTCCCGAATGTTTTGTTTGAAAGCTGTAGCTCCGGTGGCGCTCGTTTTGATCCCGGTATGCTGTACTATATGCCGCAAACATGGTGCAGTGATGACACCGATGCGGTGGAACGTGCCTTCATTCAATATGGCACAAGCTTTTGTTATCCATATTCCTCTATGGGGGCTCATGTATCAGCCGTGCCGAATCATCAGGTTGGTCGTCGTACGCCGATGAGTGCCAGAGGGGCGATTGCCATGCAGGGCCAGCTCGGGTATGAGCTGGATTTGAACCGTCTTAGCGAGGAAGAACTGCAACAGGTTGCCAAGCAGGTTCAGTTTTATAAACAGTATGGCTCTGTATTCCATACCGGCGATTTATATCGCTTGAATGACCCCGCTAAACAGTGCTTCGTGGCCAATGAGTTTATCGCACAGGATCAAAATACGGTTATCATGACGGCGCTGGTGATTAAGGGTCTGCCGGAGGCACCGGTTGAGCACATTCGTCTTTGCGGATTGGATGCAAAGGCACAATATCGTTTGGAGGGCTGTGATAGGGTCTATCGAGGCGACTTCCTCATGAATGTCGGCATTGCATTCCAACCGTCAAGCGATTATAAGAATACCGTGATGGTATTCCGTAAACAATAAAAACTTCAAATGATCGGAAGCCTATGCTTTCGATCATTTTTTGTTCCTGTTGTTCATAAACATTGAACAGGAGGGACGTTATGAAGATTATTCAAGTTGTGAAAAAGAGCCGGGGACTGCCGTTGTTTTTACTGCAGTTGATTGCGGCTTTGGCGGTGCTGATTACGCTTTTGGTGATCCGCAGTCTCGATCCGGCCCTGTTTGGTCAGGTCAGGCAGGTGTATGACACCTATTTGTGCGACGATACCGATGTAACAGAACTGACCAAAACCAACAAGAGCGACCCTTCTTCCCGGGATGACAACGCAATGACCGCTCAGGAGGAAGATGCTTCAACGGCGGCCACCGAAGATCAGATGACGCCGGAAACGTTAAACCAAGTTCCACTCATCGAAACAACGGCTTCACATGCCGGCGACAGCGAGGTGGAGCGGGTGCAGACGGTGTCGGATGCCTTGCAGGCGGTGCCGATGGTGGTCGGGCAAAAGGTCAACAATTCGTTGGTCGTGCCGGTTAACGGGGTGCTGACCTCCGGCTTCGGTATGCGCAGTGATCCCTTTACCAGTCAGCAGAAAAAGCACAAAGGAACCGATGTTGCCGCCGTTACTGGGACTCCGATTCTTTCGGCCGCCGACGGCACGGTGTCCTTTGTTGGTTTTGACCGTGACGGTTACGGCAACTATTTGAAAATCCGCCATGGGACACATTTTGAAACATTGTACGGTCATTGCAGTGAGGTGCTTGTAACGGTCGGACAGACTGTAACGGCCGGACAAACGGTTGCACTCGTCGGCAATACCGGCGGTTCTACCGGCAGTCATCTGCACTTTGAAATTCGCTTAGACGGTATTCCGGTTAATCCTGACTGGTATGTGAATTGGGGGACATAATGCGCTTTCGACTTTTCGGTACCGATATTCGGATTTCTTTTTTATTTTTGGCGTTGTTATGTGCGGTGATTCTCATCGACCGAACGGGGATCGTGGTGCCGATGATCGGCGCCGCTGCCTTGCATGAAGCCGGTCATTTGTTTTGTTTATGGTTTGTCGGGGCAGCTCCCAAAGAGGTCAGCTTGGTGCCGGGCAGTGTGCAACTGACGGTGCGTGGTTATCCGACGACAAGGCAACAGTTATTGGTTTCGGTGACCGGTCCGGCAGTCAATCTGTTTTTAGCCGTCCTTTTGGCTGTACACTGTGCCTTGTATGATGAACAGACCTATCTGCCGTTTTGCCTTTTGAATGCCCTGTTTGGCCTCTTTAATCTATTGCCGTTTGCCGGGTTGGATGGGGGAGAAATACTCTTGATCCTGATCAGGCGGAAAAAGGGTGAACAAAAGAGCCGATGGATGATTCGGCTGATCACGGTTATTTGTGCTGTATTGGTACTGGTTGCAGCCATCTTGCAAACGGTGTACGGCCAAACCAATTACGGGACGTATTTGGTGGTTTTATACCTGATCTTATCGGTCCTTTTAAAACGGTAAAAAAGGTCGTTTTTTGTAGATAATGGTTGAAAGCATCGCTAAAATAGTGTATCATAAAAAGAAAGTACACAAGATTAAGGTGGCTATATGAATAACGTTCAATTAGAAGAACTGATGCTGTCGGTTCAAAAGCCGGGTCGTTACAGCGGTGGGGAAATCGGCAGTGTGATAAAGGACAAGCAAGCAGTTGATGTGCGGTTTGCTTTTTGTTTTCCGGATACCTACGAAATCGGCATGTCGCACCTGGGCATGAAAATTTTGTATAGCTGTTTGAACAGACGGCCGGATATTTGGTGCGAACGTGTTTTTGCTCCGTGGACCGATTTTGAACAGGTCATGCGAGAATATGAGATTCCCTTGTTTGCGTTGGAGAGTCGTGATCCGATTCGAGAGTTTGACTTTATCGGCTTTACGTTGCAATACGAAATGAGCTATACCAATGTGCTGAATATGCTGGATTTAGCCGGTTTGCCGGTTCGCAGTTCCGACCGTAAGGATTTCTCACCGTTGGTTGTAGCCGGCGGCCCTTGCGTTTGCAATGCCGAGCCGATTGCCGATTTTATCGATCTGTTTTTTGTCGGCGAGGGCGAAGAGGTTGATTTGGAAGTCATTGACTTGTACAAGCGTTGTCGGGACGAGCACAAGACCAAGCGGGAATTTTTGCGTTTGGCAGCCGAGATCGAGGGCGTTTATGTGCCGTCGCTTTACGATGTGCGTTATAAAGATGACGGCACTATTATGTCGGTCACCCCAAAAAACGGTGCGCCGGCAACCGTTAAAAAACGCATTATTGCCGATATGGATGCTGTTGATTATCCCGATCAAGTTGTGGTTCCGTATATCGAAGTGGTGCATGACCGAGTGATGCAGGAAATCTACCGTGGGTGTATTCGAGGTTGTCGGTTCTGCCAAGCAGGGTTTATTTATCGGCCGGTGCGTGAAAAGAGTGTGGAAACCATCAGCAAGCAGGCACGCGATTTGTGTGCCAATACCGGTTATGATGAAATATCGCTGACTTCGCTGAGCACTAGCGACTACCGTGAATTGGAACCGCTTCTTAATGAATTGCTCAGCTGGACGGACGAACAAAAGGTCAGTTTATCCTTGCCGTCATTACGGATTGATAATTTTTCACCGGAGCTTTTGGAGAAGGTGCAGCATATCCGCCAAAGCGGTCTGACCTTTGCCGCCGAAGCCGGTACCCAACGGCTCCGAGATGTGATTAATAAGAATATTACCGAGGAAGAAATTCTTTCAACCTGCCGTATGGCCTTTGCCGGAGGGCACACAGCTGTCAAACTGTACTTTATGATGGGCTTGCCGACCGAAACCGACGAGGACATTCTGGGAATTGCCGAATTGGCACAGAAAATCGTGGACGAATATTACCATTTACCAAACAAGCCGAAAGGCAAAGGCGTCACGGTCACGGTGAGCGTTTCTAATTTTGTGCCCAAACCGTTTACGCCCTTTGAGTTTGAGCCGCAAATCAATCAGTCGGAAATTTTACGCCGTCAGCAATTACTAAAGGGCGCCATTCGCTCTAAAAAAATCTTGCTATCCTATCACGATGCACCGACCAGTACCTTGGAGGGCGTGTTTGCCCGAGGCGATCGTCGGCTGTCGGCCGTTATCGAAACTGCTTGGCGCAGCGGTTGCCGTTTTGATAGCTGGAATGAACACTTTGATTCGTCACGCTGGCACGAGGCATTTGTTGCGTGCGGTATTGATCCAGCTTTCTATAATGAACGGACTCGTTCATATGAGGAGATTATGCCGTGGGATCATTTGGACTACGGTGTGGATAAGCCTTTCTTTGTGAAACAGAATCAGTTGGCAAAGCAAGCCGTCACCACACCGAACTGTCGAATCGCTTGTGCCGGTTGCGGTGCTAATTGTTACGGGGAGGGTGTTTGCTTTGAGGAGCGTTAGGGTATTTTACCGTCAACAGGGCACTCTGCGGTTTATTTCACACCTTGATGTGAATCGTTTTATGATTCGTGCACTGCGCTTGACAGGTTTGCCGATTTGGTATACTGAGGGTTTTAATCCACGCCCGTATGTGACCTTTGCCTTACCGTTGTCACTGGGCTTTGAAAGCACCTATTCTGCGTTTGATTTTCGTTTAACCGATGATTCTATTACCGATCGTGAGGTCTATGATCGGCTTTGCCGTGTGTTGCCCCGTGATATGATCGTTACGAGCGTGGGGACACCGGTGGAGAAGGTTGGTGCGATTGCTTTTGCTGTTTATGATTGCTGTTATGCTAATCCGGTCGATGCATCCGCTTTTTATGCCTTTTTGCAAGCCGGCTCTTTAGTCGTTAGCAAGAAGACAAAAAGAGGGGAATTAAAGACGCGTGATATCACGGAGCAGGTCGCCTTTTCAGCGAAAGAAGAGGGATGTGTTGAATTGACTTTGCCGGCCGGACAGGATAATATCAATCCGACTTTGCTAACCGGGTTGTTTGCCGAAAAGTCCGGCTGTACAACCGGTCCTAAAATTATTCGCACCGCCATTTTGAACGCTGAGCGTGAACTGTTCCGTTAATACTTGGCGCCTGCCAGAAAAAGTTCCAGACTTTTTATCATTTAGGACTTGCAAATCAAACGGGAGTATGCTATAATACTTCCGTTGTCTATCCGGGTGTGGCGCAGCTGGTAGCGCGCTTGACTGGGGGTCAAGAGGCCGTGGGTTCAAGTCCCGTCACTCGGACCAAATATCCCTCAGACGATAGTTTGAGGGATTTTTACTTATTACTTCTTAACTTTTCACTCCTCACTCTCCCATCGCCCGTATATTCGGGATTTTTGGGGAAGTAATAGGTAATATGTAAGAGGTAATAAGTTCGGTGTGGCTTCGCCACGAATTATAAAAGCAAGGCAAAACCTTGCTTTTTTGCTTTATAATGCTATAATAATTGTAAAACTAAAAAAGGGAAGAGATATAGTGAAAGCAGTTGAAGCTTTGCCGGAAGGATATAGAGAATTTTATTTCATTAATCTTCAAAAAAATAAAAAAATGTCATTGCTTGTGAATTTGTTAGCAGTTATCATTGCTGTATTGCTGTTGGTTCCTATGATCTTTTTGGTTCCGATTTCCTCGTTATTCGTTATGGATAAAGGTTTGGGCAGTTATGTGATAAGATTTATTGCTTTGATAGTTTTGGTGATAGCATACATGCTACTGCACGAAATCACGCATGGTATTGCAATGAAAATTTGCGGCACGAAAAAGGTTAAGTATGGCTTTACAGGGTTATATGCCTTTGCCGGAAGCAATGATTACTACAGCAAGAAAGCCTATATATTCATCGCTTTGGCACCCATTGTTCTGTGGGGATTGATCATTGCAATCATCAATCCTTTTGTTCCGCTTGAATGGTTTTGGGTTGTTTATTCTCTCCAAATTATCAACATGTCCGGTGCAGCCGGAGATTTGTTTGTAACCATAAAATTTTCAGGTTTCCCACAAGACATTTTAATAAGGGATTACGGTGTAGGTATGACAGTTTTTTCTAAGGAGTGAAGAAATTTCTCGGTTTTCACCCAGTTCATTTTTGAACAACAGAGACACGTCGGAGCAAGCTTTGTATCGCTTGCTCCGATTTTTTGCAAAAATCAGAGCGCACTCACGCCGTCGCTCCTCCTTTCCGCAAAAAGTCACGCTCGGCTCACCGGCTCGGCCCCAAACGCCCTCGCAACGGTTCGCTGTCGCTACCAACTTTTTGCGGGTTCAAATCCTCATCAGCATTTTACGCTGGCATCTTTTTTGTTTCCTGTTGACATATCAGCACGATAGTTTTGATACCTCTGGTATTGAAACTATCGTGCTTTTTTATGTCTAAAACCTTTGTAGAATAAGACTTTTCGACACATACGTAAAATGAAATAGTTTCAATGTATCAATATTAACCGCACATCAGTCGAAGTGGCGTGACTTCAACCTCCCTAATTCAAGGTGTTTGGTGCCTGAAAGCATAGATTTATATGAAGTTCTTTTTTTGAACATCCCTCAAAGTTTAGAACCTCGGCACAAAGATGGGAAAGTTGAGGTTTTTCTTTTTTTACAGTTTATATTCTTGCGAGTTTCGTATAATAGTTAATGGTTTGACCTTTTCGGGTTGAGCCTTGTTTTAATCGACGAATTCAACCATAGCAAAAAGCACAATAAATGGTTAATCATAAGCGGTTGTACGATTGTTTTACATACAGGTCATATACCTTTATTCTCATAAGCTTTCATAACACAAAAAAACATCAATCTGGTAGCAAATTTTCAAAGAAAACTTGTCGATACCATTGTAATGGATATAGAGCAAATTCAAAACAGTGCGTAT
>JAEDLK010000011.1 GCA_016295355.1 Clostridiaceae bacterium
GGCCTTTTTAGGAGTCCAAGTACAGTTCGGATCCGGCTTAGACGGTGTACGGGGACCAGAAAACCCTCTGGCCTCACTGCGCTGCGGATGCTCCTGCATTTCGGCACGCTTAATGCTCAAGCTAATTTTTCCGTCGTCGCCGATGGTCAAAACCTTCATGCGAACGGTATCGCCCATATGAATATGATCCTCAATACTGGTTACATACGAGCGCGAAATCTCGGAAATATGAACCATGCCGGTTTTTCCGTCACCTAAATTGACAAAAGCACCGAATTTTGTAATGCCGGTAACCTTACCTTCAACAATTTGTCCTACCTCAAGCTCCATAAAACTGCCGATTCCCCCCTAAAATGATACGGCTGCATTCAGCTGCCGGAAATATCCACATACACCTGCTCGTCCGCATAGACAAAGCCAAGGCGTTCACGGGCTGCCTTTTCAATGATCTTTGCTTCATTGCCGTCAGCTAAAAGCTCCTTGTACTGACTGATTTCGTAATCGGTCAAAGTGATTTGCTCCCTGCATTGTTCCAATTCCTTTTGTTTTTCGACCATATCACGCCAAAGGCCTGTCAAAGAGTAAAGCAAATAGCAAGAGACAGCCAAAACAAGGATGCGTAGAATGATACTTTTTCGTTTGGACTTTTTCATCGCACATTTCCTTTTGAAACAATCCCATATCCTACTTTTGTTTAGTATACAACAACTGATAGCCTCGTTTCAAGAGTTTTTTGCAAGAATCACAACATTTTTTTCGTTTTTTTGCCTGATATAAACGAATTGTACCGGAAAAATACCGTAAGCGTTCACCGATTCGCTCAAAAAAGTCAACACAACGCTCTGAGAATGATTTCAGGCTGCCAAAAAACCACTTAAACAAACAAAAGAAAAACTTTGATACCGTGAACCGAATAAGCGTGAATCCGCCGCCCATAAAGACTAACATATAACCTCGAATTTCTCCGTTACAGCGAGCAGAAAATAAGCAAAAGGAGCAAACAGCCGCCACCACCCAAAGAATGACATCCTGAAAAAAGATTGCCGTCACGCTGCCGCCGTTCACAGTACGAATACCTCGAAACACATCGCATAGCAAGCACAGCACACCGCCCAACAGCATGGCATAGAGTATATCGGTCAATTGTGCCGTTAAATTGATTTCCCACATACCTACCGAAACAGCCTTGATAGCAGGCTCTCCTTCCCTGCTTTTTCATTCACATAAACAAGAGCCGTTATGTGACCGCTGATTTCAGCATCGCCGGTTTCAGTGCGAAAAGACACGATTTTCAAATTGTGACCCCTTATATTCAGTTGGCCGACAACCGTTTGCAAGTCAATCGCTTCACCGTTATATCCTAATACTTCTCGGACGCCGGACAGGCGCAACTCCTGCCGACCAATCAGTGAAACATCGTGACGCATGGTTTGTTGTTCCTCTTGTATCATAAAAACACCCCAGAATAATATATTCCCGGGTGCCGACCGCTATTCCTCACTAATCAATCTATACAGAGAAGCTGCCTCATCTTTTTTAACCGTCTCACTAACGCTTAACACCTCAAAAGTCACCTTATGTCCGCCGAAAGAAACGGTAATTCGATCTCCGATTTTCACTTCATAAGAAGCCCTGACCGGCTTATCACCTACAAAAACACGGCCGGCATCGCAGGCCTCGTTGGCAATGGTTCTGCGTTTAATAATGCGAGAGACCTTTAAATATTTGTCTAATCTCATAGTCGTTCTCCAAACAAAAACCAAGCCACCCGTATACCGGGTGGCTACGATTTAATCACGAATTAGATAGCATCCTTGAAAGCCTTACCTGCTTTGAAAACAGGAGCCTTAGAAGCAGCAATCGTGATCTTTGCCTTGGTCTGCGGATTGATGCCGGTTCTTGCAGCACGCTTACGGGTTTCAAAAGTACCGAAGCCAACCAAAGAAACTTTGTTGTCGTTCTTCAACTCAACCTCGATAGTTTCGATGAAAGCAGCCAAAGCTTTCTCAGCATCCTTCTTGGCGATGCCTGCCTTTTCAGCCATAGCGGCTACCAATTCACTTTTGTTCATTAGAAAAACCTCCATTAAATAATTTTCAACAGTTTTACAACTGCTTGAAACATCATGACCCTTCAAAAAGGGAACGCTGTTCGGCATGAGGCAAATCAGTTAAATCTTGACCGTCAGCATTCAAACGCAACTCAACTTCACGAAAGCGGTCGGCAAAATCAGTTACCGTACGGCTGAGAGCCTCTTCACAGTCGATATCATACTGCCTAGCATACGCCACAACAGAAAAAAGCAACCGGCCGATTGAGGCTTTATCGGGCTGTTTAAGTGCCAAAGAAAAGGATTGGTGCATCAAATCAGAAAAGTACGGCTCATCCTCACGGCCAACGCCGGCTTTACCGGCACGGCGTTGTACCTTGGCACAACGCATCAAGGCAGGAAAAGCAACCGGTACGCTGTCAACGGTAGAACTGAAGGTATCCTGTGACTTTTCAACCCGTTTGAGGGCATCCCAATTTTCAAGCACCTTTTCGGTCGTATCGGCCTTGACGTCTCCGAACACATGTGGATGACGAAAGATCAGTTTTTCACATAGCTCATCCACCACATCATCAAAGGAGAACTGCTTGTCCTCCTCCGCCATCACAGCATGAAGCAGTAATTGCAACAGTACATCTCCCAATTCTTCACGCAAGCCGAGCATATCGCCACGATCAATCGCATCCACGGCCTCATAGGCCTCTTCCAAAAAATTGTTGCGAATGCTTTCATGGGTCTGCGCTCTATCCCACGGGCAACCGTTTGGAGCCCGCAAAAGACGGATAATCTCCAATAGTTGCTCATAGCTGTATTTGCCATTCGTTGCACGATAAAATGTTACCATATCTTCTCCTAAAAATCAATATCTATTCCAATACTTTTCACAAAAATACGAAAATTTGGCAAAGAAATTAGGCAATCTATCCAAAAATCAGCGAATTAAGTGCAATTTTAGCATAATATGCGCTAACTTCTTGCCCATCGGAAATTCTTCCACATCCTCAACCGTCAAAGTACGCAAGGCAAAAATCAGTCCTGCATACACCAAAACCGCCACAACCACGCTGATAGCGACGATCATCAGCGTACCGAATTGGCGTGCATTCAGATAGGCAGAAACGAAATAAGCGGCCACTCCGCTACACAACGAAGCGATGAACGGTTTGAGCATGGTGGACTTAAAATCAGGCATAACGCCGGTATATCGAATCAAACATACCATATTAGCAATCAGCAGGTATAAATAACAAACTGCCGTGCCAACCGGCACTCCCTTAATATTCAAGGCAGGACGGCCGACTAACAAGAAGTTTACCAATATTTTCAAAGTTGCCCCCACGGCAATATTTTTTACAGGCGTCATTGGTTTACCAATGGCTTGTAACATACTGTTAATGGGAACCGAAATGGATGAAAATACCGAAGCAATGCCAAGCGTGGCTAACAGCGTCGATCCGATTTCAACAGAAGCCACATCACCGTACAACAGCTTCATTAAGTACGGACTGATGGAAACAATGCCGATGCCGGCCGGAATGGCGATAATGGCAATCAGTCGCAGAATCTTATCAATACTCTTTTTCACATTGTTCTTATCGTGCTGTACCCAGTAGGTGGTCAAAATCGGAATGGCTCCAATGCCAAGGGTTGTGGTTAAGGTGGGAATGATGTTGTAAATAGCATATGCCTCTCCCCGAATGCCGTATAAAAAAGTCGGCATCGTAGCGGCCGTCAGCGCTTCCTTGGCCGTGCTGTTATAATCAGCAATGGAGTTGGCATAAAGCTGACTGATATACTCATAGGAAGACAACATAACGTTCTTTAACTGCCATTTGACCATGGTGGTATCGATCAACAGCGTGATATTATTGGCCAGTGAGCTTAAAACCACCGGCACGGCCATGGCAATCAATGCTTTCACAATCACGCGGTCAGGTCTGGAAGGTGGTGACTGCTCCAGCATGGCAGGTGTAATCGGGTCGCCCACTCGTTTGTGGCGAATCACCAAGTACAAGGTGCCGGCAATTGTGCCGATCATGATACCGCCCAAAGCACCTGCAGCGGCAAAGGCCACATTGCCGGTCAGTTTCAAAATAAGGTAAGCCAATCCGTAGCCTAAAATCAGCTTTCCCAGTGCCTCGATAATATCAGAAACCGCCGTTGGGTACATATTACGCATTCCTTCGTAATACCCACGGTAGGCAGACATCAAACAACAAAACAGAATAGCCGGCGCCACAGCCAAAACGCAAACAGCAATATAGCCGGCATCCGTGGCGTTGCTGGTGGTTACCTTAGCAAAGGGATAAATAGCCAGCAAAATAACCGTCAAACCTGTTAAACCGGTTGTCAAAAAGGCCTTGCGTGATAAATGAAGCATTTGATGGGCTTCTTTATAGTGAGAGGATGCCATATTTTCGGCAACCAACCGAGATACAGCGACCGGTAAACCGGCCATAGACAGCGCATAGATTGGCAAAAACAAATCATATGCCGAAGAAAAATATCCAAAGCCTAAAGTACCGATTAAATGCTTCAGCGGAATCTTAAACACGGCGCCGATGATCTTAACAACAATGGCGCTTGTCAAGAGAATGACAGCGCTGTATTCAAAATTCTGCGGCGATTGGCGTCGTTGCTTCATAGGTTACCGTCCTTTGTCAAAGCGTCGATGACCGTTTCGGCTACCCCACACAGTTCGCCCGCCAAAACAGAAGATTGTTCCCGATAGGTTTCGTTTGCATGATCCCCGGCATCGTCGGAAATCTTGCGAAGGCAAAGAAACGGAATATGGCTGTTGTGGCAAACAGAGGCAATGGCGGCCGATTCCATATCACAAGACATACCGTTTAATTGCTTTATCAACATCGAACGGCGGTTTTCGTCACAAACAAAGCAATCCCCCGTAAGAGCCGTACCGACGGCTATGCCCGGCAATAATCGAGCAGCAAAGGAAAGAACGGCTGGATCTGTCCGATACATATCAGTCTGTCCGGGTTTCTCGGCGGGTTGATAGCCGAGCGGGGTTAAGTCGAAGTCATGCTCGGCAAAACAGTCCGCCAGCATAAATTCGCCTTTACGAACACCGGAAAGACCGCCGGAATAGCCATAATTAAAGACGAAATCACAACCATGGTCAATCGCCCACATGGTTGCAGCCGCCGCATTCACTTTGCCGATGCCGCTGCAAACAATCATGACCGACGTTCCGTTGACCATAAAGGATTGACAAGTTGAAAACGGGGATGATACATCCTTGGCGCCCCACCTTGCCAGCGCCGGTTTCAAAATGACATATTCATCAGGATCGGCCACCAAAACAGCCAGTTGGTTCATTGTTTTCACTCCGTTTTTATTAAATCACGTAAAACAAAAGAACAGCAAAGGCGGCTTGATGCCGCCCTCTGTAAAACGTATCCCAATCAAAAGCGCAAAAGATTAAGCCTCGCGATCCGATTCAATAATCAGGCGTTCACCGCAATATGAGCAAAAGACTGCCTTTTTGTCAACCGATTCACCGCAGGTCGGGCAAAGACGCTGATTCTTCTCTTTTGCCAGCACTTCCTTGGCCTCTTCAATTTCCTCTAAGCGATTGCGAATAACTTCAACAGCCGCATTGATATTATCTTCATTGGCAGAGCCGCCGACAACCGATTCATAAAAAACACGACCGAGTGCCTCATACTCACTGTTCAGCTTGCCTTCCAACGAATACAAATCAAACTTCTTTTTTTGAATGGAAACGGCCTTTTCCGTGCCCTTTGCCACAGTGTTAAGGGCTGACTTTGCCTTTTCAAGAGCGCTGTTTACATCAAATTCCATTAGAAGCCCTCCCATTGATTGATATTAGTAGTATAGCACATTCTTTCGATCATTTCAAGGGGTTTTACGACCCTGTGCTTCTTAAATCCAATTTTGCCAGTCCGGCCTCTGATGTTTCTTTATACCGTTTTGACAAATCAAGACCGGTTTCGTACATCGTTAGAATCACATGGTCCAGTGAAATTTTTCGTGTATCGCTTAAAAAGTTAGCCAGCGTCACGGCGTTAATAGCTCTCATGGCCGCTACGGCATTTCGTTCAATACATGGAATTTGCACCAAGCCGCAGACAGGGTCACAGGTCAACCCTAAATGATGCTCAATGGCAATTTCGGCGGCATATTCGATTTGATCCAATCTTAAATGAAACAGCTCGGCCAAGGCGGCTGATGCCATGGCACAGGCACTGCCGATTTCAGCTTGGCAACCGCACTCGGCACCGGAAATAGAGGCGTTGCGCCGAATTAAATTGCCGATTAATCCGGCAGTTTCCAGGGCGTGAATGATGTCGTCATCGGATAAGTGCCGTGAAAGCTGCTCATGATACAGCACCGCCGGAAGAACACCGGCCGAACCGCAGGTCGGAGCCGTTACAACGGTGCCGCCGGAGGCATTCTCCTCACTAACTGCAAAGGCATAAGCACAAACCGTACGCGTTTCTCTTGTCTCGGGGCTTTCGTCCATATGGTTTTGGTGATATAAATGACCGGCTTTTCGAACCACATTCAGTCCGCCCGGTAAAGTACCGCCGGCTTCAAGTCCGCGTATGATGCTGGTTTTCATCTGCCGCCAAACATGGAGCATAGATTGTCTAAAGTTCTGATTTTCATGGTGCTCGACATATTGCCAAAGTCGCCAGTTCCGTTCTTTACAAGTGGTCGCTACGCCGGCAAAGGTGGTATCCTGATACACAATCGGCTTATTCGGCAATTTTTGTCCCTTAAATAAAATATCACCACCGCCGATGCTGTAAGCACGACATTTCCTTAACAGATTCCCATTACGGTACGCCGAAAGGTCCATTGTATTTTGATGCTCAATTGCTGTATCAAGCGGAGCAAAATGGATCTCTGTTTTGATGGGTGACAAGGTTTCACGGATAATTGCATCGGTTGCATGGCCGTGTCCGGTCATAGCCAGTGAGCCGTACAGCGTGATACAAAAGGCATCGGCCGAAGGATTTTCAAAACGGAATTGTCGGCAAATGCGCTCCGGGCCGATGGTATGAGAACTGGATGGTCCTCGTCCTATTTTATACAAATCGGTGATCGAATACATACCGTTTGGCTGTTGCTTCAAAAAAGGACGTTTGGTCGATGTTTGGTCGCTGAAGGACAGAAAGCTCTCACGGAATAGCGTTATTAACTGTAACAAATTTTCAGCCGACGGCTCAGACAAACCGTTTTCCCATTTTGATACGGCCCGGTTGGTGACCCCAAGACGGTCGGCTAACTGCTGCTGCGTCAAATGATGTTCCCTGCGAATGGTCTTGATTAGTTTTTCAACATCCATGGAAATATCGCCTCCTATATCATCTTAGCCGTTATAGAACTGTTTAGTCAAGACAAACACAGATAAAATATATCAACCAACAGTTGATTTATCTCACAACATATAGTCGGGCAAACATATACTGTCATAGATCCTAATGACAGAACGAAAGCGTATTGACAATATCAGATAAGTGAACACACCGGCAAACATGTTGTAATGATGGTTTTTATCAGAAATTCATTGACATTTCTTTTGTTCTCATGTAAAATAATAGACAATGTAAGGGATAGGATTGTCTATCCCGTTTTTTCGTATACCAATAGGAAAGATATGGTGAAAAAGAAGTGAAAAATTGCGTTTTTACAGGCGTTGGCACAGCACTCATTACGCCCATGACTGCCAACGGAATCGACTACAAACAGATGGCCGAGTTGATAGAATGGCAAATCAATCAGGGTGTTGACGCCTTGGTGATTGCCGGTACCACCGGTGAAGGATCAACCCTAACCGACAGTGAGCATCGTGAAGTTCTGAAATTTGCGGTTGAACAGGTGCACGGGCGCATCCCTGTCATTGCCGGCACCGGGTCTAATGATACCGCTTATGCCGTTGATCTAACGAAATTTGCCTGTCAAATCGGCTGTGACGCCATGCTGTTGGTAACCCCTTATTATAACAAAGCCACGCAGGACGGCCTGTATGAGTCTTTTAAGGCTATTGCCGAGGCCAGCACAAAGCCTTGCCTTTTGTATAATGTTCCCAGCCGTACCGGATGCAATTTGTTGCCCGAAACCGTTTTACGGCTCTGTGAATGTCAAAATATTGTAGGAATCAAAGAGGCCTGTGGTGATTTTTCTCAAATTGCCAAGCTCCTATCTTTGGTTGGCGATAAAATCGCCGTCTATTCCGGAAACGACGACCAAATCGTTCCTCTGCTGTCCCTCGGTGGCAAAGGCGTGATCTCGGTGCTTTCCAACATTCTGCCGGGCGAAACAAAGGCTATTTGCGATCGCTTCTTCGACGGTGATGTTGTTGGATCGGCCGAACTTCAACTGCAATTATTACCACTGATCAATGCTTTGTTCAGCGAAGTAAACCCAATTCCGGTTAAGGCTGCACTTTCGGCTATGGGAATGTGTGAAAATCGCCTGCGCTTGCCACTCACGCCTTTAAGTGCCCATCATCAAACGGTTTTGCTTGATGCAATGAAACAAGCAGGTCTGACAAACATGAAGGAGTGTTAAAAATGAAATTAGCAATTTACGGCTACGGCAATCTCGGAAGAGGTGTTGAATGTGCTGTTTCCAAAGCAAAGGATGCTACCCTCGTCGGTATTTTTACCCGTCGTGATCCTGCAACCGTTCAGCCGCTTACAAAGGTGCCGGTTTATTCGGCAACTCGATTGAAAGAATTCAAAAACGAGATTGATGTATTGATCTTGTGCGGCGGAAGTGCTACGGATTTGCCAACGCTATCCCCCGCTATGGCGGCCGATTTTAACATGATTGACAGCTTTGACACCCACGCCGCCATTCCCGAGCACTTTGAGGCTGTGGACAAGGCTGCCCGCGAAAGCAATCACCTGTCTTTGATTTCGGCCGGTTGGGATCCCGGACTGTTCTCCTTGGCTCGACTGTACGGTTCGGCAGTACTGCCCGACGGCGATGATTATACCTTTTGGGGTCGCGGAGTCAGCCAAGGACATTCCGATGCCATTCGCCGTATTGACGGTGTGTTGGATGCCCGACAGTATACTGTCCCGATTGAGGAATCCATGGACGCTGTTCGTGCCGGTTTACATCCGGCGCTGACCACCGGCGAAAAGCATACAAGAGAGTGCTATGTGGTGGCTGCACCCGACGCCGACAAGGCCGAAATTGAGCAAAAAATTAAAACCATGCCTAACTATTTTTCCGATTACACGACGACCGTGCATTTTATCACCATGGAGGAATTAAAGGCTCATCATAACGGTATTCCCCACGGCGGAACTGTTATCCGTACCGGTAATACCGGCTTAAACGATGAGAACAAGCATGTCATTGAGTATAAATTACAATTAGATTCCAATCCGGAATTTACCGCCGGAGTTTTAGTTGCCTTTGCCCGTGCAATTGACCGTATGCACCGCCGTGGTGTAACGGGTTGTTGTACTGTATTTGATGTAGCACCCGCAGATCTTTCCGCACTGTCGCCGAATGAACTGCGTGCTACAATGCTGTGAGTGAGTGAAATGAAAAATTATGAAATGATTTGTGATAACCTACAGGTTACAAAAGATGGCATTCTATGCTTTGCCGGACAACGCACGGATATACTTGCAAAACAATACGGCACACCGCTGTATTTGATGGATGAGGACCGAATTCGCCGTTGTTGCCGTATTTATAGCACGGCCATGAAACAAACCTTCGGTGATAAAGGCCGAACGCTTTACGCTTCCAAAGCCGCTTGCTTTAAGCGTATGTATTCCATTATGCAAGAGGAAGACATCTTCATTGATGTTGTTTCATGCGGTGAAATCCATACGGCCGTTCGTGCCGGCTACAAAATGCAAAATGCCTATTTCCACTCAAACAATAAAACCGATGACGACATTCGCTTTGCCCTTCAAAACAAAGTCGGCCATTTTGTTGTAGATAACGAAGAAGAATTAACGGCCATTGATCGAATTGCCAAAGAAGTCAGCGCAAAGCCGAAGATTTTGTTACGCATCACCCCGGGCATCGACACCCATACCTATGAGGCAATCGCTACCGGACAGGTAGATTCAAAATTCGGTTCTGCATTGGAGACCGGTCAGGCCGAGCACATCACCGCTTTGGCGTTGTCACTTTCCCATATAAGTCTCTGCGGTTTTCATTGCCACATCGGTTCGCAACTCTTTGATTCCAATGTCTTTTTCCGTGCCGCCGATTGTATGCTTCGTTTTATAGCCGATATCCGCGATCGTTACGGTTATGTGGCCGAACAGCTTGATTTAGGCGGCGGTTACGGTGTTCGGTATACCAACGAAGATCCCGCCATTGATTTGGCCGATAACATTCGCCAGGTCGGTCAAGTGATCCATCGCTTAACCAAGGAATTGTCTCTTCCAATGCCGATGATTCTTTTGGAGCCGGGTCGCAGTTTGGTTGCTGATGCCGGATTGACTCTTTATACGGTCGGCACAGTCAAACGCATTCCCGGATATAAGAATTATGTTTCGGTCGACGGCGGTATGACCGACAATCCCCGTTTTGCACTATACCGTGCCGTTCATACCTTCGTAGCTGCTAATCGAATGAACGAGGAATGCAATATGACCGCGGATGTTGTCGGACGTTGCTGTGAGAGCGGTGATATTTTAGGCCAAAAAGTATCCCTGCCTGAAACGGTCTGCCGCGGTGATCTAATTGCCGGTTTGACCACAGGTGCATACACCTACTCCATGGCATCAAATTACAACCGTATTCCGCGTCCTGCTGTTGTGATGTTGTCCGGCGGGCAGACTTATGTTGCGGTACGCCGTGAATCCTTGGATGACCTTATTCGCTTGGATGAATAACAATTCTGACACAAAAAGTCCGTCGAACGATTGTTTCGACGGACTTTTTTCCATAATAACAATTATATAAGGCTGGTTCACGTTATAAAATAACTGAACATAGATCGACTGTCAGACTAAAAATCAGTACGGTTTTCAAAATCAAGTTTTACACCGCCGATACCGCCCTCCAGAGAAATACTGTTAGAACCGTTACCAATCACGGCACCGTCAGGTCGACTGATTCCGTCAACCCGAATATCGCCAATACCTTTTTCAACCCGGACCGTGTAATCGTTCATATTGCCGAGTATAGTCAGCACGGCGGCGCCGACGCCCATTTCAATGTCACAGTTTCCTATCAGCTTACCACGAACGCTTAATGCACCGACACCCATCTCGAAATTTACATTACAAAGGGAACCGTCACCGATGGAAATGGTCCCGGCTCCGCCCTCAAAATCAGCCTGCTCGGTCACCACCAGATTGTCGATATCAACCTTTCCGGAGCCGAATTCAAAGTCAACCTTTTTGGCCTTGAGCGAAGCCACTTTGACCTTTCCGAGGCCCGTGTTCATTGTAATTTTTTCAAAATCCGCATCAGCCGGTACGGTGATAATGACCTTCTTAGAACCCGAAGACTGACTCCAAAAACGGCTTTTATCTTGCACCGACAAAACACCGTTTTCATGGCCGACACGCAGATGATCAACATTGCTCTCCACCGAGAGCCTGTCACCGACACAAAACTCTAACGAAGCGGAATCAATATCAATATCCAATTCTTTCACGGAATCAGACACATCATAAGAACGCATTTCACCGATAGCAGACGACTGGTCGCTTTCAAGATACCCGGTCACATGACCAAGACCACGAGCAATACCGGCGACAATGCCAATACAAATCAGTACCGCTAAAGCCATCGCACCGTATTGTATCGCTTTTTGCCAGGTTTTCATTTTAGATCAACTCCTCCGAACATGCAGGTGCAGTTAATATAAATAGTAGGAGCGTCGGTGCTGACGAACACCGGTCGTTTGTTGGAAACACCGCCGAAAAGAGAATTCGACGCGATTTTTAGGTTAACACGATCCGGCAAAATGATATCAATGCCGCCGAAGGTGGCATTGGCATTAATGACGCAATCTTTTTCAATAATTGCATGCGAAATGTCACATTTAACACCGCCGAACACCGCATTCAGTTCCACGCCTTCAAAAACCTCACCGTCAAAATTTAATGTATTTCCGGAGAAGGCTGCAAAACCGCTTTTCATTTCGTGACCGTTTTTGTTCATCTCTTGAATGAGAGCGTTACTACGACGATTTGCAAAACCGCCGAATATCATTTTAACACCGATAATGACAATGATTATCGGAACAGCGAGCTTGAACAGCAAAGAAAAGCTCAACACATCTTGACAGCATAAAAGTAAAAAAATGCCGAGCAAAAGACCGAATACATTACCAAACTTATCTCGGTCGGTAAACAAGCCAATTAGGCACGGAATAATGATAAACAGTGTCCACCAACCGCTGAAAAACAGCGAGCCGACCAAAACGCCCAAGGCCTTCAGTGCATAAAATAAACCTAACAACACCAAAACAACGCCCCAAATAATACGATTGCTTTTTTTCATAAAAATGCCCCCGACATAAAACAATTTGTTAGTCATGACTCAAAACCAAGGCAAGAGCTTCTTGTTTTCATGTCTGATAACAAAATCATTGTAGCACAAAAATCTACCTTTTTCAATAGATGAGATTCGATGAGAAATATATTAGGATGTCCCGTTTTATGTATAGCCCGGCGAATACCGGGTTTTATGACGCATTTTGAAGAACGGTTCGACTTTCTCGGGCGGTATCCAACATTACTTCAGCAAACAAGCCATAGCCGACCGCCGGATTGTCCACCAACACATGGGTAACAGCCCCAACAAGACAGCCGTTTTGCAGAATCGGCGAGCCGGACATCCCCTGTACAATACCCCCTGTTTTTTCAAGAAGCACAGGGTCAGTCACCGTAACAACCATATCCTGCTTCGTATCATTAACCTTAACTTCCTTAACGGTGATTTCACAGTCGTACAAGGCCGGCGTAGTGCCTTCTAATGTCGTTAAAATCTGTGCTTTTCCGCTCTTTACATCCTGTGTATGGGCAATTTTTGTCAAATTCTCCATATCAGCACGACATTGCATGCTGGCATACACGCCTTGCTTGCAATTTTCCAACAATGGACCAATGGGTGTATAGGTCAATCGCCCTTTTAATTCACCGGCCGAACCGACAACACCCTTATGAACAGAAATAATTTTAGCTCCCACTAACTCGCCTGACCGAAAACTTAAAATACCACCGGTGTCGCTATCATAAATCGCATGACCCAATCCGCAGACAACCTCTAAATTGGGAGCATAAAAAGTTAAAATACCGATGCCGGCACTACTGTCACGAATCAGCAAACCGGCACGAAACAAGCCGTCCTCGGCAGACATAACCGGCACAAGGTTCACCGTTATTTCCTGTTTTCCGCGTCGCAGTTGCACCGTTATGGACGCCCCTTGACTATCCTCAATGCAGGTTGCCAGTTCTTCGTTGCTATGCACCGCCACTCCGTCAACCGACAATACATAATCACCGATTTTAATCCCGGCATTTCTGGCAGGAGAAACTTTTCCGTCGACCGTTTGAATATCACACAATTCAACCACCAAAACCCCGTCGGTGTACATCCGAATACCAAACGGTGTTCCGAGAACGGCCACATAGTCGGGATCCACTACCTCTACCCTACTTGATTTAACCGGAATAATGCCGAACATTTTCATCTCAACCTCATAATGATCGCCGGCCTTATACGTCAATGGGTCGGATGGTTCGGCATAACTGGCCGTTACCGGAACAAGCGTGTCGATCTGTAAAGGAGCTCCCTCGCTGATACGATAGTTTTCACGCAGGCTGACATTATAATACGCCATAAAACAACCGGTAGCCAAGGTCATCACACACAGCAGAACATAGCCTGTTATTAAACAATTTTTTACCCATTTCAAATAGAATCACCCGACCCTATTGTGTCCCGGATCGGGTGATTCTTACATTATAATATTTTCCTTTTCTCCTTGATATATTGAACGGCACCGCTAACCAAAATGGTTTCGTCGCCGATGACCTCCATATTTTTCCACTCGACACGGAAATCTTCTTCTCGCCCCAAAAAGCCCATGGCGCGCAGTTTTCCGGGTATGATAACATGACTGATGGCACCGGACTCCGTATCAATCTCTACATCGCCGATATAGCCAAGCACTGCCCCTGTTTCCATGCTGATGACCTGTTTATTTTTCAACTCGCCGATTTTGCAAAGCATAACTATCACCTCGTTTATTGCTATGCAGTTTCGGCGGCAATCATGAAAATGATTTGTCAACTGCGAATTTTTTCAATCGCAAATTTTTCAAGCCTAGACACCTGCGCCTGCGAAATACCGATTTCGCTTGAGACCTCCGTCTGTGTCAATCCACGCATAAATCGCAAGGTCAAAATCTTCTTTTCCCGCTCATCCAGACCGGCAATAGCCTCCTTAAGTGATATTTCATCAATCCAGTCCTCGGCACACCCTTGATCGCCGATTTGATCCAACACATAGACCATATCGTCGCCGTCTGAAAACACCGGCTCATACAGCGATAACGGATCAACAATGCTTTCAAGGGCCACAACCACATCAATCTCCGGCATGCCCAACATTTCACTGATTTGATGCAATGTCGGCTCCTCTTGATGCTTGTTAATATATTCTTCTTTAGCTCTCATGGCCCGATAGGCTGTATCTTTGATGGAACGACTGATGCGTATGGCATTGTTATCACGTAAATAACGCCGTATCTCGCCGATGATCATCGGAACGGCATAGGTAGAAAACCGTACATTTTGACTGATGTCGAAGTGATCAATGGCTTTCATCAGTCCGATGCATCCGACTTGAAATAAATCGTCCATCATCTCGCCGCGGTTGGTGAATCGCTGAATGACACTTAAAACCAAACGCAAATTGCCATTAATCAGTTCATCTCTTGCTGTCATATCGCCCTGTTGACACCGCTGTAGCAGCAGGTTCTTTTCTGCCTCACTCAAAACCTTGAGTTGTGATGTGTTCACACCGCAAATCTGTACTTTTCCGGGAAAAATAACAGACACCTCCCATAATTCTTACTAGAATTATGACCAGATGTCTGCCGGAATAAACATATTTTCTAAGCCATTTCTGCCTCGACACAGTGAAAATACGAAGTTGCCTTCGCATATTCCTCTGCAATTTGAGAAACAGCGTCACAAGCCGGTTGACTGATTTCCAAAATACGGAAAATCTCGGCTTTTGCACTCTCGGTTCGGCCAAGTGCACGATTCAGCAAATCATCCCGATTCGCTCCTGCGTAGGTTGAAAGAACACACTGCAAACGAGTTGAGTCTAAAATCAAAGCTGAAATAGTCTTGACGGCATACTGATCCGGGGTCACCTTTTGACAGTCAATCGGCGCCTCGTTCAAGAAATCAAAGTGGTCGACCCTGATTGAGTGCTCGTCCGTCAATAACGGCGCCGAACCGGGTTGTGCAAAAGCATCAGTAGACTCGGTCACTATCGCATTTAACGGTTTCTCAATCGTTTCTGCCGGTTTTGACAAATCTTGTGCTGCAATTGACTCTTTGGCCGTTTGCAACTGTTTAACCAGTTGTTGATTTTCATCGGTTAGACAGTCGATTTGTTGTTTGAGATTTGCAATCACCTTATCGTATTCAAGCAATCGATCGGTCAACAGCTCATTTTGTCGAAGTATTTCTTTCTTTCTCATACAGTCAAATCTTGTCCTTCCTGCTCCTTTTCAGACGTTGTCTGATCGGTTGATGAAGCAACGTTTTCCTCCTCCAATGTATCATTCTCATCCAAAGATTTCGAGGGATCGACCTCGACCCCCTGTTTTTGTGCGGTAAACCCATCGGCATAGCAATAGCTTTCCAAGGGCAACCCCTTCGCATCAAGCTTACGACGAATCAGCGTAGAAGCAATGAAGTACAAGAGAGCAAAGCAAGGTACGCCGATTAACATACCGAACACGCCGAAGAAACCGCCGAAAATAACAATCGACACAATCACCCAGAAGGAGGAAAGTCCGGTGGAATCGCCCAAAATTTTAGGGCCGATGATATTACCGTCCAACTGTTGCAAAATAATGATAAAGATAACAAAGTATAAACAATCACGAAGCCTGCCCTGTGACACCCAAATAATCAAAGCAGATGGAATGGCACCGATAAACGGACCAAACACGGGAATGACATTGGTAACACCCACGATTACCGCTACCAAAACGGAGCATGAATGGAAGCCTAAAATAGTTAAGCCGATAAAGCATAGCACGCCGATAATGAGCGAGTCAATCAACTTACCGACAATAAAACCACCGAAAATTTGGTCGGTCTTGGCACTGGTTTTCACGATGGTTGAGACCGTTTTGGGTGAAAAGAGTGCACACAAAACCTTACGGATTTGCGCCTTAAATAAATCCTTGCTGAACAGCAAATAAATAGCCACCATTAAGCCGATAAAAAGATCCTTAAGCACACCCAAAACATCCAACGCACCGCTGTAAACGGAGGTGCCGACTGCTTTCAGTGTGGTGCTTAAATCGGTTACCAGCCAATTATTAAAGGATGAAAAAGCAGAGTTTACGATTGGACGCAAGGAATCGTAACGAACAATATAATGGTTTACAACGTCTAAATAATCGTTATAATGAGCTGAAACGGTGTCGATTAGATCAATCACACTGTTGACAGCCCGCGGTATAATTAACCAACCAACGCCGACAACAATGAAAACAAACAACAGCACACCACCGGCAACACTCACAGCTTTGGAGCAGATCGAGGCCGGTTTATCCTTTTTGAAAATTTTTCTGCAAAGAGGCAGTGTAACCTTTCGTAGAAAATTTACTGTAGGGTTCATTAAGTAAGCAATGATTAATCCACAAATAACAGGACGAAGCACCTTCAAAATACGGGCTATAACCGCAAAAACTGACGACAGGCGCAAAAGAAGAAAATAGAACAAGACAGCAAACGCTAAGGCAAAAAAGGTTGATAAGCCATTATAAAAGGCACTTTTCCAGGGCGAGGCCCGGTGCAGTTTGTTATTGCGACCCATGTTCTTTTACACCCCTCTTTTCTTTTGTCAGCATCCAAAAGACTGTAATGGCACAAAAAGCACCCAAACTATCCAATAGAACATCCTCAACGCCGGGATGGCGTCCGGCAGAAAAGGATTGGTGCCATTCGTCACTGGCAGCATATAATAGGCAAAACAATTCAGCCATCCAAAAACGAAATCGAATCGAAAGCTTAAAGGAGCACAAAAAACCGTACACACAGAATCCAAGGCAAGCAAAAATGCAGAAATGAGCACCCTTGCGAACATAAAAGTCATATGTGTCTATGATAGTTTTTTGAACTTCCGTCGGCTGTAAGCGATAGTTTGGTAGCAAGGACCGGCACAGCCGTTCAGTGACAACCAAACTGGTTTGACCCGACTGCACCGCCTTTTGACCAGAAAAATTAAATATAAGCATCATGACCGTCAGTGCCATAATGGCAAAGAACAGACGAGACCATGATGTTAACAACGCACGATTTATCATTTGCTGTAAGAGAACCGTTGAGGATTAACCTTTGTGCCATTCATGATGGTTTCAAAGTGAATGTGCGGGCCGGTTGACCAGCCGGTCGTACCAACATATCCGATAGTCTGCCCTCTCTCCACATGCTGACCGACGCTTACGCAGTTACTGGTCATATGGGCATAAAACGTCTTATAATGGTTGCCTTGATATGGGCCGTGATCAATGCCGACATAATTGCCATAACCACCACCGCAGCCACAGGAACGAGACTTATTATAGTTATGGGGACAACTGTTATTGGCGGCATAAACCGTACCGGCTGCCGCTGCACGAATCGGCGTTCCTTTGATGCCCGAACCGGCAATATCAATACCCTTGTGATTGCCCTTGTGAACCGAATCGTTACCATCGAAAACGGCTGAAACATAGAAGAAACGAGAAGACGGCCACAAGAACAAGCCGGCATAGTCACCGCCGGGATCACCACCCACCGGTGCCGACTGTTTATCGATCTCATCCGCTATCCGTTTTAAGTCGGCCAAATCGGCATTGATATCCCTATCTAACTGGTTAATAACACTCTGAACCTCGGATACTTGGGCATCCAGCTCGGCTTTTTTGGCATCTACTGCCTTTTTGGCCTCAGCCTGCTCATTCAAAAGTGCCTGAATCTCTGCCTTTTCAGCTTGAATCTGTGATACAGCTTCTACAATTTTATCAACCAATGCCTTATCATGGGCTGCCACATTTTTTGCCATCCGGGCAAGTGTCAGATAATCGGAAAAGCTTTCGGCTCCCATTAACACCTGGACACTGCTTTGGGTATTGCTCATATGTATCGCACGAATACGCTTTTTGAATTGCAGCTTATCTGCTTCGATTTCCTTATTCTTTTGGTCAATCTCGTTCTCTTTGGCGCTGATTTGTGCGTTATAGGTACGAATCTGTGCGTTATACTGATCAATAATGGCTTGAGTGGCGGCAATCTGTTTATCAAGTGCCTCTTTAATCTCTTGCTGATCAGCCTTATTTTTCTTGGCTTCAGCCAAATCCTGTTGTGCTTTTTTCTGTTGGGACTGTAATTCACTCAAGGAGGTTGCATCCGCCGAGAACGACAAAGCACTGACAGAAAAGACAACTGTCACAGCTATAAAAAGCGCTAAAATCTTAATCAGATATGGTTTCATGCCTGCTCCTCTCATTAAATAGCGGAAAACTCACTGCCCTCACGGCGCAAATACTTTCCAATCATCATACTACTGCCGAATACACCGGCTGCCACGCCGATGGCAATAAAGACGCCGAAAATCATCCACGCCTTTGCACCAAACGGTATTAAGGTATAACTACCGATATTGGACAAAATGGCCTCGGAGGCAACCCGATAACAGGAATACAACACGGCTTCCGATAACACGGCCGACAAAATGCCAATCGTAACGCCCTCAACCACAAACGGGATGCGGATGAAGGAATCGGTGGCGCCGACGGCCTTCATAATACTGATTTCCAGTTTGCGATTGTACATGGTTACACGAATGGTGTTGGAAACAATCACCAACGCAATCACCATCAAAATGGCAACGATGATGATACCGGCGATGAACACACCGCTCTTAATAGAGTTGATTTTTTCGGCCAAATCATTTTGCGATTCAATACTCTCCACACCCGGAACGGCCTGGATGGTTTCAATCGTTTCGTCGAATAATGACATATCCGTCATGGTTATTTTAACCGCATCCGACAACGGATTGCCGTTTTCCTCGTCTAAAAAGGTAAAATATTCGGCCTCCCCTTCCAATAAGGTGCTCTTAATGTCATTAAGGCCATCCTCTTTGGAAACATATTCGGCAGAGGCAACATTATCAAGAGAAGCAATTCTGTCGCGAACGGCCATGGCCTCTTCCTTGTTGTGGACAAGATAACTTTCAGCGGCGATGCCGTTTTCATCCACCACAGCGCCTTCCGGTGGCGTTCGGCCGTTTTGATCATACAAAGCGGCATTATAGTCATCCAAATAGGCCATAACGACATTTTGCTGTTCCAAATCACCAATGATACGGCTGATGTTTAAGGACAACATAATGGCCAAACCAATCAGTACCATGCAGGCCACCAACACGCCAACCGATGAAATAGACATCAAGCGGTTCACCCACACATTTTTGACGCCTTCTTTGGTCAGATAACGAACACTGCTAATTTTCATCGATCTTACCTCCGGCGTTATCGGCAACAATATGGCCGTGATCCAGCATAATCACACGGTGGCCGAAATCACGAACCAGATTATGATCGTGAGTTACCATCAAAACGGTGGTGCCCCGTTTGTTGATGTCTGTCAGCATGGATACAATCTCATATGACATATTCGGGTCAACATTACCGGTTGGCTCATCGGCAATAATCAAACTGGGCGCATTGACAAGGGCCCGTGCCAGACCGACACGCTGTTGCTCACCGCCCGAAAGCTGATTCGGCATAGACCGAGCCTTGTCCCCCAAACCGACACGGCTTAAGGATTTGGCAACTTGAATGCGAATATCATGACTGTCAGCACCCGTTACATGCATAGCAAAGGCCACATTGTCGTAAACCGTCATATTGGGAATCAAGCGGAAATCCTGGAAAACAATGCCCATAGTGCGCCTTAGCAGCGGAATTTCCTTGTGGGCCATTTTATTAAGACGAAAACCGTTAACCGTAATTTCACCGGCGCTGGGCTTTTCTTCACGCATAATGAGCTTCATAAAAGTGCTTTTGCCCGCACCCGACGAGCCTACCACAAAAACAAACTCGCCGCTGCCGATGGAAATATTGACGTCCTCTAAAGCATGAGTACCGTTCGGGTAATTCTTTGTGACACCCTTGAACTCGATAACCGGTTGACGCCTTTTGGTCTGTAAAATAGATTGTTCTGCCAACGCTAATGCCACACTTTCTTTAATACTTCACGGGATTGGACTTCAAGTAGCGATTGACCATCAACGCAATCTTAAAGATAATGGCATGGTCAAACTCACGCAAATCAAGACCGGTAATTTTCTTAATCTTTTCCAAGCGATAAACCAGCGTGTTGCGGTGTACAAACAGTTTGCGAGAGGTTTCGGAAACATTCAGATTGTTCTCAAAGAACTTTTGAATGGTGAACAGCGTCTCCTGATCCAAGCTCTCAATGGAGCCACGCTTAAAGACTTCTTTTAAGAAAGATTCACAAAGCGTGGTGGGTAATTGATAAATCAGACGGGCAATGCCCAAATTGTTGTAGCAGATAATGGTCTTTTCGGTATCAAATACCTTGCCAACCTCCAAAGCCGTCCGTGCTTCCTTAAAAGAACGGGCTAAATCCTTCAGATTGTCAACCGTGGTGCCAACACCGATGGTGGCATGAACATAAAACTCACCGAGCAGTGTGTCGGCAATGGATGTTGCTAACTTTTCAATATCTTTTTCATCAATGCCCGGTTTGGTTTCCTTAATCAAGGCAATATCGGTTTCATTGATGTTAATAACAAAGTCTTTTGACTTGTCCGGGAACAAATTTTGGGCAACATCATAGGCCGATACCTCATTGGTATCGCTGACACGAATGAGGATGACCGTACGCATAACATCGGAATTAAAGTACAGTTCTCGTGCCTTCAAATAAATATCGCCCGGCAGAATATTGTCCAAAATAATGTTTTTAACAAAATTGCTACGATCATATTTTTCATCATAATAATACTTAATATTGGTAAAGGCCACCGTGATGACGCCGCAATATTTTTCGGCAATCAAATCTTCACCTTCAACAAACACAACATATTCGTTGGTGGGTTCACTGCCGATAAATTTATAGGTATACCCCATACCGACAGAACATTTTGAACGAATAATGTTCTCAGTGGGCAGGCGCAATGTTTCACCGATTCTACTTAACTCGCTGCAGGCAATCACGGTATAGTTTTCATCAATCACACCAAATGTTTTGTCGATAGCATCCTTCATTTGCGAGATGACGCTTTGAAACAGGCGATTTGACATAATCACAACTCCTTGCAGGTTCAATTCTTCTTATACACTACCATTTTACACAAAAGACGACCATAATTCAAGTGATAAATCAAAAAAGTTACAAAAATATGACAAAATGAACCGAAATTACATAAAAAACCTGCACGGACGAATCCGTGCAGGCAAGAATACAAAGAATCAGTTGGTGATAGTCAACTCGGTGTCCTTATCGAACAGATGAATTTTAGCGGTTTCAAACGCAATCTTAATCTGATCGCCCGGACGAGCGGTGTTGGTCGGAGCCACGCGAGCATTAATCGGCTGACCTTCACAGTTCATATACAGATAGGTTTCAGCACCCATCAATTCAGTCACTTCAACACTGGCATCCACAACGCCATCGGGGTTAGCCTTAATAAGATCTTCCTCGTTGTGAACATTTTCAGGACGAATGCCCATGATGATTTCCTTACCGACATAGGGCTCCAAACGGTTATCCTTGTTCTTGGATGCCGGCAGTTTAATCTTAAACTTAACACCGGCACGGGTCTTGGTATCTTCGGAACCGAATTCCACAAAGAAATCTTCGCCTTCCTTGAGCAGCAAGCACTCAATAAAGTTCATCTGCGGAGAACCGATAAAGCCGGCAACAAACAGATTGCAGGGATACAGGTACAAGTTGTTCGGGGTATCAACCTGCTGGATGAAACCGCCCTTCATAACAACGATACGGGTACCCATTGTCATAGCTTCGGTTTGATCGTGGGTAACATAGATAAAGGTGGTGCCTAATCTCTGATGCAGCTTGGAAATCTCAGTACGCATCTGGGCACGCAACTTAGCATCCAAGTTGGACAGCGGCTCGTCCAATAAAAAGACCTTCGGCTCACGCACGATAGCACGACCCAAAGCAACACGCTGACGCTGACCGCCGGACAAAGCCTTCGGCTTTCTTTCCAGCAAATGTTCAATATCCAAAATGCGGGCAGCCTCTTCAACACGGCGTCTGATTTCATCCTTAGAGGTTTTACGGAGCTTCAGACCGAAGGCCATGTTGTCAAACACGGACATATGCGGATACAGAGCATAGTTCTGGAACACCATTGCAATATCTCTGTCCTTCGGTGCCACTTCATTCACCAATCGATCACCGATATAAACCTCACCGCTGGAAATCTCTTCCAAACCGGCTACCATTCTTAACGTGGTGGATTTACCGCAACCGGAAGGACCGACCAGAATGATAAATTCCTTGTCCTTGATTTCCAAGTTAAAATCGGAAACAGCAACAACCCCACCGGGGTACTTTTTGTAAACATTACGCAAAGACAAACTCGCCATGATTGGACCTCCTAAAAAACACGCAGATATTAAGCCTTATTATTATACCAAATGCGTTTAGAAAATACTATTGTCAAATGATTAAAAATATAGCCCAATAATTTGTTTAATATGAATAACAGTTTATCAACAAAAGACTGATTCTGACAATTCTTTTGCCGAAACCGGTCGATATTCGCCAACCGGCAAATCATCCGGCAACCACAGATGACCGATTCTCATGCGATGCAATTGATTAACACCCAATCCGCAGACCCCGAACATCCTTTTGATTTCGTGATACTTGCCTTCTGTCAAAATCACACGAGCCCGACAGTTTTCCAAAGCAGTCAATCCGGCCGACGCACAAACCGTTCCGTCGGTCAAGGTAATACCTTCTGCAAACCGCTTTACCATATCATCTGTTACCGGTCCGTCAAGGGTGACTGAATATTCTTTTTCGATCCCGCTTTTGGGGCTGATAATACGATGCGCCATCATACCGTCGTCGGTCAACAGCAAAAGCCCTGTTGTGTTTTTATCTAAGCGTCCGACCGGAAACAAGGGCCTTGTTCGATCACATTCATGTAACAAATCCAGCACCGTCGTCGCGCGTCTGTCCCTGCTTGCCGACAGAACGCCGGCCGGTTTATGCAACATATAATATACAAATGGCTGATACCCGATGGCCTGTCCGTCCAACAGAACAGTATCCTGCTGTGGCATAACGGAGGCATCAATGCTCCTACATACCTCCGTATTTACAGAAACTCGGCCGGATAATATTCGTTGCCGTGCTTCACGGCGGCTCAAGGTCGTCTGTGAAGCAATTAACTTATCCAAGCGCATTGCGTTCTTCATCTGTCAACTCACGGAGCGGCCACATCTGTCCGTTTAATGCCGGATCACAAATATCGCCGCCGACTACCTCCCCATTCGAAAATAGCAAATGAATATATATTGTATCACTATATGCGTAAGTATACTGCGTTAAAGTCTGCCCGCGAAAATTCATAAGATTATATCCGGCTGACAGTTGCAAATCGTTATACCGTCTATAAACAGCCGGAAATTCCCACGGAACCGTAATTTCATCAACAAACACCGGATCCCCGCAAGACGAAAAGCCCAACTGTTCCAAGAACGCCTGTCGTTGTGCTTCACTGGTCAATTTCGGCGCCGTTTCAAAGCCGTAAGTAAATGAGCAAAGCATCAATACTGCTAAAACAACGCTCAAAAACACAGACAGCATAGTACGCGAACAGGTGAGATAAACTTTCATATCCTCATTCCCCCGAAATAAGCATATGAAAAGCATAGGAGTACTTATGCCTAAAGAGCCTCAATCAGGCAAACGGCATGAGCGGCTATTCCCTGCCCTGCTCCGGTAAAGCCAAGACCTTCTTCGGTTGTAGCCTTTACGCTGACGCTTGACAGCGGTACCGATAAATCCAGTGCCATACATTGACGCATAGCCTTGACATAATCACAAAGTTTGGGTTGTTGGGCAATAACAGTGGCATCAACATTGACCACCCGATAACCGTTTTGACGCAACAATCCATCAACTTTTCTCAGAAGTATTCGGCTATCAATGCCCAATGTAGCCGGATCGTTATCAGGAAACAGTTGACCGATGTCCCCAAGTGCGGCCGCCCCCAACAAGGAGTCGCAAACAGCATGAATTAAAACGTCCGCATCGGAATGACCTGCCAGCCCCTTACAGTAAGGGACTGTCACGCCTCCCAGAACTAGCGGACGGCCTTCGCAAAAAGCGTGTACATCATAGCCATGCCCGATTCTCATGTTAGACTCTCCCGTAAGTAGCATTCCGCCACGCAAAGATCGGCGGGGGTTGTTAATTTAATGTTGGTTTCATCGCCCGGTACACAAAGCACCGAATAACCGGCCGCTTCCATCACGGAAGCGTCATCTGTGTATAAATCGCTGTTATGGATGGTATCTAACAAACCTTTATACAAAGCGGCCGAAAGGCGTTGCGGTGTTTGTACCGCCAAAAGATGATTGCGATTCAGCGTCTTTTCAACCGTTTCGCCATCCACCTGTTTGACAGTATCCTTAAGCGGCACACCGCAAACCACACAAACCGCATCGCTCGGCGCATCAGTTACCCGGTCAATCACTTCATCGGTCAAGAGGGGTCTTGCTCCGTCGTGAATCAGCACAGGACCGTCATAGTCGGCCAGTGCATCTAACCCGTTTTTCACAGAAGTTAAACGATCGTCACCGCCGGTAATGACATCGGTCAGCTTACCGATCATATATTGTTTTGCCAGACGACTCGCATCGGCCATTAGATCCTCTCTGACAACCAACACGATGCGACCGATATGGGCATTGCGTTCAAAAGCTTGCATAGTACGCACTAAAACAGGAATCCCCATCAACTCGACCAATACTTTGTCCAGTCCGCCCATTCGAGTAGACCGACCACCTGCAACAATCACAACCGGAATGCCGCCCGCTCGTCCGTCCGATTCGCCGGCGCATTGCCATTCAAGTTCCGTTTTAACCATTCCAATCACCCTGCAACAGCTATAAAAAGACCGCACTCTACACCGGGTAAAGTGCGGAAAACAAAACTCTTACTCGACGTCGGAAGCGTCAGCATCCTCGTCCTCTAAATCAAATTCCAAATCGGTTCCGCAATTCGGGCAGGTCATGCTCTCATCTTCCAGCATTTTATCATCAACATAGATGATGTCGTGACAGTTCGGACATTCCACCTCATACAGCTCGTCATCGTCGCAACAGCCGTCGCAACCACAGCATTCGTCCTCGTCATCGTCGTCATAAATAACATCTTCCAACTCAGACAAATCTTCGTCAACAGCATCAATCTGCTCGCACAACTCGGCACAAGCGTCCTGAGCATCTTCTAAATCGGTGGTGATGTCAGCAAGCAAATCAACGATGGCTAACAGCAACTTACCTTCCTTGGTGGTTTCGTTAATATCCAGCCCTTCGGCAAGACCTTTTACATAAGCAGCTTTTTCACTAATTGTCATGCGATAGCCCTCCTAAAAGTATATGATGCCCCATTAAACGCGTTCCATGTATTCGCCGGTACGGGTATCAATGCGAATTTTTTCACCTTCATTAACAAACAACGGTACCCGAATCTCGGCACCGGTTTCCAAGGTGGCCGGTTTGGTTGCATTGGTAGCGGTATCGCCCTTGAAACCCGGCTCTGTAGCAGTGACTTCCAATTCAACAAAGGTAGGAGGCTCCAAACCGAAAACCTTGCCCTTATAGGACAAAACCTTACAAACCATATTTTCCTTAACAAACTTCATGGTATCGCCGATATCGGATGCATTGATCGGAACCAGCTCATAGCTTTCGGGATCCATGAAGTAATACAGATCGCCGTCGTTATAAGAATATTCCATATCCTTACGCTCAACATAAGCGACTGGGAACTTTGCGGTGGGGTTATAGCTCTTTTCAACAACAGAACCGGTGATAACATTCTTGGTTTTGGTTCTGACAAAGGCGGCGCCTTTGCCCGGCTTTACGTGCTGAAATTCAACAACCTGCAAAACCTGTCCGTCTTCCTCAAAGGTTAGACCGTTTCTGAAATCTCCTGCACTTAACATAAGATATTCCTCCAAATGTTTAATTACGAAAGAATTATAAGCGTTTTTGACAGATTTGTCAAGTTATGACTTGAAATCGAACCCACAACCAATAAATCTTCGATTCTTACGCCGAATCTACCCGGTAAATAGATACCAGGCTCAATTGTCACAAGCTGATTTTCGCGCAACTTTTCCGTATTTTTCGGAGAAAGTGACGGATACTCGTGAATAGCCAAACCGACACCGTGACCCGTGGCGTGACCGAAATAATCTCCGTAGCCGGCCGTCTCAATGATTTGCCGACACACGCCGTCGGCGTCTTGTCCCGTCATGCCCGCCCTTAAGGCCTCACACCCGGCCAGTTGTGCCGCTAGCACCACATCATACACACGCCTCATGTCATCGGTTGCATAGCCGATGGCCACCGTGCGCGTGGTATCACTGTGATATCCTTCATAAACAGCACCGAAGTCCAGCGTCAAAAAATCACCGTTTTCGAGCGGTTTGTCTGTCGGTTCTCCATGCGGCAAAGACGAATGAGTTCCCGAAACAGCAATGGTATCAAAGGCTACACCCTCGCTGCCCAAGGAACGCATTTCGTAATCCAGTTGCAGGGCGACCTGACGTTCTGTCATGCCCGGCTTCAACACCGACAAAAGATTCAGATAAGCCTTTTCGGCAATCTTTTGGGCACGAACGGTCAACTCGATTTCTCTTTCGGATTTTACTGAACGACCAATATCAATCGCCTTACCAACCGACGCATCGGATGTCACCTCGCAAGAGATTTCACCGCACAGTTTTTTGTAAAAAGCCACGCTGACCGTGTCGTCCACATAGAGCCTTTTCACAGACAGCCGTTGCAGACAATCGTTAATGATCGTACACGCAGAACCACTCCAAAGTGCCACCTCGCACTGCTTGGTTTCATGCTTTTTTGCAGCTTCATAATACCGGCTGTCCACTAACAGAACGCTCTTATTCGCCGTCACCAACACATAGCCGTCCGACGAATGAACACCGGTAAAATACCGTCTTGTTTCGGGGTCACACAAAAGAACGGCTGCATGATTTTGCGTAAGTGAAGAAAAATCAATCATGAATCACGCCTCTTTTGGCCGATAAATAATGCTCTTTCATGCTCTTGGCATCCTCGGCCTGCGTTCCGGCTGATTCGCAGACAACAGTAGGACAACAGCCTCGTTCGGCTAACAATTCCATCAACGGTTCAAAGGAAGGGCCGTAAACCGTATCGTCGAAGGTCAAATGGCGTTTCTCGCCACCCGTGGTATATTCAATTTTAGAAAAATGAGCGTGAAAGCTTCGACCGCGTTCATTACCCAGTCGCCGACACATTTCATCAAGTAATACCCGAAAATCGTTTTTGGTCGCAAGACCGCCCATGGTTCTGGCGTTCAGGTGGCCGAAATCAATGCACGGAATCAGGGATTCATCCATTTCGCACAGCAACATAACTTCTTCCATGTTGCCAAGCTGATTGATTTTTCCCATGGTTTCAGGGCAAATATGCACATGATCGAGATGCTCGTTTCTCAAAGCAGCCAAGGCTTTACCCATTGTATCCTTGGCCAGCCGCATGGCTTCTTCTCGTGATAGTTTACCACATGAGCCGGTATGCACCACAATGCGATCGCCGCCCATGGCCGACACCGCTCGAGCACTTTGCAAAATATAATCGACAGAATGCAGTCGTTTTTCTTCCTCAAGAGAGGACATAGAGATATAATACGGTGCGTGCAACGATACCGTCAGCCCCTTCTCTTTCATCAAAGCACCGAAAGCGACGGCCTTTTCCTCGCTGACATTCACGCCACGACCGCACTGGTATTCATAATGATCCAAGCCCAGTGTCAAAAGATACTCAGGGACTTGTAATGTCTGTTTATAGCCCATGGCCGTAAAGCTCTCGCTATTACCGGCGGGGCCAAACCGAGCCACACAATCATTCATCTGATTCCCTCCGCTTTTATAAACCACCGCTCAACAGACCGCTTAAAACGAAACCTTAAGGATGTTTCAGGTAGAATGGGAGTTGTCAAAACCGTTTTAAGACCGAACAGCTTTCCGCCGAGAATATCGGTGAACAGTTGATCGCCGACGGCCATACAGCGCTTTTTATCCAACGAAAAACGACGAATGGCACGCATATAACCGACCGGAAGCGGTTTTAAGCTAACCGATACAAACGGCAACCCGAGTTTTAATGCAAAAGGCTCAAGTCGTTTATTGGTTGAATTAGAGATTAAAAACAGCCCAACACCGGCTCTTTGCATGGATTCGATCCAACTCACAAGCCCATCAATCGGTTGCTGTCCGTGATGCACAGACAGCGTATTATCGACATCTAACAGCAGCGTATTAACAGACAGTCTCTTTAAGTCATCACCGGTCAAATCCGTGACACGATTTTTTACGATTGTAGGACGAAACACCGGCAATCCCCTTTCCGTTAATCCTTCATATTAAAAAGAGAAGCGATTGATCGCTCAACCGCTTCTCATTTTGTTTCACTTAGCGGAACTTCCGTTTACGTGCCGCTTCCGACTTTTTCTTACGCTTTACAGAAGGCTTTTCATAGTGTTCTCTCTTACGAGCTTCCTGAATCACGCCGTCCTTGGCAGTCTGTCTCTTGAAGCGTCTCAAAGCGTTATCAAGTGATTCATTTTCTTTAATACGAACCTGACTCATTCGAATTCCCTCCCTCCGCAAACCGTGCAGGGGTAATATGATGAAAATATTATACAATAACCGGCCGTCATCTGTCAAGTGATTTTTTTATTCTGTTGAAAATGATTCACCTTTTGACAGAAAAGTCTAAAAAATTTTAACAACCATTCATTCCTTGCAAAACATACCATATTCGTTCACCAATGAGAATTGCCCATAAAGCCTTTACCAAGTCAAAGGCAATGAACGTCATCACGCTGACCATCAAAGCGGGTCCCAATCATACAATCAATCTGTCAACGATGCACCAGTTTGACGGCATCAAACAGACTGGATACCGCCACAAGCTCCATAGTCACCGATTTATCCTTAAGCTGTTGTAAGCAACTCTTCGGTAAAATACAGGTGGTAAAGCCAAGCCGTTGTGCCTCGCTGACTCTCTCTGCCGCCCGCGGCACACTCCTGAGTTCGCCAGACAGACCGATTTCACCGAAAACAATGGTTTTCTCATCCAACGGAACATCCCGAAGTGCCGAAACCAGTGACAAAGCCACCGACAAATCGGCAGCAGGCTCATCCAGTCGTAGACCGCCGGCCACATTCAAATAGGCATCCAAATTTGAGAAAAATAACCCCAACCGTTTTTCCAAAACCGCCAATAACAAATTCAAACGATTATAGTCATACCCGGTTGTAACCCGTCTGGGATTTCCAAAGCCGGTCGTTGTTACCAGTCCCTGTACCTCGGCAAGTAAGGGTCGTGTTCCTTCTATAACGCAGGTTATACAACTACCGGACACCTTTGAGGCACGGCCGGACAGCAACATGGCAGAGGGGTTTTCCACCTCTTTGAGCCCAGCATCCCCCATGGCAAACACACCGATTTCATTGGTAGATCCGAAACGATTCTTAATGGCACGCAAAATTCGGTAAGACTGATTGCGTTCACCCTCAAAATACAAAACGGTATCGACAATATGCTCTAACACCTTCGGTCCGGCAATATCACCGCCCTTATTGACATGGCCGACAATAAAAATCGGTATGTCCAACCGCTTACAGGTGCGTAAAAACAAACCGGTTGATTCTCTGACCTGCACAATACTGCCGGCCATAGAGGACAGCTCGCTGATTTGCATGGTTTGAATAGAATCAATGATGACCAAATCCGGTTTATCAAGTTGTATATATTCACATATGGCCTGCGTATCGGTCTCTGACATAACAGACAAGGCCGGATTTTCCACATGAAGCCGTCCGGCACGGAGCTTTATCTGCACCGCCGATTCCTCACCGGACACATACAAAACACGGCTGTCCCTGGGCAGATGATCAGCCATTTGCAACAGGATGGTGGATTTCCCGATGCCGGGGTCGCCGCTGATCAGCACCACCGATCCCCTAACAATGCCGCCGCCCAACACCCGGTCAAGCTCGCTTATACCGGTTTTGGTTCTTGTTTCCATTGACAGCTTGATATCAGAAAGCGGCTGTACTTGCAAACCGCCGACAGAATGATCCCGTTTCACGGATGAGGGTTGTTTTGGGCGAACCACTGTTTCCTCCATGGTATTCCATTCGCCGCACCCGTCGCAGCGGCCGCTCCACTTAGCACTCTCGTGACCGCAGGCCGTGCATACAAACAATGTTTTAACCTTATCTGCCATTTTACATCCCCATTTCATTCTCTTCTTATCGGTTTTGTGCGCAATAGCTCATAATACCGCAAAAAACAGCGTACGCCATACAGGCCTGATAGTTCTCGTCCTTCAAAAGAGCCAGTTCGCGCTGATTGCTTAAAAAGCCACATTCGACAATCACGGCCGGAACACTGGCCCGGTACAAAAGAAAAGTGCTTTTGGTTCCCTGCTTGATAACCCGTGTATTATCGGGTTGTTGCAGGGATACCACCGATTCTTGAATGCACTGACCAAGCTTTTTCGCTTGCTCGTTACCGGGAGCGTAAAACACCTGTGTTCCGCTAGCGGTGGAGGTCGTAAACTTGTTCAGGTGGATGCTGATAAACAACGCCTCCGGATAGCGGGACATATAATCCAACCGATTATACATATCACTCTTTTTTCGCTGACGAATGGAATCTGTTTCGCTGTCCTCAATGCCGGTGTCGCTTTCTCTTGTATAGATGACATCATATCCGACCAAGCGAAGCCATTCGCCGAGTTTTAGAGCAATCTTCAAGTTGATTTCCTTTTCCAAAGTGCCGTCTAACGCCACCGCCCCACCGTCAAATCCGCCGTGACCCGCATCAACAATCACCACCGGGCGATTGTCGGGAGAACCGTCTACCGCCTCGCCGTTTATCGGAACACCATAACAAAGACCGATGATCAAGCAAATCGCCAAAAGTACGGCTGTGGCCACTGTCCATTTCTTTTGCATATCAACACCTCTATTTGGTTATAGATATGCAAGGGCCGGCAATTTCATCCATGATAGAAACCCTAATTTCACTATTGCGCTGAATGTACTGCGTTTAGGTGAATTGCTACAACGGTATCTTTGCTTGAACCCTCAAATTCCTTCATAAACATTTCTTATTTCTTGAAGTATTTAACACATTATACACCATATGGCTCCGAAACTCAATCATAAAGCATATAGTTCATCAACTGCTCGAAGGCATACACCCGAAACATGACACCGATACAGACCGAGTTACTCCTTGGTGGCTACGCCGTTTTCCGACATAGACGGTGTCGCCACACTGCGCAGATGGCGTAAAACAAAACGGTGAGAACAAATCAATACACTGTAGTCACTGATTTTAACAGCCAACGCCTGTTTCATGTAACACATCTCCTTGCTCCCATTGTGCCACCACACGCTCCATAGTCTTTGACAGCGCATCTGCCTCATCTGACGAAATTCCCTTAAAACGCTTAATTTTCGGCATTCCCCAAATATCCAAAAAGATCGGACCGATCCATTGCCACGGTTTACAATCCGTAAATAATCCGGCCAACAGGCATAATGCAGCTTTATGAGGCTCCATAAAGATCCACTTCATCGGGTGTTTGATCAGGGCAAACAACCATTTGGGATAATGAGCCGTGATGCCGGTAAAGGAAATACCCGGATGTACCACCGTAATTTGACCGGGGAGATGTGATTCCCCAAACCTTGTTAAGGAGGCCATCAGCGTCCGTTTAGAATTGCCGTAACACAGATATGATTGTCGATAGCCTGAAAAATCAAAATCTGCCGGATCGCTCTTTTTGTAACGATAAGCAATGCTGCCTACCACCACCACATGACATCCGGTTTCTTTGAATTGATTGGCCAACCTATGCACCAAAAAATACGGCGACAGGCAGTTCACCGTAAACACATTATCCACGCCGCAAACATGATGCCGCGGTACGGCATAAATGCCACTGGCTAAAACCAAATAATCCGGCCGGTATACTTCTAATCGCTCAAGCGCTTTTATAGTATCACTTTTCTTTTCAAAATCACAAAGACAAACCTCAATTCTCAAAGCGGGCTTCTCTTTTCTCAGGGCATTGACAAGACTGTCAGCCTTATCACGGTTTCGAGCAAATAGCAGCAAATCTGCTTCCAAGTCGGCCAAATAGGCACATAAAGCCATGCCGAGTCCCCCGGTAGCACCGGTAACAGCGACCCGTTTACCGACAAGCGATGTAGTCTTAGAAAACAGCCACCGCCGAACCGAGGCCGAATCACGCTGTTTCTTCGCCATAACGTCCATCCCCCTTACATACCCTTAACAACAGTATCATTATAGCAAATCATCAGGATTTATCAATCCTTGCGTTTTGAATTGAGAAACAATCCAAATTTGATCAATTCAGAGAGATTCTACGTGCCGTGAAGACCGTTCTATGATAAAATGGAAAAACCCGATTAGCGAGTCAATGTCAGTTGCAAACGATAGATTGAACAACGAGTTGTCTGCGTCCGCTGTCGAACGACGCCTTTTGCACCACTATAACGACGAAGAATCATAAGTGTTACTTGTGGTTATTACAGCCGGTCGCCAAAAGGTTCTGTTATGTGAAGCTCGGAAATTCGGTAATGAGTTCTACTTTCATATTACCGAAAGCATGAATACGGATATGGCCATCATGGTTCGAAATCAGTACAGCAAAACCCGACTTTGATCAAATGCAAAGTCGGGTTTTAATCTATTATTCCGTGTTTAAGAAGCCGATATATGCACCAAATGGCAAATTGACGGAATGGTACTGCCTTGCAGAACCGATGTCGGAGACAGCAAAGCGCCTGTCGCACAGTACAAAATGTTCTTATATTGCCCTTTTTCAAACTGTCGCATCACATAAGAACTCATCATTGAAGCTGAGCAGCCACACCCCGAACCGCCGGCATGAACATCCTGCTTTTGCGGATCAAATATCATCACGCCGAAATCCTTATGCGTACTTAAATTCACGCCGCGACTCTTGCAAAGGCGAAGCAACAGCTGACTGCCGACGCTGCCTAAATCACCCGTAAAGATGGCATCATAATTAGTAGGCTCCGTGGCGGTATCCTCAAGGTACTGCAAAATGGTATCAGCCGCAGCAGGGGAAAATGTCAAGAGAACACCATAAATTTTTTGAAATTTGTTTTTTTACGAATGCATCTACACCGACAAAAATGGCGCACAATATTATTTCGGTAATAAAAACTTGACAAAATGATAATTTTATGCTAAAATAATTAAAAGTGAAAGGAAGGTATGTGCCATGAATGAAAAAATAGGAAATAGAATTGAAAAATTACTAAAAGCCAGTGGATATACCCAGAAAGAACTCGCTTTAATGGTAGGTGTTACCGAAGCGGCAATGTCACGTTATCTTAAAAATGAGCGTGAACCCAAAATAGAAGTTGTTGCAAACCTCGCCACTGCCCTTAACACCACATCCGACTATCTCATCAGTGGAACTTCTTCAAATGAAGATTTTGCAGAGGTATATCGTCTTGTTGCAAGAAGTACCGCTAATATGACTGATGAAGAAAAAATGAAACTAATGAAGGTGCTACTCGATAAATGATAAACGAACACGAATATACTGTAGTTCGTCTTCCCTCAAAGATGTATGACACAATCGAGAAAAAAGTCTTTTCTCTCTACAAGGAACTTAATATAACCAAAGCACCCATTGACCCATTTGATATTGCGAAACGTAAGGGTTATATAATCAAACCTTTTTCCCATCTTGATAGAAGCACCTACATTAATTTTTTACTAAACAATATTGACGGAATTAGTCACTATGACCCTGATGCTAAAACATTCGTAATATATTATGATGATACTCAAGGACTTCAGCGTGTTCGTTTTACAATTATGCATGAAATCGGACATATAGAAATGGGACATAAGCAAGAAAGTGAGCTAGCAAGAAAAATTGCAGATTATTATGCAGCATACGCCCTTGCTCCCTCACCGCTTATTGACCACTACGAATGTGAAGACTATATGGATATAGTAAATAAATTTGATATTTCTCATCCCTGTGCTGATATTTGTTTTCAACGATATACTAACTGGTTAAAGTATGGCGGAAACTTGAAAAAATACGAAATCAGTCTATTAGACTTGTTTCAATAAAGAAATTATAAGAAAGGACGGTGATGTGAAATGATTGTCGTTAAAAAAAGAAAAAGCATCGTAAAGATTGTTGGCGCAATCAATACAATGCTTCTCTCCGAATGTTGCCATTCGTATCCTGCTAAATACATAATAGCACCTTTCGGAGAAAAACGCAACAAAAATTTGAATAAAATGCAAAATTTTTGTTGTAAAAAAGTCAAAGAAAAATCTAAATTTATGTCACAAAGATGACGGAAAGGTGCAAAGTTATGCGTAAAACCATTTTAGATGATGGCTTTCACAGTTATCTTGTTGAAGGCGCATCATTCGTAGGTGCCGCAGGGATTCCGGCGCTTATGAATTTAAAAAACACACAGATTCCCAAGGGTTTAATCCCCTTTGAAAAAGCCAAACGGACAAGCGATAAACGACAGTACGTACATTTTTATATGCACGATAAATTCTTTGCTGATGTTTTAACATCAACTACAAAATATGTAGATTTATTAAAGGAATTTGACGGAGTTATTTCCCCCGATTGTACAATGCTGATTGGTCAATCCACTTGTCTTCAACAAACAAATACATATTTCAACCGTGCCGTAGGTTACTATCTACAAAAACAAGGAATACCAGTTATTCCTAATATACGTTGGAGCGATGAAAGCAGTTTTGAATATTGCTTTCTCGGAGTTCCAAAAAACTCTATTGTATCTATAAGCACACACGGTTGCATTCGTTCAAACAAGCAAAAAGAAATTTTTAAGCAAGGTTTGACCGAAATGATAAAAATATTAAAGCCCACTGATGTTTTAGTTCACGGATATATGCCTGATGCGGTGTTTAAAGATTTAGAAGATAAAACTAATTTCCACCGTTATCCCAGCTTATTTGAACAAACACATCCTAAAGAGGAGTGTGCATAAATGGGAACAGGTTTTAAAGGCGGCACACGAAAATATCATAGTATCGGCCAAAATGTGCTCATCGCTTCTAATTCTTATAAATACACAGGAGGATATTTTGGAGAAAAAAGTCCTAGCACCGGAAGCAAAACAAGAAACATTGTATCAAGGGATAGTGTCTCAACTGCAACCGATTTTTACAATAAGATTGCTTTAGGTGGAACCGAAACTATTTATAACAATGGTAATATGCGTATCACTCAGATGTCTGATGGTTCTGTAATTACTTGGAGAAAGATATCATCATCCGATGGAACACCAGTTGTTGAAATCAACATATCAAACAGTAGCCATACTGGCGGAGTAAAGCAACAAAAAATTCATTTTACGGAGGAGGTAAAATAATGGATATTACAACAATCATTTCCGAAAATGAAATGAACACACTTAAAAATATGATTGGTAAAACATTCAACAAATATAAATGTGACCCGTTTATTAATAGTCCTATGGTATATGGAATTGTAGGGATTTATGTTGAAGGAAAGCCTTTTAAAATTACTTCCCTTTTAAAGGAAGTAAAAAGATTTTTAACGACAGATGAAGTTGCACAATTTAAAATAACCGAAACCACTGATAACAATATCAAAACTTTTATGGATAATGGTAAAATGATAGAAACCCCAGTAAATAGTAAAATAAAATCTATTTCTGTTGTTAATGATTTTCAAACCGTAAAACACAATGGTGAAAACTATGAGTTTTCTTCTACAGTTGGTTTTATATTTACGTTAGAAGATTCTCGTGAAATATCTTTTGAAATCGGAACTTGGTTTTCTGAGATGATAACAATTCACCGTGGCTATGACCTTATAGAAAAATTCACAAAGACCGATGATTTTCTTGAGGAATGGGAAGATTGTAACGGATTTGTCGCAAATATCACACGTGAAATTACAGTAATTGAATAATTTTGAGAGGCAATATATGAAAACTATTGATATGAGATTTGATTCTAATATCGTGAGGCAGATAATAGGACAAACTTTCAAAAAATATCGCTCTGATGAATTTGTTTTTAACCATTCTGTTACAGGAATCATCGGCATATTTGTTGATGAAAGAGTTTATGAATTTCGTAACGAACAAAAATCGGTAGATTATTTTGGTGAGCAGGATGACTATGCTGTATTCGGCATAACAGAATGTTCTGAAAACGAAATTAAATCTTTCTTTGACGATACAGAGCAAATTGATACCCCTGTAAATCAAATTATCAAAAAAATCACCATAATCAACGAAAACCAACAAATTTTTGAGAACGGAACTCAAACATACAATGTTTGGTTAACACGTGGTGTTATCTTTGATTTAGGCGATAGAGAAATCGCATTTAAAAAGGATACCTGCCCTTTTTCAGAAGAAATCGAGATTTTTAGAGGATATGATTTAATTAGTAAATTTCCTCATAATACTGATTTTATTGACGGTTGGGATAATTCCAAAACCCCAAAAACACAAAACCATATTATAACAATTGAATAAGAAACTATTAGTGTCTTTGAAAAAACATTAAAACCCCAAACAACTTGTAGTTTGGATTAGAGCGAAAAACCGAAAGCGTGTGGCAGTCAACTGTCGCACGCTTTCTCTTTACTGTGCAAAAACGGCAGTCTGTGAAAAACACATTATGCCGTTTTAATGTGATTATTTAGATGCAGTTGGAAGAGCCAATAACTTTCTGACTCTGCTTTGAATATGCTTTTCAATTGCTACTAAGCGTTCTTCAGGCAGATTGATGCTTGGGTGTCTTGTGAACTTGAAATCAATGAGTTTTCGAAGTTGATTTTTCTGCTTAGTTCCCATAACCTCGGCACAAATGCTCTCGTATGATACACCGTAAGGATTAAAACGGGTTTTAGCGTAATTCTCTAAATCCTTTATATCATTATCCATAGCGTAATTGAAAAGTGACAGACCGTTATCAAAGATTGGCGCAGGGCCTATTATCATTCCGTTTTTGTTATCCCTTAAAACACCGAAGTTTCCAAAGTGTCGGTCTTCGTTATAAATAACAGCATCAAACACCAACATGCTTTTCAAAAATTCGGCACAGTCTTCACCCATATTTTCATAGTATTCAAGACAAGCCTTGATTCCGCCGCTTTTAACAATTCTACCTATAGGAATGAACGATGTATCAATATCGGTAAAGATTTCGCATTTTGATGCTAAAATACCTTTCCAATTTTCCAAATCATACTCGACTGCATATAAGCCCATTGCTTTCGCAATTTGGCAAGCGTAGTATTCGGAATAGGGTTCATTACCTGAATTAGCAAAACCCTCAGTACCGCCTTTATAAAGGTAGATACCGTCATTTTCAATAAATCTCCATGCCTTACGAAGCATACCCTGTGTAGTAAGCTCAGGTGAAGTAGTAAATGCTTGATTAGCAGTTCCCACACCGGTATACGCCACCAGTGACAAAACTTCTGAGAAACGGTTTTCATAAAGGTTAAATTCTTTGAATGTACCATTAAAATTAGTAGGCACAACCCAATAACTGTCGTTTAGAGAAAGACCTTTACATACGTCAATGATACCTTTGGTATTGTTAAGACTAAGACCAAGTGTTTTCAAAATTTCGTCAACAAAGGCTCGGTTTTTGGGAATAACTCTGCGTTCGAGCCATTTAAGGATGCCGTCATCAGTCAATTCTAAATCTAAAGGAAAAAGATTCTTCTTATCTTTGTTAACAGATAGAATATGTGATTTTAAACCTTCTAATCCCTTTTCTTCAAGGCAGAAAGTTAATAATTCATCATCATATAAACGAAGTGAATAACTGTTATTCATAGGTTCTCTCCTCTCTTCCAAAAGGATATTGACATCCTTGCCAAGTGCTTCAGATATTTTTATAAGCATATCAAGTGATAAGTTTTGTGTTCCGCTTTCAATTCGGCAGATATTGGAACGTTGTGTTCCAATCAAACTTGCTAACTCTGCTTGTGACATTTGCTTTTCAAGTCTTGCTTCAGTGAGCTTGGAAATTATCCGTTGCCTTGAGCGTAAAACATTATCTTCGTTCACAATATCCGCCTCCTTAAAATAATATATGTATTTTCCACATCATTATGTTATCATATTTGATAACATCTGTCAAGTGTAATCATTCCAAACATAGAGTAAAGCGTGTGCCAAAATGACACACGCTTTATCTTTACGCCGATTTTTTCTTTTTGGTTGGCTTTTCGGGTTCAATAAGTTGTTTGTTGAGTTCGATATATTCAACTACCTGTGCATAAGCATCTTGGAACTTAAACACAACTTCGATATCTCCGCCTTCGTGTACGAAAATCTCTTCTACGAGTTCGGTAAGCAACGGTCTTGTAAGGCATTCGATATTACCGTACTTTTTAAAATGTGCCACAAACTCGTTCTCTTCGGTAATACCGTCTTGGAACTGCTCAGCCGACTTGTTAAGAGAGGCAATTTTTTCGTCAGCAATCCTCAGTCTTTCATTAAGCCGTTCCTTTAACATCTGATACTCATCCACTGTGATAACACCGCTTTTCCAGTCGGGATAAAGGTCGGTAATCATAGACACAAGTTTTTCACGTTCAGAAACCTGAGATTTCAGTGCATTCTCAATATGACTTGATTCCTTTTTTCGTGCGGAATTATTATTGATTTGAGAGAGCAGTTCGCTCATTGTTGTTGCCGTATTAATCATATTTTGAATGGTCAAAAGCACTGCTTTCTCCAACTTATCAATACGGATAGTGTGATTTGTACACGCCGATTTTTTAAGTTTTCTTGCGGTTACACAACGGTAGTAATGATACGTACCGTACGGGTGTTGATTGGTCTTTTTATTCATCACACGCTTACAGTCGGCACACCGCACAAGCCCCGAAAACAAATCAACGGTATTCTTCTTTGGGCTTTTACGAATGTGCTTATTAAACAGTGCCTGTGCATTGTCAAAGGTCTCTTGGCTGATGATTGGCTCGTGCGTTCCCTCAACAACAATCCACTCATCCTTAGGAATCGCGCGGCATTGTTTAATCTTATAACTATAGGTAGTATTTCTACCTTGCACCATATCGCCAACATACATACGGTTTTGCAAAATTCGGCGCACCGAACTATCAGGCCATAAACCGTCATTGCTTCTGCCTGACGGATGCTTGTAGTTTAGTCCCTTTTGTTTTTTATACATTGACGGATTTGGTATACCCATTTCGTTCAGGTCTTTAGTAATACCTATTATACTTTCGCCCGCAATAAAGCGTTCAAAAATCATTCGCACTATCGGTGCTGTTTCCTCATCAATAATAAGATGATGTTTATCATCCGGATCTTTTAGGTATCCGTAGGTCGGAAAAGAACCGATAAACTTACCTTGCTGACGTCTTAAATTCAGCGTACCCCGCACGTTAACAGACGTACTCGCCGCCTGAGATTCGTTTGTAACGTTGGTAATACTTAAAGTCAGCAAATTGCTAACCACATTGTTACCTGTGCTTAAATTGTCGTAATTGTTGTTTATCGCTACAAACCTAACACGCTGACGAACGAAAATATTATCGAGATAATTTCCTATCTCAATATAGTTTCGTCCAAAACGCGAAAGATCCTTTACAACGATACAGTTAATTTTTCCGGAATAAACGTCCTCCATCATTCTGATAAAATCAGGACGGTCAAAGTTTGTACCGCTGTAACCGTCGTCAGAATAAATCTCAACGAGTTCCATATCTGGACAGCGTTTTAAATATTCTTTTAAAATTTCTCGTTGCGACGCAATCGAGTTGCTCTCCGTCTCGGTTCCATCATCACGGGACAGACGAAGATAAAGAGCAGTCTTCCAAACCTTTTTTGGTACGGAGGACTGCTCTAAAATTTCAGCATATTTAGCATTTGACATAAAGCTAAAACCTCCATATTTTTTAATATGAAGGTATGGTCGCTTTTCTACACAACCGTAGTATACCATACCTTCGCTTTTAAATCAACCCAAATTTGTTTGGTAATTTGCTCCATTTGAAATAACTGCTCCCAGTGCATCGGTAAAACTTCGGTCTCCGCCGAAACTCACCTTAACTCTCACATCGCCGACTTTGAAAAGATAAGGATTTTTAATTTGCTCAAAATAGTCATTCATTTTCTCAGGCACAGATTTCTCTGCGTCTATCTTCACATCATGCAAATCAACAAGGCTATCTTTAGAACAATCGGCAATGGCAACAGTTTTTAAGTTTATTAAATCAAAATAATTTAACATAACTTGCCATTCCTTTCATAAGATATTTTTTACCTTGCGAAAAACATTTATACAGCATTTACCAATTGTTTAACGACTTCTTCTTAACGAAAATTCGTCTTTCGACAAACTTCACTTTAATTCTTCCTGCGCTGCGAATTTCTTCAAATGTTTCTCGACTTTGCAATTTAAACTTCTCCTTCATAATTTTTAAGAGCCTAAATCTGCCGTCATCAGATTCGGTCATTTAGAATTTTCGTTCAAAGAATCAGATAGGGGTTCCAACTCTCTGTACGAAAATCTCTGCTTGAAATATAAAAAACATAAATTTCGACTTTCAAGAAAAGATTAACGAAAGTTATTTTTGCTGATTGCGTTGCCGTATTTCTTGCATCCTTCTTTCATATTCTTCAGCAGCCCTCTGTTCTTCTTGCTCGGCTTCCAGCCATTGAATTTCATCTGCCTGACAAAGCTTAATCTGCTTTCGAATCAGTTCTTTAATAACGATAGTTCTTTTTCTGCTCGGCAAAGCACTAACATATTTAATGTTCTCTTTGCCTTTGATAGCAAGCCGCAAGTCGAGATATCCGTTTTCTTTTCCAAACGGATCATAGTCCGAGCCGAAAAGCACCACATCGCCTGTGAGTTCCGCCTTGATTACGGCATTGATGAATTTGCCAAAAGATTTCGGTGGCAGAAAATTTCGCAAATAAACCAAATCCTCGTCGCCTTCTTTTAGAATTAAATGAACATTCATCTCTTTCACCTCCTTTTGTGTAAAACTTAAAATAGGTTTTTTGTTCAGTTCAAGAAAACATTAACCGCCCGATTCAGTCACGTATCTCGACCTTGACATAGAAAACATGCGTAAAGTGTTTATCTCATTTCAAGAAAAGATTAACAAAGAAAAAACTGCCGCAAGCAAAATGCTTACAGCAGTTCTCTTTTATTGGAATTATTTTTTATGAGTGTCATTTTAAAATGACTATGGTTTTCTTTTCGATATGACCTATGACTCTCATTTTGAAATCGCCTTTCAGATTTATTTTGGATTAATTTTAGATTTATCAAAGGGCGCTCATTTTGAAAGGATTAAGACACTTTCGTTTCGAGATGATTCGATAAACTTTCATTTTGAAATGAGGGATGGATTTTCCCTCCGATATGACAATAGATTTCTGGCCCTCTTGCCCACCTCGAAATGATAATAATTTTCTTGTCATTTTAAAATGAGTTTTTGCAAAGAAAATCATCTCAAAAAGATTATTATTTTCTCGCAAAAACACTCTCAAAACTTTTATCATTTGGAAAGGAAAATTCATCTCTAAAGATTTATACTATTGAGCATTTTTAAATAAAAAAACATCAAAATGCGTTTTTGAGTGAAAAAGTGCCAATTTTATACCCATTTAATGTTATATGGGTACAAAAACTAACGATTATTGTAATTATACAATAATTACCCTTTAAGGGGGAGACTGTGATTCATAAACGTCTTTTGTACCCATATAGGCGGTTTGCCCCATATTTCACCCCATGTTTTTTAGGCACCCCATGTTCTGCCCCATAATTTTTCCACCCCACATTTTACCCCAGATTTTGAGCTACCCCATATTTTACCCCAGATTTTTCGAATATACTTTTTTAACTTATACAAACAAAAAACAAGGCGAGGAGTGACCCTCGCCTAAAATTTTTACTTATTCTTTTTCCCACGGCGCTGGTAGTCTGCGTTAATATCTTCGCTCCAGTCTGCTCTAAGCGGTGCGCTTGCTCGGACGTTGCAAACTGCTTTTGCAACCGACTCATATAAAATGTGAGTGCCTTCACCGTCTGCATTGTAATTTACTGCTCGGTCTTTGTCGATGCCATAACGAGCCGCTGTTTCAACTGCATCAATGTTCGCACCGATAAAAAGAAACTCCCAACCGTATTTTTCTTTTTGGCGCTCAATCATCTTTTTAACCTGTTCGCTTGTATACTTATGACTTGCATTTTCCTGACCGTCAGTTGTGATAACAAACATTGTGTGCTCAGGTACATCCTCAGGTCGTGCATACTTATGGATATTACCAATATGGTGGATTGCGCCACCGATAGCATCAATAAGTGCAGTGCAACCTCTAACGGTATAATCTCTGTCGGTCATCTTGGGGATATCGCCGAGTTTTACACGGTCGTGCAGAACTTCACTTTCATCATCAAAAAGTACGGTCGATACATAACAATCGCCATCCTGCTTCTTCTGCTTTTCGATCATAGAGTTGAAACCGCCGATTGTGTCGCTCTCAAGACCAGCCATCGAACCACTACGGTCCAAAATAAATACAAGTTCAGTAATGTTGTTTTTCATAATAAAAAACCTCTCTTTCATTTGATGTCACAATTGTACACCAATAAAAGAGAGGTTAGGTCGCATAGCAAGCGACAAATTAGATTTCTTTACCGTTATAGTCAATTTCATAGTAATTATCTTGGAAATCATACAGTTTAATTGAGTTTTCCGACATTTCAAATGCAGGCCTACCTGTTACAGAAGCAAATATATCTTTACCACTAAAAGACCATATCTTATTGAAATCACTATCATACCTTGCAATTTCAATTTCGCCGTGAACAATATAATCATCATCAAATTTATTTAGCGAGAAAACACTTCCAAATATATCTGTGGGTTTTGTTGTAATAATTCTCCCATCAATAACATCTATTTGCAAAAAAGTTTCATCTTGGAGAACAGTCAGTACTGTTCCTTCTAAAACTGCAATATCACCTTCAAGTTCCCCAATAAAAGATATTATTGCTATTTTCTTTCGCTCATTAAACAAATTTACATCGAATTCGAGAGCTTTCACACTATCCTCAGAATTGTAATTCTGAGGATTAAATATGATACCATACCGGTCGTTTTTAGGATCATTAAATGAAAAATGATCATTTACAGATACGGTTATCGCACAAAATTCATTCTTTAATTTCATAAATTATTTTCCCACTCAACTTCCTTAAACCCAACAAGCACAAAATCATCTCCTATTAGCAACGGTCTTTTTACGAGCATACCGTCTGTTGCGAGGAGTTGTAACATCTCGTCATCGGTCATTTCGGGCAGTTTGTTTTTAAGGTCTAAGGATTTATAAAGCAATCCGCTTGTATTAAAAAACTTTTTTATCGGTATTCCGCTTTTGTTATACCAATCGGTCAATTCTTCAAGTGTGGGATTGTCGAGTTTAATATCTCTTAACTCGTAGTCAATTTTATTATCGTCCAGCCACTTCTTTGCTTTCTGGCAAGTGGTACATTTTGGGTAACAAATAAATTTTAACATAATACAATCTCCTTTTATTCAATAACTTCAATGTAAAAACTTGCGGGACGGAAGCCGTCGTTGCAGGAAATCATTGCAGATTTCGGGTTCTTCATCCATCCGTCATAGAAATCCCCGCCACCGTGAGCAAGAGTCATCACAAAGGGCGAAACGCTCTCCCACGCACTGTCACAAAATCCGTCGGGTTTCTGCCAACCCTCGCAGATAAACTCCTGACCTTCCTGCAAGTCGCAGGCGTGTTCAATGGGGTTTTCGTATTTTTCGATTAAATCGTCATACCGGGCCTTTCGTATTACGGTTATCTTAATTTTCTTCATACATTACGCTCCCAACAAACTTTGGTCAAAGGCAAACAACGCCTCGTTTATTTCAAAGATATTGTAATTACCTTTGCCAATAAAGTATTCGATTATAATATCGAACTTATTGCTGTGAGAAAGCGCAAATCCTGCCTTTTTAAGCATATCTTCGGTTTCGGAAAGTGTAAGTTCAAGTGAGATAGCAA
>JAEDLK010000012.1 GCA_016295355.1 Clostridiaceae bacterium
TGATTATCTCATATATTCAAAGCTACTTCCCACCGGAGAGAACAAAAAAGATACTTGGACGTTTTCACGGAATAGGGGCAAATATCCTTGCCGCCCTGCTGGGAACCGTAACACCCTTTTGCTCCTGCTCGTCCATTCCGTTGTTCATCGGATTTACAAGTGCCGGACTGCCGCTTGGAGTGACCTTTTCTTTTCTGATTTCCTCTCCGATGGTTGACCTCGGAAGCCTTGTTCTGCTCATGAGTATTTTCGGGTGGAAGGTAGCCGTTATCTATGTTGTTCTTGGTCTTATGATTGCCGTTGCCGGCGGCACACTGATTGAGAAACTGCACCTTGAAAACCAGGTGGAAGAGTATATCCGAAACGGACGCTCACCTGATGTTGCGCAGGGGGAGCTGCATTTCAAAGACCGCTTGAAATATGCGTGGGAACAGGTTGTTGCCACCGCAAAAAAGGTTGCACCTTATGTGCTTATCGGTGTGGGTATCGGAGCCATGATTCACAACTGGATTCCCGAAGAATTGATTGTAAAAACACTCGGTGACAATAATCCATTCGGCGTTATCCTTGCGACCCTCGCCGGCGCCCCTATGTATGCCGATATATTTGGGACAATCCCGATTGCTGAGGCTCTGCTTGCAAAAGGCGCATTGCTCGGCGTGGCGCTGTCTTTTATGATGGCCGTCACAACGCTTTCTCTGCCGTCAATGATTATGCTGCGCAAAGCGGTAAAACCGAGGCTGCTCGGTATCTTTATTGCAATTTGTACGGTTGGTATCATCGTTGTAGGCTATTTCTTTAACGCTATACAAAATATTATCATATAACACTTGGAGGTTATTAATATGTCATTATTCGGTTTAGGAAAGAAGAAAGATAAGGAAAAGCAAACACCCGCCTGTGCTTGCAACTGCGGTTGTCCGACAAGTGAAGCAAGCGCAACGATAAATGATTGCTGCTCTGAAGCAAAAGACGGTATTTGCTGCATAAAAGTCTTAGGTGCTGGGTGTAAATCCTGTCACGAACAATATGAAAATGCAAAAGAAGCCGTAAAAGCAATAGGATTGTCTGTGGAAGTGGACTATATCACCGATATGCAAAAGGTTATGGAATATGGCGTTATGAGTATGCCTGCTCTTGTGGTCAATGAAAAGGTTGTCTCTATGGGCAAGGTGCTGAAGGCCGCCGATGTGGAAAAGCTGCTGCACAAGCTGGGATGATGGGATGCTGAAGGTGGCGTTGATCTGCGTTCAAAATTCCTGCCGCGGTCAGATTGCAGAAGCTCTGGGACGGCATCTGGCAGGGGATGTGTTTGAAAGCTATTCCGCCGGGACAAAGCAAAAGGACTACATCAACCCTGAGCTGTGCGCCTGATGAAAGAGCGGTATCACATCGATATGGAGGCTGAGGGCCGGCACAGCAAGCGGCTTTCTGATCTTCCTCCCGTGGATATAGGTATCACCATGGGCTGTCATGGCAGAGGCAGTTGCAAAATCCATTATATTCGTGATATTGTGCTTGAAGACCGTGTAACAGAAGCCGGGGCTTTGTTTCTGTATATGTTAGCAAAGAGGAATAATGCTATGCAGAAAGAAGAACAAAACGGTTTGAACGTTGCGGTGGGGCACGAAGAAAAGCGCATCATGAAGATCGACCGCCTGATAAAATCCTTCGTAAGGAGAGGGCTATCGGCATACGCATCCCGACTCTACGCACCGTAGGTTGACTCATCTATACCGCCGGCATACAATAATGACAACCGCTGACACCAAAAGTGTCACAATCTGAATAACAGGTGATCAAAATGGCTTATATTACAGGACAAACCGTCAAAACCTTGCGTGAAAAAAAGGGATTGACCCAACGAGCCTTGGCTGAGAAAATCGGCGTGTCCGACAAGGCGGTATCCAAGTGGGAAACCGAAAAGGGATTGCCGGACATCAGCCTATTGCCGCTCTTGGCCGATGCCTTGGGCGTTTCGGTGGCCGAACTGCTCACCGGTGAGGTCGCCGTCAACCGCAACCGCTCGGCACAATTAAAACGCAGTCTGTTTTATGTCTGCCCCGTCTGTGGGAATATGATTTATGCTTTGGGCGAGGGGGCCTTCTCCTGTTGCGGCGTTCGCTTGCAACCCGCCGAGGTTGAGGCGAATGACGAAGCGCACCGCTTAACCGTCGAGCCGATCGAGGACGAACTGTATGTCCACACCGATCATCCCATGGAAAAAGGACACTATATATCGTTTGTCGCCTATGTCACCGACAACGGCTTACAACTGTGCAAGTGGTACCCCGAACAGGCGGCCGAAACCCGCTTTAAGCGTACCGGCGACGGCCTTTTATACACCTACTGCAACCGACACGGCCTGTTTTTAATCGATTCGGCAAAGAGAAAGACATAAAGCCCACGCCCCGCCAAACGCAAGCAACTTCTTTTCGACAGAACAGGAAGGCGGATGTGCCGTTAGGCAGAGACACAAGGGTTGGGCTTAACCGTAAAACACTTCACAAAGGAACAATCCGCCGGGCAAAATCTGCGGTTTTGCCGGCCGCCTTGGCCGGAGAGAGGCCAACACAGGAAAGGGTTTTCCCGGAAGCCGACAACAGTCCCTCAAAGAAAAAAGAGATGCAAAGACCACCCGGGTTTTGCATCTCTTTCGTTTTGAAATTTACCTTATCGTTCGGCCGGAGTGCGCTGATTTGCATCGGCGTCCACAGAGCCTACCAAGGTTAACGCATGCACCTTACCGCTTTGTGTGGTCAAGGTCAAATGATTACCGTCCTTTTGATAGGTCAGCACAGAGGAGCCCAAATGCAAGCCGTCCTCCTTGACCGAATACTCACCGAAGGTGGTGTTGTTGTCCAAATTGATGGCGTAACTGCCGTCCTTATTAAAAATATAGTAGGAATTGTCATATTGGGTGGTTTTATTGTTCACAGTTACACTTAAGAGCTTCCAAATGCCTTGCAATTCCTTTTCTTTTTCCTCAATGCTTTGCGAATTTGAGGTATCGCTTTTGATTGGTTTTTCGGGCAGGGACACCGTGATGTCGTCTTGACCGAACTTCAAATAATCCTTTTGACTGCCACAGCCGACAAGAAAAGCCAGACACAAACAAAACAGGGTCAAAAGCAAACCGAGCTTTTGCATTCTCATTTCAATCACCTATCAAATAAAAGTAAATCGACAAACGGTTACGTAACTATCATACCATAAATGTCGTCTTTTTGCAAATCTTCATTGTAATTATTTTTAATCTGTGATAAAATGATAAGACAAATATGCGAAAACATATAAGGGCGGAGCGTGAAAGCGTTGGGAAAAATGATTTCCGTGGTCAACCAAAAGGGCGGCGTGGGCAAAACCACCACAGCTGTGAATTTGACAGCCGGGATCGGGGCTGTCGGCCACAAGGTTTTATTGGTAGACGCCGATCCGCAGGGCAATTCCACCAGTGGCTTTGGGGTGGACAAGCGGACGGTTGAGCACTCCAGTTATGATTTGTTGACCGGGAACTGTCGGGCAGAGGAGGCTGTTATCAAAACACCCTTTGCCGGGGTTGATTTGATTCCGGCCAGTATGGATTTAGCGGCGGCTGAAATTGAGTTAATCGAAACAAAAGACCGTCAGTCACAGCTAAAACGGGCTCTTGCTCGCCTAAAAGAGCAATACGAGTATATTTTGATTGACTGTCCGCCGTCGCTTGGACTGATTACCATCAATGCGCTGTGTGCCAGCGACACCTTTTTAGTGCCGATTCAGTGCGAGTACTACGCCATGGAGGGTCTCTCTCAACTCATGGCCACGGTTCGGCAAATCAAGCGGTTATACAACCCAACCTTAGAGCTGGAGGGCGTGGCCTTGACCATGTATGACGGTCGGTTGAATTTGACCGGTCAGGTGGTGGCCGAAATCAAACGCTATTTTGCCAAAGAGCTGTATGCAACGGTGATTCCCCGTTCGGTACGGCTGTCAGAGGCACCCAGCTACGGTATGCCGATTCAATATTACGATAAGCGCAGTAAGGGCGCCGATGCCTACAATGCCTTGGCAAAGGAGTTCTTAAAACGCAATAAAAAGCAGCGTAAGGAAAGAGAGGGCTTGGTATGACAGCCAAAAGGGGCGGTTTGGGTAAAGGACTGACCGCATTATTCGACGAAAACGCAACCGACAATGCCGCTGATGTGGAATTAAAAATCAGCGAAATCGAACCCAACCGCAAGCAACCCCGTAAGGATTTTGACGAGGACGCCTTGGCGGCGCTGGCCGAGAGCATTCAAACCCACGGCCTTTTACAGCCGGTTGTGGTGCGCCCTCTACCGGGTGGCACCTATGAGTTGGTGGCCGGCGAACGGCGCTGGCGTGCCAGCCGGATGGCCGGGTTAACTGTGATTCCGGCAATCATTCGCGAAATGGATGAGCAAACGGCGGCCGAGGTGGCCATGGTGGAGAATTTACAGCGTGAGGATTTGAATCCGTACGAAGAAGCGCTTGGCTATCGTACACTGATGGAACGCTTTTCCATGACCCAGGAAACGGTGGCCGCCCGCGTGGGCAAATCTCGTGCGGCGGTGGCCAACACCCTGCGGTTGATGCAACTGCCCGATGAAATGCTGAATGCTTTGCGAACCGGCAAGATCACCGCCGGACAGGCACGGGCCTTATTGGCGGCGTGTAGTGAAGAACGCCAAAAAGAAATGTTCCGTTGTGCGCTTGACGGGGCTTCGGTTCGTGTGCTCGAAGCCATGGCCAAGCAAAAGGCTGCCGTAAAAAAGCCGGCGGTTGATTCACAGTATTACACCGAAGTGGCTTTGGCGCTTAAACAGGAACTGCATCGGCCGGTGAAGATTCGCTCCACCGGCAAGGGTAAGGGTACACTGACGCTTGAGTTTTACAGCGAGGAGGAGCTGGGCAATTTTGCCATGCGTCTGTCCGGCTCGGATAAACGCTGATGGGCTTGTTTTCTCGAAAAAAGCAGGATCCGGTGCTGGCGGTCATGGACGGCCGAGAGGTGAAGTATGTCACCCGTCGGCACGCAACCGAGAACGGCCCGAGAGAAGAAATTCTCGGTAAGAACGGACGTATCGTCTGTTTGAACGGCGAAATTCGCGTGATGTGCGAAACGGTGGATGTGTTTCGGTGTGAGAGCGAAAAGGCACAGTATTTTATCTTACTGTCGGGCGACGGTGTGACCATTTCCGGTGTGAATCGACTAACCGGACAACCGGATGAAATCACAGCTTACTATAAATATTATCGCAAATGATTTTAAGCGCTTTGGTAAAGAGAAAAGCATAACGCTCACGCCCCGCCAAACGGGAGATAGTACTTATCCAATGAACAGCTTCCCTCTTACGCCTCGGCGAGGATTTTTAATCGCCTCGGCAAAGAGAAAGGCATAGTATCCACGCCCCGCCAAACGGGAGCAACGCTTTTGCGGACAATACGGTGGAAAGATTATGCCCGCCAAACATTTTTAATCGCCTGGGCAAAGAGAAAGGCATAACGCTCACACCCCGCCAAACGGGAGATAGTACTTATCCAATGAACAGCTTCCCCCTTACGCCTCGGCGAGGATTTTTAATCGCCTGGGCAAAGAGAAAGGCATAATATCCACGCCCCGCCAAACGGGAGCGACTTCTTATTGGTAGAACAGGAAGGCGGAGTGCCGTTAGGCAAAGACGGAAAGGTTGTTTCATCATGCTAAAGGCACACCGAACGTCTTACCTATGGCTGTTTAGTGATGACTGTGCAAAGGACAGCGCATTTTTTGGGGTGAAGGGTTGTTCACAGCCGAGAGGCATTAAGTTATAAAAAGAGCGTCGGGCAATTGCCCGACGCTCTTTCTTTGCCCCTAAACGATTCCTCCGGAAAACCGGGACAACGAGGGCAGGTTGGCACAAGTCAAGGTGAGTCAAACCCCACACGCCTTGCAAAGGAAACAATTTTGTGTCACATTTACCTTGCCGCTGTTCATACGCCGCCTTGCCAATACAAATGCAACACAGTGCCAAAAATGCGGCGATCAAAACGGTATGGGGTGTTTGACTTAAACATACGCTACGTTGTGAAACAGAGGAGACCCGGTTACAACGGCTTGCTTATTCAAACAGCGTTGCCGGTGAGATGGGCGTTCCGTCACGGGAAGCCTCCAAATGCAGATGAGCTTCGTCGGCACATTCGTTAGTGACCACGCCGATTTCAGCCAACGGCTGACTCATGCTGACGGTATCGCCGACCGCAACTTTAACATTCTTAACACCGCAATACCGCAAAAACAGACCGTTGCCGTGGTCCACGGTGATGACGGTACCCATGGCGGTACCTTCATCAATCGAAGCCACCGTGCCGTCGCCGCAGCTATTGACCAACAGGCCGTCTTGCGGACAAAGATCCAACGCCGTATGCAATCGTAAATCCTCATAGGTTTTGGAGTATTGCAGGGTTTTGTCATCAAAGTCCTTTAATACCGTGCCCTTAAACGGGGCAGTGAATTTTTCGGCCACAGCCGGTGCGTCGGCCGGGACCGGCTGTTCCTCGGCTACGGGTTCTGTCGGTTTTTGTGTCGTTGCCGGGGTTGGCGTGGTGACAGGCGTGGGATTGGTGGATGGTACAGTATATGTGTCGTTTGATTGTTCGTATGACTGCTTGGGGGACGGTTCCGTCGATTCCTTTGGCGGGGCGATGGCATCGAGTGCGCTGTAGGCGGCGAACCCGATGGCCACCATACAGCCGGCCAACACCAAATAGAAGCCCTTTCCGGACAAAAACCGTGCAACCCTTGACGGTGATTTTTTCATTGCTTTCGCCTCCGTTTTCAGTGTTGACAAAGCGAGGTTCGTTTATACTTGTCAAAAATTGAGAACGCACATCAAACACCGTGGAAAAACAAACGGACATAAAAAAAGAAATCCCGTTTTTGAAGGGATTTCTCAAATAAATTTAATCAAAGGGTTGTTTACAGACGGACGAGGTTGCTTGCCGGTTCTGTGAGCATCAATTCGCAGGACAACAGGTGATACCCGAAGCGACTGCTTTCAGCCGGTACAAAACGGGAAACACTCTCGTAGAAAAGGCCGTTTTCGTCATGAGCATCCGCCCAGACAGTCGAATAAACCGTAAAGGTTCCGTCAACGTTTTCGGTGATTTTTGTCACGGTGTGGGTGTAACGGGTGTAGCCGCGGGGTTTAATAACGGTCGTACCGTTTAGTGCCAACGGTTCGTTTCCTTCATCGGCAAGGACAGACGGGTCAATACCGTACATATCCTTTACAAAGGGGATGAGGGCTGTATTGGCCAGTACGCCGTCTTCAGCGTCGGAAAGAAGCGCTAAACAGGACTGCTCGGTCACCACCGAAACGGAATGAAAGGCATCTGCAAAAACATAGTTATGATTGAGCATGGTTTCAAACCGTGCGGCCGTGACAGCCGACTTGGGCAGAGCGGTTTCATCGGCTGCTTTGACAGGTGTGCCCGAAACCGAAAGGGACAGCGTGCCGGTCGCGAAAACCAGTAAAAATACCGTCAAAACCCACAAGGCTCTTTTCATAGACACGCACTCCTTTCTGCTCTTCTGTCTTTATTATATACAGCGTAAAAATAGAATTCACTCTTTTTCGATTACAGAACGATTACAAAGCGGTTACATTTTAACCCGGCTGTGTTCTATGGGGCCAAAACAAAAAATATCTGTGCTATATTCACAAAATTTTTTTATAAATGTTCAAAACATAGGTTGAAAACACCGAAAAACTGTGTTACAATATAAAAAAATACACCTGTAGAGCGGTCACGCTTTTCGGGAGAGAAAGAACCGGTGATTTTATGAAACAATATGCAACAAATCAGATCAAGAATATTGCCCTGTTCGGCCACGGCGGATCCGGCAAGACCACGCTGGCTGATGCGCTGTTGTTTTCTTTTGGTGCGATTGAACGCATCGGTTGTATTGAGGACGGCACCACGGTTATGGACTTTGATCCTGAAGAGAAGAAAAGAGCCGCTTCGGTTTACACGGCGGTGTATCCGATAGACTTACAGGACTATAAGGTTAATTTGATTGACACACCGGGCCAGTTTGATTTTGCCGGTGAGGCGGTCGGCGGTTTGGCCGCTTGTGACGGTGCCGTGGTGGTCATTTCCGGCAAATCGGGCTTAACGGTGGGGGCCCTTCAGAGCTTTGAGCGTGCCAGAGAAGCCGGCAAGCCGGTAGCCTTCTTTATCGGCAAATTGAACTCCTCGCATGCCCATTTTTATCGGGTTGTTTCGGCCTTGACCGCCCATTACGGTGCGGTGGTCTGCCCGGTGATTGTTCCGCTTGTGGAGAACGAGACGGTGACGGCCTACTGGAATTTGATTGAGAACAAGGCTTACAAGTGCGAAGGCAAGCAACTAAAAGAAACGGTGTTTGAACCGACAACCGAGGCCAAGGGGATGCGGGATCTGATGTTAGAGGCAGTCGCCAGCACCGATGAAGGCTTAATGGAGAAATACTTTGACGGTCAGCCCTTTAGCGAGGAAGAAATTGTCATGGCTCTCAAAAAGGGTGTGCAGTCGGGCGACATTTGTCCGGTTGTTTGCGGTGTACAGGCCACAGGAGACGCCATCCCCATGAGCGGACGGGTGTTGTTTGATTTAATGCCGGACGCATCGGTTTGCAAAGTGACGGTGGAAAAAGACGGCGAAGCACAACCGTGTGTCTTTGGGGCAGACGAACCGTCGCTGTTTGTGTTCAAGACGGTAGCCGACCCGTTTGTCGGTAAGCTGTCCTACTTCAAGGTGGTTACGGGGGCGGTTAAGAGCGACACCCGTTTGAAAAACGCCCGTACCGGTAATGAGGAACGGCTCTCCAAGGTCATGATGATTTGCGGTCATGCACAACAGGAGGTCACCGAGCTGGTAGCCGGTGATATCGGTTGTGTTGCCAAATTGGGTGATGTGAAAACCGGCGATACGCTGTCTGTCAAAGAGGGAGCGGTTGTTATGCCGGCCTACCCGGCACCGAGTCTTTCAATGGCGGTGTATCCCAAGAACAAGGGCGAGGACGAAAAGGCGGCGGCGGGCATCAACCGGATTGCCGAAGAAGATCCCACGATTTCCTTTACCTATCGTAAAGAAACCGGCGAATCGGTTCTGTCCGGCTTGGGCGAACAGCACATGGATGTGGTGGTCTCCCGCCTGAAAGCAAAATTCGGAGTGGAGGTGGTTCTAACCAAGCCGAAGGTGGCCTATCGCGAAACCATTCGCAAAACAGCCAAGGTTCAGGGCCGGTATAAAAAGCAATCGGGCGGACACGGACAGTTCGGCGATGTGTGGATTCAGTTTGAACCCTGTGACAGCGAGGAGCTGGTCTTTGAGGAAAAGGTGGTCGGCGGCGCCGTGCCGAAGAATTTCTTTCCGGCGGTTGAAAAGGGCTTAAGGGAAAGTGTGGTACGGGGTGTGCTGGCAGGCTATCCCATGGTCGGTATTAAGGCCACCTTATATGATGGCTCCTACCACCCGGTGGATTCCTCCGAGGCATCCTTTAAGACGGCAGCCTCTTTGGCCTTTAAGGAAGGCGTTCCGCAGTGCGCCCCGGTTCTTTTGGAGCCGTTCGGTAAGCTCTGCGTAACCGCCCCCGACGAAATGTTGGGCGATGTCATCGGTGAGATCAATAAGCGTCGCGGTCGCATCGTCGGCATGAATCCGCTGCCCGGCAAAAGGCAGGAGGTCATCGGTGAGGCGCCCTTTGCCGAAATGGCCGACTTCTCGACAGCCATGCGTTCCATCACCGGCGGTACGGCCGTCTTTGCCATGACCTTTGAACGCTACGAGGAAGTGCCGGACGCCATGGCACAGAAAATTATTGACGAGCAGAAAACCGAATAACGCAGAATAAACGTATAGCCCATCGGCCGTACCGGCCTTGACCCATACTGGTTGGGTTGCCTGTGCGGCCGATTTCTTTTGCCGGCCGGCATGGGCTAAAGGTAAAAAAGCGAAAACGGTGTCACATTTATGCGAATTTCTCTAAAAAACATAAAATATGTTGAACTTTTTTCAGCATTTTGCTTGATTTTTTCTGTTAATCCTGCTAAAATGAAAACAAATATAATCGTGAGATGTCCCTTGAGGATATTGGGCGATTGGAAAAGGAGAAAAGAAAATGAAAAAACTACTCAGCATTCTCTTGGTAGCTGCGTTGGTTCTTTCTGTGGTGGTCATGCCGGTCAGCGCTGCTCCGGCTGACGGTTCCGCTGAACCGACCACCGGTCTCGGCCGTGGCTTTAAGTTCACCTTCGGCGAGAACGGTCAGAACTACACCTACGAAAGAGACGCCAAGGCCACTTATAAGTCTAATGAATTTACGCCGTTGCTTGGCTACACCGGCAGCGTAGCTACCGCCGAGAACAAGACGGTTACCAACAGGGCCGACGGTAAGCAGTACGATGTGCTTCGTGTGCAGACCGACGGACAGATTTCCATCGTTCCGTTGACCACCGACGGCACACCGTTTGAAACCCAGCCGGGTAAGACTTATAAGGTCAATGTGGTGGCATACAATGTAGTGGCCAACAATTATTCGCAGTATTTTCTCTGCGGAAACACACCCAACGATAACCATAATTGGGCGAACTATGTCATCCCGGTTGTAGTCGGTAACAAGAACGTCAGCTTACAGAAGCCGAATGTGCTGGTTCGCGGTGTTTCCTCCGGCGGCTGGGGTTATGCGGCCGGCAGTGATAATCGTAGCGTAAATGCCATTATCGACGAGAATACCGTTGATTACAGCAAGATGATCGGTTGGCCCCCAGGTGCCAACGGCAAGGTTTCTGCTGAATTTGTGATTCCCTCCAACAATGATCAAGAGGGCTTTGCTACCTATAACGAGCAAACAGACAGTTATACTTACACGTTCACCAAGGTTGCTTCCAAAGATAATGCAACACCGGTTGTGGATGAGGAAACCGGTGAACCCGTGACTTTGAACACCAATAACTATTTTTCTCTGAATCTGTTGGGTGGCGTCTATGTTGACAAAAACGGCACACCGGACGATCCGGAGGATGATATCAAGACTCCCTTTACTTTGGATATTGTGTCCATTGAGATTTGGGAGAGTGATTACACGCCGGATGTTGAAATGATCGTAAACGGCAAGGTTGATAACGTTGTTGCCGGCGCTGATCGCGACAACATCAACTACTACATTCCGGATGCCGAAAATTGTCCTGAAGGAAAGATTTTCACCGGCTGGTATATCGATGAGGCCTGCACCGAGTCGGTTGTTCCCGGCACTGCTTTGGGCGTTACGGTTGACAAGGTGTACGCCGGCTATAAGACACCGCTGTCCGGTGATATGACCTTTGATTTGAGCAAAGCATACTCCGGCTCGGGCCTTGCTTATCCGACAGAAGTGTTTGGCGATACCAAGGGTGAATATCTGTCAAATTTCAGTCCTTCCGGTTGGGCTTACAAGGGATGCGATGAGATCGGTTCTCACTTCAGCGCAAGCACCCCTTGGAGTGAGTCGGGTGCTTTAATAATGGCTGACCAGCAGGGCGTTCCCTATGTAGCCAAGCCAAACACCGCTTATAAGATTACCATTGAATATAAGGTAGAAGATTTGATCAATGCGGCTGAGGTTAATCTGCCGGTTGACCGTGAAGACAAAGATGATTATTCCTTTGACAGTAACGGTTGGCTTTCTTTGGAATTAGGTATCGGTATGGATGTTTCCGCCCGTCGCGATTTGGGTTCCAAAACCTTTATTCAGCACACCGACCGCGTAACCTTCCGTGAGGTTGATACCCAATGGCAGACCAAAGAGGTCGTTTTGAATTCCGGCGATTTGAACGACGCCACCGTACCGTTTATTGGTGTTTGGGTACAGGCCAGCGCTTTACCCAGAAAGTATAACGATGCCGGAAAGTACGACAGAAACCAAGGTGATGACCAGTACGGTCGCAACTCTTTGGTGGTTCGCAAGCTGACGGTTGAAGAACTCGGCAGCGAGGGTGATTTGGAGCTGTATGTTGACGGCGAATTGGTTAAGACGGTTGCTTTGGCTGATCGTGATACCACTCCGTTCTTCATTCCTCAAGTTCCTCAAGGAAAAACCTTCGCCGGTTGGTATGAGGATGAGGCTTGCACCAAGCTGATCAACACCAACAATCCTGCCAAGGTCAGCAAGTATATCCGCAAGGCCTATGCCGGCTATGTGAAGAAGGCCGTGGCCGTTGTGATGGATACAACGGAATATATGGAGGACTATGTTGCTTATCCGACCGAAACCGACGGTGTGTATCGCGGTACCATTGGGCGCGGCGGTTGGAACTATCACAACAATAGAGACGGGTTGCTGCGATTCTATTCCGTGGCAAGCTGGCCTCAGGGCGGCACGACCATCGTCTGCGACGGAAACGGTTCTCCGTTCCTGGCCGAACCCAATTCCGAGTATACCATCACGGTAGAGTACACCGTTGACAACCTGGTTAAGGCGGCCGATGTAACCCTGCCGGATAACCGTGAAGATAAAGATACGTATGAATATAGCGACGGATATGTGAGCCTTTGGGCCGGTGTCGGTTTGCCGGCGGGGACGGCTGGTCCGGCCGGTAATTCACCGGTTATTAAGGCAAATGAAAAGCAGTTGACCTTCAAAGAGATCAGCGAGGATTGGGAAACAGCTACCTTTACGGTTGTGACCGATGATCTGGTAGATTTGATGCCTGTGGTTGGCATTTACACCAACAGTTCTGCTTTGCCGAAAACCTATGACGCTGCCGGAAAAGAAACCTCTGCCGCAAGCTCCAAGGGCGACAACAGATGGGGCTACAACTCCATCAGCATACGTAAGGTTACCGTGACCAAGGTCGGTAGCTTTGCCGAGGTTAACATTGAATGCAACGGCGGTTATCCTGATAAGAGCTATCAGCCTGCTAAGACCGCTACCCAGAAGGTCGGCGTGTTTGCTTTGGCTGACGCTGTGCGTCCCGGCTATGAGTTCAAGGGCTGGTTCACCGATAAAGAGCTGACCATCCCGGCCGAAGGCACCGAGGTTTGCGGCGGTGAAACCTTCTATGCCAAATGGGAAAAGGGCGTATCCTTCGAGAAGTTTGCTATGTGGACTTCCTACAACGAGAAGGGCGCTCAGGGATTCGGTAATGCGAAGGACTTCAAGTACTTCTTCAATACCGATCGTTTCACCATTGTTGATGATGAGGACGCGCACAGCGGCGAAAAGAGTCTGCGCTATGTGCTGAATACCGAAACGGCTGATTACGATGCTGATCGTATCGATTCTTTGGGCGATAATGTTGTTCCGTTGACCAAGGTTAACAACGGCTCCACTTATACCGTGAAGTTCTATGCGAAGGTCAATGCCTTGTCCGGTCCGGTGACCATCAACTTTGCCACCACCGACAGCAATATTTGGAACAAGAACACAACCACTATCTATTATGGTGACCAAAGCACCGTTACCATTGCCGAAACGGCCACTACCGGTGAGTGGGTTGAGTATACCGCCACCTTCAAGGCTAACGTTTTGGCACCCGGTGCTAACAACCTGTTGATGTGCATCAAGCCGAGCGTTGAGAGCGTGCCGGTTGAATTGTACTTCGATGACTTTACCTTTGAAGAAGAGTCTCCTGCCTTCAAGTATGGTGATGTTGACGGCAATATGGAAATCGACACCCAAGACCTGGTTCAGCTTAAAAAGTATTTGGCCGGTTTGGTCGATGTTTCCACCATCAAAGAAGGTGCCGATTTGGATGCCAACGGTGGCGTTGACACCCAGGATATGGTCACCCTCAAGAAGTATTTGGCCGGTCTTATTTCCCAAGACGAGTTAGGTCCGAAATCGTAAGAGTGGGTTAATTCAATAGTGGTGGCTGTCCTGCTTTGGCAGGACAGCCGCTTTTTTATGTGGCAACAAGCGGTTAAGAATAACTCTTTCGTGAGAAAAGCGCAATGCATGTGCCGAAGTAATAAGAAGTGCGATGTGCCTTTAGTACGAAGAAATGACATTTCCCTCTTTTCCCGGCGGTACTCCACCCTTCCTTACACAGGGAAGGCTTTGCTCTATCAAAGTGTTCGTTTGGCGGGGCGCAGACGGGACGGCTTACTCTCCGCCGAGTCGCTTAAAAAGGTTTGGCGGGGCGCAGACGGGACGGCTTACTCTCCGCCGAGTCGCTTAAAAAGGTTTGTCGGGGCGTAGACGGGATGGCTTACTTTCCGCCGAGTCGCTTAAAAAGGTTTGGCGGGGCGTGGGCATTGTGCCTTTCGCTTTGCCAAAGCGCTTAAAAATATGGACAAACGGGGTTAAGTGTGATATACTGTAGGAAAATAATGTTTTGGTGGGTTGAAAAATGCTATTAAATAAAGTGCTTGAAGGCATGAACGAGTTTATGACGCAGCAGGGCTTTTCGTCGGCCGAGGACGGCGTGTTTGTTAAGGACGAGCAGGCCGTTCGGGTTGTTTTCAACGAATCGGCAGCGGTGTATGAGTTGCATTATAAGAATGGTCAAGAGGATGAGCAAAAGATTTCGTCCTACCTGTTTGACGGCGAAAGAAGCGAAGCCGATGCCGAGGCGGTAGCCATTGATTTTGTGGAAACTATGCGCACAAAGTTGGGCATTAAGAGGGCGCCGAATAAAGGCGGCGAGATTGAATTGCCCAAGGAGTTAAAGACCGAAAAAATCGGCATCAATGGGTTTATGCAGAAGCTGTTGGCCATTTTTCCGCAGTATAAGGAAACCTATAAGGCTCATGTAGCGCAGTACGGTAAGCTGTTGCCGGTTGAATTTTGCCATCAGTACTTTGTACCGTCGGTCAGAGAGCTGCTGAACAGCGGCAATAAAAAATCTATCAAAAAATTCTATGATGCCATGACCGATTTGTTTGTGGCGGCTGATGGTGAGCTTGTGCCGTATGTGGTTGGTTTGTTGGCGGCCGGCATCAATGGAAATCAAGAGGTGTTGGCTTCGTTCAAGGAGCAGACGGCCGGGTGCGCCAGCCTCTATCCGGCGGTCATCAATTTTGATAAGTATTATCAGCATAACAAAAAGCTCAAGAATTGTCTGTAAGAGAAAAAGTTTGGGTCTGTGACGGTGTCGCAGACCCTTTTTTATCTTAACAGTGGTTTGATGGCTCAAAGATTTTGTCGGTTGCCGTATGCGGGTACGGAATATGGTTTGCCAAAATAAACCCTATGCTCGAAACATACGGTGAAAGACACATCACCGTCATGAGGGGGAACAGCACGCACAAAAGCAGCATAAAACCCTTTCCGCTAAACGGGAGAAAGTGTCTATCGAGCGTACAGCTTTTCCGTGCGACTCGACAAAATCGCAAGCGTAGAAACTGTAGGTCTATCCGGCAAAAGGGGGTCTGCTTGGAAGCACAGTGTTGCTGACACAAAACAAAAAGCCACCATCGACCTCTGTGTGGGTTCGGCGGTGGCTTTTTTGGCCGATTGTGAGGAATTGGTTGCCATCAGATTCGGTTGTTTTTATGTTCTATCGCCATGGCTGTTGCCGAAAAAACGATTAGAGCTTGGCAACATATATGTCAATGGCTTTGCCGACAAAGGCGTCGGTGTCAAGAGCGTTTTTATGTTCTTTGCTCCCGACTGTTTGTCCGCCAATTATGGACACATTGGCAAAAATATAGTTGAATTCCCCCAATATATGCTGAAAAAATTACCGAGAAAAAATTTTTTGTTTCCCATTGACGGACGGCAAGGAACATGATATAATAGTGTAAACCCATTATTCTGTCATCGGCGGGTTGGGTTATAGCGGATAAGGCTTATCCGTGTTTTGAGGAGGAACTAATCATGAAAAAAGTATTAGCGCTGGTTTTGGCTGTTGCTATGCTGGTCCTGTGCTTCGCAGGGTGCGGTGGAGCAAAAGACAACACCGAGAAAACCGTTTTGGCCTATATCTTGGCCGAAAAAGGCGACACCTATTCTTTAGGATTGGCTAACAACTTCAAGACAGCTTTCGAGGCTGCCGGCGGTCAGGTTGTTATGGAAACCTTCCCGAAGAACACCACCAACTTTTCCGACTACCTGCAAAAGGCTCTGGATAAGAAGGCGGATGTTATCTTCGCACCGAACTCGGTGGCTGTGGCTTCCAACCTGTTGAAGAATGCGGCTGACTTGGGCGTTACATGCCCGATCATGGCCGGCGACACTTGGGAACATTCCGCTATTTTGGATGCTGTTAAGGGCACCGACCTGGCTGTGTACTGCTCGACCTTCTTCGACGAGAGCGACACATCTTCCACCGCTGCGAAAGATTTCGTTGCCGGCTTCAAGGGGTTCTTGAAAGAGAATAAGGATTACTACGACATGAACGGCGGTAACGATATTGTCGCTGCTGTTTCGGCTTTGGGCTTTGATGCTTACAATGTTGCTTTGAGTGCTATCCGTAAGGCCGCCGCAGAAAAGGGTAATGCCATGACATCTGTGGATGTTGCCAAGGCTCTGTGGACATTGACCTATGACAACGGCGTAACCGGCAAGATTCAGTTTGATGCTAACGGCGACGCTATTAAGGACAGCGCCTACATTAAGAAGGCCGGTAACGGCGCCTTTGAGTTTGCCAAACTGCAGAAGGTTGAAAACAAGGCTACTCAGGCTACCGCTTTTGATTACGGCGACGCTAAGGGCATTGCTTTGGATACCCAGAACAAGAAGATAGTCATCGGCGTTTACGAGCCGACCTCCGGCGATAACGCTGCCGGCGGTAAGCAGGAAGTTATCGGTATCGCCTATGCTAACTCGCTGGATAACATTGTAAAGATCGGTGATGATGAGTACAAGGTTGAGATTTATGTCAGCGATAACGGTTCCTTGGAGGAGAACGCCGTAACAGCCGCTTCCAACATCGTGAACCAGAACGCGCTGATTTCCTTGGGCTCTTACGGCTCCGGCGTTTCCATCGCCGCCGCTGATACCTTTGCTGCCGCCGGTATGCCGGCCATCGGTATCTCCTGCACCAACGCAGCCGTTACCCAGGGCAACAACTACTACTTCCGCACTTGCTTCCTCGATCCGTTCCAGGGTTCTGTCGATGCACAGTTCGCATGGGATTTGATTTCTGCCCAGAAGTAAGAAACAATCGGTTCATTGAGTGCGGCAGGGATTTTCCCTGCCGTACTTTCGTTATTTGAAAGGGGATCAGACATGAATATTGTTCCTTACCTGATCCGAGGTCTTGCCACAGGTGGCCAGTTTGCTTTGGTGGCCATCGGCTATACCATGGTGTACGGAATACTAAAACTTATCAACTTCGCTCACGGCGATTTGTTTATGGTTTCAGGCATTTTGCTCATTTACCTAACCGCCAGTCTGCCGACCTTCCCGATTTGGCTGTCCATTTTGTTGATGATTGCCTTAACGGTGTTAATCGGTTACTTAATTGAAAAATGTGCGTATTCGCCCTTAAGGCAGGCACCCCGTATGTCGGTCATGATTTCGGCTATCGGTGTTTCTTATTTGTTGCAAAACTTGGTTGCCTATTTGACCGGCGGTCAGCCCAAGCAGTTTCCGGACATCCCGGTTATCAGCGACAGTGTGGTGCTGTTCGGGGTTAAGGATAAGTTGACGGTATTTTTGTCCCCGGTAGTGGCCGTTTTGTTGATGGCCGGTTTGGTGTTCGTTATCAACCACACCAAGTTCGGAATGTCCATGCGTGCTGTATCCAAGGATTTTGAAACCTCGCAGTTGATGGGTGTAAAAATCAACCGAGTCATTTCCATCACCTTTGCCATCGGCGCTTTGCTGGCGGCCGTTGGTTCGGTGTTGTATTTTGCCAAGAATACCGGTATTAACCATCTGGCCGGTTCCACACCGGGTATTAAAGCCTTTATTGCGGCCGTTGTCGGCGGTATCGGTTCGGTGCCGGGCGCTGTGGTGGGTGCGTTGATTATCGGAGTGGTGGAAAGTCTGGCCAAGGCTGTGGGATTGTCCGATTTCAGCGATGTGATTTCGTTCGCTCTGCTGATCTTCATTCTCGTCATTAAGCCCACCGGATTGTTCGGTGAGAAAACAACGGAGAAGGTGTGAGCGTATGAGAGAGACATTTTGGGACAAAAACAAACGCACCGTCTGTAACTTGGGGCTGGTGGCGGTTATCTTCTTGGCTTTGGTGGCTATTGAATTGTTTGCGCCGTCCACTTCCATGTGGTTTTCGGTGCTGCGTAAGGTTTGCACTTTTTCTTTGGCCGCTGTATCCATGAACCTGTTGAACGGTTTTACCGGATTGTTTTCACTCGGCCAAGCCGGTTTTATGCTGTTGGGTGCGTATACTTATGCTATTTTCACCATTCCCTCCGAGGCACGCGTCAGTGTTTTTCGCAACTACGGAACCAGTGTCATTGACTTTCAGATGCCGTTGATTCCGGCACTGCTGATTGCGGGTGTGGTGGCTGCTTTCTTCGCCTTTTTAATCGGCTTGCCGGTTTTGCGACTCAAAAGCGACTACTTGGCCATTGCCACCTTGGGCTTTGCCGAAATCGTCCGTGGTTTGGTGCAATTGCAACAGTTCGGTCCGGTGACCAACGGCCCCGACCCGATCAACAAGTTCACCTCACCCGACAACGTGTTGGTCTACGCCGGTATCACCGGCGTGTGTGTGTTGCTGATTGTGTTGCTCATCAATTCCACCTACGGCCGTGCCTTTAAGGCCATCCGTGACGACGAAATCGCCGCCGAGGCTATGGGCATTAACTTAGCGCATCATAAACGGCTGTCTTTTGTGACCAGCTCGTTCTTCTGCGGCATTGCCGGCGCTATGCTGGCCATGTGCAACACCAGTGTTTCGGCGGTCACCTTCACGTCCAGTATGACCTATCAGATTTTGCTGGTCGTGGTTATCGGCGGTATCGGTTCGGTGTCCGGCTCTATTTTGGCCGCCTTCATTTATTACTCCAGCAGTGAGTGGTGGTTGAAGTTTTTGGATGTGGAAACCTTCACGCAGGCCGGAACCAAGGTTCCGCTGTTGGGGCCGGGCTTCCGTATGGTTGTTTTCTCGGTGCTCATTATGATAGTGGTGTTGTTCTTCCACAAGGGTATGCTCGGTTCGAGGGAAATGTCGGTCTATGACGGCTTTATGAAAATAAGACGTCTGTTTTGCCGTAAGCAAACAGCCAAAACAGAAGGCGGTGAACAGGCATGAGTGAAGCTAAGAATGTTTTGCACGTCGAAAATGTGACCATGCAGTTCGGCGGCGTGGTAGCGGTTGACAATTTAACAATGGATGTCAACGAGGGCGAAATCGTAGCTCTCATCGGCCCGAACGGTGCGGGAAAGACTACGGCGTTCAATGTGATTACCGGCGTGTATGAGCCGACCAACGGTGCGATTGACTTTGAAGGCAAGCGCATCATTGAGAATAAACCGCAAGGCAAGATGAAAAAACTCTATGCCGGACAGAACAACGGAGTGTACACCTCGGTGATTCGCAAAACGCCGGATTGCTTGACCCGTCTTGGCATGGCTCGAACCTTCCAAAACATCCGTTTGTTCAAGTCCATGACGGTGTTTGACAATGTGTTGACGGCCAAGCATATGCGCCGCACCAGCAATTACTTCACGGCGATGTTGCATCTAAACGGTAAGGAAGAAGCCGCCATGCGTCAGCAGACCTTGGATTTGTTGACGCTGGTTGGCCTTGAAGACGTGAAAGATGAGTTGGCCACCAGTCTGCCGTACGGTAAACAGCGTAAATTAGAGATTGCCCGTGCCTTGGCCACCAATCCGACCTTGTTATTGTTGGATGAGCCGGCGGCCGGTATGAATCCGCAGGAAACGGTTGAATTGACCGAGTTTATTCGCTACATTCGTGAAAAATTCAATCTAACCATCCTGCTGATTGAACATCACATGAATTTGGTCATGGATATTTCCGACCGTATTTATGTCATTGACTTCGGCAAGGAGATTTGCGAGGGTACGCCGGCACAAGTGCAGTCCGATCCTCGTGTTATCGAGGCTTATTTGGGGGTGGCAGAAGACGATGAGTAGCATTTTACAAATCAAAAATCTGGATGTGCATTTCGGCGGTATTTGTGCCGTCAACGGCATTTCCATGGATGTTGAAAAGGGCAAGATCATCACGCTAATCGGCGCCAACGGTGCCGGCAAGTCCACCATTCTGCGGTGTATTTCGGGCATCGTCAAACCGCAAAGGGGCGACATCCTCTTCAACGGCGAGTCTATTTTGGGATTGTCCCCCGATAAGATTGTGTCCAAGGGCATCACCATGGTGCCGGAAGGCCGTCGGGTGTTCCCCAACTTGACCGTGTTGGAAAACCTGAAAATCGGCGCTTATCTGAGGAAGGATAACTTTAGCGAGGACATCGAATATGTGTATTCTTTGTTTCCCCGCTTAAAGGAGCGTCATTGGCAGTTGGCCGGAACCCTGTCCGGCGGCGAACAGCAAATGTTGGCTGTAGGTCGGGCGCTTATGGCACGGCCGTCGGTCATCATGATGGACGAACCGTCGCTTGGTTTGGCTCCGCTGGTGGTGCGCGACATCTTCAGCATCATTCGCACCATCAATGAGAAGGGCATCACCGTGCTGTTAAATGAGCAAAACGCCAACATGGCGTTGAAGTTGGCCGACCGAGGCTATGTTATCGAAACCGGTAACATCACCATGACAGGCACCGGCGCTGAATTGGCAGCCGACGAACGGGTCAAGGAAGCCTATTTGGGCAAAAAAAGAGAACAGTAACGGTTTTGCTCTGTAAAAAGCCGTATCACACATCTGCCTGTTGGAACCGTTCCGATGGGCAGATGTTTTTATAAAAAACGGCCTTCCCATTAAGCAGAATCGTTCTCCCGTTCGTCGCCCTTGTGCAGAGGAGCGTTAGAGGTTGTGCAAAGATAAGGGTTGTTATCCCTCGTCGGCTCCTTTGTGCAAAGGGAGCAGTCAGCGAAGCTGGCTGAGGAATTGTTCGTGACCGGAAGTAACCACAAAAACAAACAATTCAACACAAACTTTCTCTCAAGAACAACCTTCCGTCTTTGCCTGTCGTTAAATTCACCATCCCTTACACAGGGAAGGCTTTGTTTTTTATCAGCAAAAGCATCTTCTCCTGTCTGGCGGGGTTAACATGTACGCCTATGATGTTGCGGTGGCGCTTACAGGAAAGGCATGAATCGCACAAAGTAAAGCCCTAACGCAGTAAAAGGAACAGCCAAAACAGCAGGGCATGACCGGGGGGGGAATGGTTCTTTTCCTCTGTCGCCGTGACCAATACGGGAAACGTTCTCTTCAAAAGGTTTTTTTTTGTAGATTTTCTTGACAAAGCCTATAGGCACGTCTATAATGAAGGCGCAAAAAACGGTCATATAAAAGTCCTAAAAAGGAGACAGTCATGACAGAACTATACTTTGATGACCAAGCGTTGTTTGTTCGGGAAAACTTAAAGCGGGTCTACGCCAAGCCCGAAGTGGTCGGCGACTACTATGACCCCGCCTTTAGTATTGATTATCCCTTTTCCATGGGCTTTCGGCTGGATGACGGCCGTGTTCGTGTGCTGTATATGGGGCGCAATCTTAGCGGAGTGCAGGGCTTTTTTGCGGCCATCAGTGACGACGGCGTGCATTTTACACCCGAAACCGTTCCGGTTGAGTTTGAAGGGAAGGTAGCGCGTCACTCTTTCATGGAGTGCATGGAGGGTGATGAGATTGCCACCATCGTAGAGGATAAAACCGCCCCTAAGGAAGAGCGGTATAAAATGTTGTTTACCAGCTTCCGTGCTCAACTCAATTATGTCAGAGGGCCGGTGTTTGTGTCGGCCGATTTGTTGCACTGGACGCCAATTGCAGGCGAGGCATGGAATGACGGTTGCGAGCCGTGCACGGGGTGTTTTTATAACGAACATCATAAGTGTTTCACCGTTTTGCACCGTCCGTTCTGGGGCGACCGCCGCGTTGTCTTCACCGACACGAACGATTTCAGACATTTTACGCCTGCCGAACTGGTTCTGCAGGAGGACAGCCTGGACGCACCGTTGGATGAACTGTACGGTATGCCGGCTTTTGCGTATGAGGGGATGTATATCGGCTTTGTGCAGATGTTAGTCGAAAACAGACAGGTTTACGGCGGCAAATCAAACCCCGGCAACATTGTGACCCAGTTGGCCTATTCCTATAACGGTCATCATTGGAATCGGTGCTTGCGAGAATCCTATTATAAAGATTATCACGGTCAGCCTTGCTGTATGTGGTTTGGCAATATGATTCCGGACACCGATGGCAGTCTGTTGATGTATGGCACCTACACCCCGCATGATCATGGCAAGTGCTTTGATGAGAGTGCCGACGGCCGAGTGCGGATTTATCGGGCGCGTAAGGATGGCTTTGTGGCGCTTGAAACCGAGCCGGGCAAGGTCGGTCGGTTGGCCACCCGTCATCGCTTTTGGCAGGGCGGAGAACTCAAAATCAATCTAAAGGCGCAAAGAGCAACCGTGCAAATATTGGATATGAACAATCAACCGGTCGAGGGCTTCACCCATGAGGATTGTGCGGTATTCAGCGGTGATGACACCGATTGGGTGCCTGCCTTCAAGGGCGGCAGCATGGATCGGTTTAATGACACACCCATTGTCATTGAGATTTGCCTGACCGACGGCGCCTTATATGCCATGCGGCATAACGGATTCCAGTTAATGGGCAGTCAGGTGCGCCGCTATAAGTTTTTCGGCAAAGAACACATGATTTTCGATCCCAAAAATCCTTATCCGGAAAAGCTGACCGAATCGGATAGCATACAGAATAAATCCTACGAATTGCTTACATAAAAAAGTCACCCGGTCTTTCAATACGAAAGGTCGGGTGTGTTTTGTCTTTCATCGGCTCTCATGCTCAAAATCTTTTCTCTTGTCAGCCCCTCCCCCGGTAAAGGAGGCGGCCGTCGAGGCCGACGGGAGGATGATTCATAGCCGTTAGTCACGATAGCCGTGCATACAAGTCTGCCAACTGCGACAAGGTCAACCGTTCGCTGCGAACCGACGGGTCAAGGCCCATGTCGCCAAGGGCGGTAAAAACCGCTTGCTTATCATAGCCCAGCGTGTTGGCCAGCGTGTTGGCCAAGGTTTTGCGTCGTTGGGCAAAGCATCCTTTCACCATAGCAAAAAAAGCCGTCTCGTCACGCACCTGCACAGGCGGTTGCGGCAGTACCGATAGTTGAATCACAGCCGAGTCCACCTTAGGGGAGGGCATAAAGGCTTCGTGAGACACGGTGAAGAGTAGCCGGGGTTGGGCGTAATAGGCGACCGCCACGGTCACAGCACCGGCCTCCCTGGTGCCCACCGGAGCACAAAGGCGTTCTGCTGCCTCCTTTTGCACCATGACGGTTACGTTATCCACCGGTAAACGGTCGCCGAGCAACTTCATGATGAGGGGGGATGTTATATAATAAGGTAAGTTTGCACAGACGGCGACTTTCTCGCAGTCGGCAAAGCGGTCGGCAATCAAACCGGCCAAATCCATGGTCAAAGCGTCTCCGAAAACGACCTCGGCGTTGTCAAGTCCCTCAAGGGTTTCGTTAAGCACCGGACAAAGGCGTTGGTCTAATTCCACCGCCACAACTTTTTTGGCCACCTTGGCGCACTCTCTTGTCAGGACGCCGAAGCCCGGGCCGATTTCCAACACGCCGGTGGTGTCATCGGCGGCCGCAGCAGCCATAGCGGGGCAAACATCGGGGTCAATCAAAAAATTCTGCCCCAACGATTTCTTAAAGGAGAACCCGTGACGGGTCAAAAGCGACCGCACAACCGCTTCGTTAGATAAATTCAAGTAAAGCACCTCTTTGTTTTTGGCGATGGTCCGTTTTGCCTGTCCGTGATGAATCAGGTAAAAGCTAACGGCTATCGTGCCTTTTCTTTACTGTACCATACATTCAGACGGTTTGCAAGAATAGAACTTTCAAACGGGCGTTGCCGCCCATAAAAAAGGCAAAAGGAGCCAATCATATCTGTAAATTTCACAAATTTGCATAGAAATAATGAAAAAAACCATTGACATTTGATTTCTTCTGTACTACAATATGCTTGTGATATTATCACGATAGGAGGAGTATATGTATGAAAAAGATCTTAAGCGTTCTGCTTGCTTTGTGCATGCTGGCTACGATGATTGCCATTCCGGCCGTAGCTACCGAAACACCGGCAAGCGGACCGAACACCTTAGGGGCTTACTATAAGTTTACCTTTGGTGAGGGCGGGAATGCCTACGGGTATACCTACACCCAAGGGCAGGAAGCCACTTATAAAAACAGCGGCTTTTATCCGCTGAAGACCTTGTCCGACACGGCTACGGCAACGGCCGAGTATAAGACCGTGACAAACCAAAACGATGGCGTGCAGTTCAATGTTTTGCGTGTGCAAGCCACCGGTGAAACGGTCTTTGTTCCGGTGACCGCCGACGGTATACCGTTTGAAACCAAACCCGGCAAAACCTATACCATTAAGACGGAAGTTTATAACACGGTTGCTCATAATAACTCGCAGTACTTTGTGTGTTTGAACGCAGGCTACAGCACAACAAAGGTTACGCCGTCTTCTTCATCGTCCGGTGTATCCACCACCACCTCAAAGGCTCTGTCCAGAGCCATCAGCGATGGCGGGTACGGTTACGCTGCCGGTTATGCATCTTCGGTTAATGGAATCATTGACGACAACACCGTCAATTATGACAGCTTGAAAAACTGGACAAAGGGCGACTACGGTATGCTCACCATTAACAGTTTGACCATGCCCGGCAACAGCGATGTGGAAGGCTTTGCTACATACGATGAGCATGGCGCTTGCACCCTGAATTTCTCAGGCGGCAATACAGGCCGGAACTTTTTAGCCTTTGATATTCTCGGCGGCAACTATGCCAATGCTGATGGCTCAAAGACCCCCTTCACATTGGATATCGCTTCTATTGAAATTTACGAAACAGATTGTAAAAAGGCTTATGTTGACGGCGAAATGGTGTCCGCTTTCTCTTCCGACGACACCGCCGACACGGTTAATGCTTTTGCTCCTGCCGTTCCGGACGGCACAACCTTCAGCGGTTGGTTTGTGGACGAAGCCTTAACCACGCCGCTCACCGCCGAGAATGTGGCAGGTGCTACCGCTTTCTATGGCGCTGCCTTAAAAGAAAGACTGACGACCTATTATAAGTTTACCTTCGGCGAAGGTGGAGATCGGTATGATTATAACGCTGTCATAGATCAGTCGGTCACCTATAACGGCCGTTCTTTCTATCCGATGGCTCACTACACCGATTATACCGGTCAGGGAGGCACCACTGTAACCTATGCCTCTTTGCCGAAGAGCGGCGCAGAGGATATCCCGGTTATGCGGATTGAAACGAGCAAGGCATTGGATAACTTTGTTCTCTTAACCGCCGACGGTCGCCCGTTTGAAACCAAGCCGGGCAAGACCTATAAGGTTACGGTGGACGCTTATCAGGAAACGGTTCATAACTATTCCCAGGCCTATGTCATGGCCGCCACCATGAAGAACCCGGCTTCCGCGTGGTCTGTCTCGTACAGTAACACCAGTAAACCCTACTACAAAGGTACTTTTGGTGCCACCACCATTGACGGTATTCAAGATCCGTATGCCAATGCCAAAAACGTTATCCTTGCCACTAACGGCTTTACCTGGAACAACGGCGGCGAATGGGGCCAAGGGTATTACGGCAACACGGCTGATACAGCCAAGCACCTAAAAAAGACCTATTATTTAAAGGTGCCGGCAAACGGTGCTAACGATATGACCGTTATCACCGACGCACTCGGCAATGTGAGCTATCAGTTTGCCGCTTACTCGGATAAAGCCTTTACAACACCGTATATATCCAGCGCCACCAGCGAACAACTGCTCTATTCTGTGAACAACTATTTCGGTATGATGCTCTCCGGTACCACCTTCACCGTAGACGATGTGACCTATAGTCATGTTTACGACATCGCTTCTGTCGAAATCATGCAGACCGATGCTGTTCCGGTGTATCTTAACGGCCAGCTCGTTACGGCCTATGATGCTGAACAAGTGGCTGATATCTTGACCTATGTTCCTCAAACAGAGGCGGGCAAAGCCTTCACCGGCTGGTATATCGATGAGACTTTGACCACTCCGGTAACGGCCGAAAATGCTGCAACCGCAGCCGCCTTCTACGGCGAGACTTATGTCGCTGCCAGTGTGGAATTCATGGTTGGCGATACCGTCTTGTCCACCGTGGAGGATCTTAAGGCCGGTGCCGACTACGCCATCAACACCGTGGCTCCCAATACCGATAAAGCGTATTTCTACGGTTGGTACGACAATGCCGAGCTGACCGGCGAGGCTGTTCATTCTAACTTTGTTTTGAGCGCCGGTGCTAATAAGCTGTATGCAAAGATGTTGCCTTACCAAAAGGTCATGACGGTCGACTTCTCAAAGTTCGATCATACCACCGAGCGTAACGCTTGGTACAACAACGGCGCCCACAACTATTCCTATCAGGTTCATTACTGGGGCATGAAGGCCGATGGCACCATGGGTGACTTTATCTGCCCGGCCGGTTGGATTTTCAAATCAACGCCTGCTTTGGAGCTGATTGACGGCGACACGTCAAACGGTGAATTGGACGGCACCAACATGCACGCGCCCGAAACATGGAATTCCGATGGCGTCATGATGCTGTACAATGAAAACGGCCCCTTGATGGCGCAGCCCGGTGCCGATTATAAGGTTACGTATTCCTATCGATTAACCAACACCACTGCCAATGCTTCCATAAGATTCGGTACGGCTGCCCCGTCCACCGGTTTGGCACGCACCGGTGACTTTGCCCAATATTTGGATCGCGCGGCGGTTATTACCGGTGGCGGCTTCGGCGGCAATCACCCCGGCAACATGGACAATAATTGGCCGACACAGAGGTCCGAAAGTGTCGTAGCGCCCCCGACGGAAGAATATGTTGAGCAGGTTGCCTACTTCACAGCTCCGTCTTTGGAGTACTATCAGACCAATAACTACATGCAGGCTATCTTCTTAAATGACTATACCCCGGCCAGCTCTACCTTCCAGTACAGCAGCATTGTGGTTGAGCAGATCAGCGGCTCTGTTGATTACATTCTCGACGGCGCTTCAGTAGCCGACGAAAAGGTTGAGGCCTTGAAGATCGGCTCCGCCTATACCTTGGCTTACACCCCGGCCGATACCGAGGATAAGGTCTTTGACGGTTGGTACAGCGATCCGGAATACACCACTAAGGTTACCGAGGTGACTGTTGCTGAAAACACCAAGGTTTACGGCCGCATGCTGGCAAAGCCCTCTGTCAACTTCGTGTACAACAGCGAAGCTTTCGGCGAGCCGATTGTCAATGTAACCCCCAATAGCCAGGTTACCTTGGATCGAATTGTTGATAACACCGAAACCGCTTACTTCGACGGTTGGTACACCGACCCGACCTGCACCGGTTACCCGGTGAACACCACCTTTAACGTTGGCACAACCGATGTAACCCTGTATGCAAAAATGCAGCCCTATGCTTCTAATATGACCTCTCACTTCACGAAGTATGACCGCTACCTGAAACAACAGGCATGGTATGGCGGTTCTCCCTATACCTATTACAAGTTAGCTTATGTTTACAGCATGGTAGACGGTGTTGTCTATGATATGATGAACACCGTCGGTTGGAACTTTAAGTACGGCGGCAGTGACAAAACGGTAGATGACCCGGTCATCCGTGCTGGTATGAACACCGGTTTGTTCATGGCCTTTGGCGATGACGGCGAACCCATGATGGTAAAGCCCAACACCGCTTATCGAGTGGCTTTGACCTACAAGACGGCCGGTACAGAAACGACCCACCGTGTCATTGTCAGCGCCGGTTTTTACGGGAACCGCGGCACTAAATCGGAAACTTGGGTTGAGTATTTCGATGGTGTTAAGTCCATCGCCGGCGGCGGCCAGACCCCGGCCGGCAAAGCCCCCAGAGGCTTGCAGGAGGGTACCTATGACCGAGGTACATACTTCAACGATGACTGTACTGCTTGGGACGATATTTATATGACCTTGGCTCCGACCGGTGGCGAAGAGGTGACCGTTTACAACACCTTGACGACTGGTTCTTTGGAGGACATGAGGACAAATGGCTTGGTTCCCACAGTGATGATTTCCGATAATATCAAGGCTGAAAACGACATGACCTATGTCTCCTTGACCCTTGAGGAAATCGTTCCCGAAACCGCTGCTGATGACGTCTTCGGCACGACCTCTGTTAAGGTCTTTAAGGTTGCCGACAGCGTATTGGATGATCAAAGCTATCAGTTGTCCTACAACTGGAGGGCTTCCGGAGCGACGGGCCTGACAATGGGCGTCTTCACGGCGGATGCCGATGATATGACCAGCAACCGTAGCTTTGTCGAAGGTGAGAACGTTGCTGTGTATACTCTCCCGGCGACCACCCACAACAAGGCTGGCAACAAAACGGGCGTCTTTGAAAATCATAAGATTTTCTTCACCACTAAGAAGACAAAGGACGTGAATGCCGGCGTCAGCCAGGGCGATGCCTTGTATGTCTACATTATGGACGGCGGCAATGGCTTCGGTAACGGCCAGTTGGCAGACTTCGAGTTGACCGCTTTAACCGCCAATGACGGTAGCGACCTTGTCAAGAATGCCGGCGTATCCCGTTTGGATACCAATGATCAAACCGTGACACAGGCTCTGCGTTACTACTATAGCTACAACACCACCGCTGACGGCGCCAACATCGTTGTTGACGGCAAGGCGTACACCGTGGTTGAGCGTGGCTTCCTGTATCGTAACGGCGACAAGATCACCGATGAAAACGGCTTCGAGGATGGCTTGACCACCTTGACCGGTGCGGCTGCTAATGATAAGATTTTGAAGACTTCCACCAGCGACTTCAGCAAGTGCTGGACCGTTGAAGACACCGCCGTTGACGGTGTACAGAACATCACCTTCTCCGCCTATGTGACCGGCTTCGCACCGGATACCGTGGAGGGCAATAAGGTGTTCAACAACTCCAAGCGTTTGCTGGTCAGAGGTTATGTGACCTTCACCGACGATTCGGGCAACACCTTCACCCTGTATGGTGATGCCATTAACATGACGGTGGCGGAAGTGGCCAGCACTCATCCGACTGTCTAATCATCATTTATACTCCTATCGTGCGGGGCACCCATTCGGGTGCCCCGTTTTCGTATACCGACACACGCCCGATAAAACCTTGTATAGGGCGATCACAATGCTGCCTCTTTGTCAAGCACACAGGATTTCACTATGCGCTTAAGGGTGGCCCTTCATGATGCCAATCAAGGAGCATGATTTGCCGTTGGCGGTGTTTACGGCACGTCCTTGCGTGGCTGTGCGTGACAAAGACCGTTTGGAAGAACATGCAAATGATGGCATAAACCTTGTTTACAAGGCAACTGTCACAAAATTACGAAGAATTTGCCCCGTCTTTTGAGAAAATTCTTGAATTTCTTTCCTTAATCTGTTATGATAATTTTGTATAATAATCTCCGGCTGCTCTGTCAGAGAAAAAAGGATGGATTTGCTTTGAAATCATTGATGACACTGAACAGAAAGGGTATACGACTGATGGGGTTGTTGCTGTCTGCGATCATGCTGGTCGCACTGGTTTACATTCCCACCGGTATGACGGTTTTGGGTGCGGCACCCTATGCGGATTTAACCGAAGGTCACACCTACACCTTTGAGGATGGCACCGGCACCTATTACAACTCCAATTGTCTGATTGACGGCACCACCTTCAGCAGTTCTCAATATCAGGAGCTGTTGCCCACATTAAAGGAAATGCGGGTCTGTGGATGGTCTTTCTCGCAGTATACGGTGAACGATAATGCCGTTCTGCGTTCAAACAAGGCGGACCGTGCATCTTATCCGACCGGCGGTACCTTCCGTGTGCATGATGCGGATGGTTTTGCCCGACTGAAGCCCTCGACTTCATACCATGTGACCCTGCGTTACAGAGTTCAGTCCGCCATCAAACGCTATACCTCCGGCGGCAACACCCTGCCGGCCGACACGGCTCGTTCTACGTTGAAAATCGGTTACGGCGCTAACGTGTCATCTTATACCGCCAGCGGTTACGGCATGGGCTCGCTGGATACCGTTGTAAAAACCTTGGCCAGCATTGACGAGGGAAACACGTTTATCTATTACAGTGAACCGGATGTTCCCGAAACCCGTCAGGTCGGGGTTTGGTACACCGAAGATTTCACCTTTTCCACACCGCAGACCTTTGCAAGCGAGAGTGATCACTTTGCGCTGTTTGCCAACTGCTACACCGGCACCGACATTCTTGTCGATGATGTTTTCATACAAGAGCTGCCCAGCGTTGTCACGCATAACAACGACGGCACCGGTGTGACCAAAGTGTACCCGGTAATCATCGGCGACCCCATTGTCTTGGATACCCCTGTCCGTGACGGCTATACCTTTGACGGCTGGTACACCGATGAACAGTGCACCGTTAAGTTTACCGATACGGTTTACACAGAGGAAAACTGCCATGACAATCTGTATGCCGGCTGGGTAAACTCGCTCAATTGCCGCATTGCCGATTTTTCGGACTATCATAAGAGCGGTGTAACGCTGACCACAAAAAATATGAGCTCGACGTGTACCATTACTTCGCCGGGTGAATTGAGTAAAAATGTTATGTCGGTTGACTTGTCGGTCGCTCCAACCGGCAATGTCCGTGCTTACTTCCCGTTATTGGATTCCAAGGGCAACATTCCGTTGGAGTCTAACAAGACCTATGCGCTAACCATTGAGTACAGCCTCGCCTGCGATTTTGCTGATACCGATGCTACCATCACAATTAAAACGGCCGCGGCCGACAACATTGACACCTCTACCTCCACGGTGGCCGCTTTCACACTGCCGTACAATAAATCGCTTGCTAAGTATTATGCCGAATTCACCACCGGTACGCTCAACGGCAAGAATGCCTACATAGAAGTGACCTCCAAGGGCAGCAACACGCGTGCGATGACCGTGAACAGCGTAAAGCTGACCCGTGTGGATGACGGTATGTCCTATGTGCGGATCTATGACCGGCTGAACAACGCCATTTTTGAGCGGATTGGATACACCGGTCAGCCAATTGATTTCCCCGATATGCCGTCTGACAAGCAGTATGACTTCGTTGGCTGGTATGCGGATGAGTTTTTATCGGTCTCCCACACCGGCAAGTACGGCAGCGATAAGATCGCTAAGGCTTACGGCCGTTGGGAAAACAAGCTGATTGACTTTGAATCCTTCAAAACACCCAAGGGACGCTACGAACAGGGCGAGGATTGCACGGTGGAGAAGGTCAGCGATGCCTATTCCGGCACAAAAGCATTGAAATACACCTACCATGCGGCACCCAACTACTTTGCAGATGTCCGTAATGCCGTTTCCCTGGCCGTTGTGTACGACAAAACCACCTATTCGGTCAACTTTAAGTATCGTGTAGACAACGCACAGGACGAGGTTCAGTTGAAGTTCTTAACAGCTTATCGGGACACCCGTTGGAGCATGATCACCGACTACGACGAGGCGACTTATACGCTTTATCCGAGTGAAATCGGCACCGGCTGGCATGATGCAACCGTTTATTTAACAACCAACTTTGCCGAAACCTCCTCGGACGGCTTGTTCATGACCTTTAATCCGGTGGTGGAGGGCGACACCGAGATTTTGATTGACGATATGAAGATCACATCGGTGGATAACGGTCACGGTGTTGTGGCCTATTTGGGCGAAAACAACACGGCCTTTGACTACAAGGTTGCTTCGGTGGGAACCGCCGTCGGTTTGCCTGACGGCACCCCGAAGGCGCACTTTGCCTCCTTCAACGGCTGGTACAAAGACGAGGAGAAGACAACCGCTTTTACAAGCCTAACAGTCACGGCCGGCATGAACTTTGTGTATTCCGGCTGGACAAAGAATAAAGAGGATTTCTCCGCTTATGTGTATGCCGATGATAGCGAATCCGTATTTGGTAACGGACTTGAAGTGTCGGACGGTTCGCTGACCTATCAGGGGACCGGCAGTCAATCGGCCTTTAAGCTGGGTCAAGTAGAGAATAACACCACCTATCAGATTAAAGTGCGTTATAAGGCAACAGCCCCCGGTATGACCATCGGTTTGCGTACCGCTGACCGTCGGGACAGCGCCTTGAACGCCGTGGATTACACCGATGAGGGCAATCTGCTGACCGTTGCGGCCGACAAGGCTGACGGAAATTGGCATGATGCTACCCTGTATATCACAACGGCCTTTAACTATACCATTCCCAGCGACATAAACGCTGATGAGGCAACCGAGGCCGATGGTTTTTCCGGTTCTTTCCTGTACGGTGTTGTCGGCGGAAACGGCACCTTGACGGTCGATGATATTGCCATTAAGGAAGTTTCGGTTCTCACGCAGGACGGAGCATCGGTTTTGACCGATGAGGCCGCCACACAGAACGGCCGACAGGCCATGCGGTTCTACTTTGGTTATCAAGCCGAAAACGCTGTTTATTTACAGGTTGACGGTCAACCCTTGACACTCATAGAGCGTGGCGTTGTCTTTAAGAACGCCGTGAACAGTCAGAGCGGTATTGTGACCGCCGACGGTGTCATGGTTGAGGCTCCCACTCTGCAAAAGGCCGGTGAAAAGTATTACAAGGCCTTTGGTATTGATTACAACTTCGGTTCGGTTTGGGATTACGATGCAGATCGGGAACTGTTTATCTACAGCGTTTCGGTCAATGGCTTTACCATGAACGATGTCCGCGATACGGCGGCCAGAGGCTATTTGAAGGCTCAAGCGGTTGACGGAACTGTGTATACATTCTATTCCAGCGCCAACAAGACCGATGTTAGAGAGGTTAAGAGCGTGGTTGCCGAGCTGACAGATGTGGATGTTCATACTTTCGCCGGCAAGAACTGGAATCGCTATACCATTGTGCGTCCCAAGACCATGTCCTATGTATACGGCGAAAAGGTTGCCGAGTTAATTGATTACGCTGCTGAAAAGGGCGTGACCATGGAGCAGGTGACTGAGAAGTCCTATGAACGCCCCTATGAAATTTTGATCGGCGACACAAACCGTGACAGCACGGCCTTGGTGACCAAGCCGGCTGATGATCGCTACATTATCGCCATGAAAGGCAACAAGATTATCATTCGCGGCGGTACCGACTTGGCAACCCGTGCGGGCGTGGACGCCTTTATCAACCTGTTAAAGCGTAAGGATGAGCTGGGATGCGGTGCTAAGTTAGACAACGGTTTTGTGTTGAATGGCCGTTATCAGCCTGTTTCGTCTGAGTATGTCAATACATTCCGGGACGACTTTGACGGCGATACATTGGATACCACTGTTTGGGGCAGCTACGGTGGCTTCGGACAGGGCTGGCCGTACAAGGAATCCGTTTTAGGCGGCACTAAGGGCTACCGTAGTTACGGACAGGAACCTGTTAAACTTAAACGCAGCGGTCGTGAAGTTTCCTTGATGCGTGTCGAGAACGGCTACTTCTATGGCGGTACGGCTTATATGGAACCCACCAACGCTAAGGATATTGAGAACAATTTGCAGTTTGCCGGCATTGAGTTGTCCACCTTCGGTAAGATGACCTACAAGTACGGTATTCTGGAGTTTAAGAGTAAGGTCGGTGCGCCGCCTTGCTGCACCTCCTTCTGGATTAACGGTGACGGTGTTCCCATCAACAGTGAGCGTCATGACTGTATGACCGAGTACGACTTGATTGAAACCTACGGCCGTAAGAACTACTTTGCTTCCTGTATTCACTATTGGTGGACGCCGCGTGTGGCCGGTGCTACCGGACACATCTCGCCGACCGGCATGGATTTGACCATCGGTAATGATGAGCAATCCTATAAACCCGATGCCGATGAGGAGGATTTGTACAGCGATTGGCACATTTACTCCTTCATCTGGACGCAGGACGGTGTGAAGTTCGCCTTTGACGGTGTGGTTTACAACGAGTATATCAGTCCTGACTGGTACAAAGAGCGCATGACCAACAACATCATCGTCGGTGTCGGCATGGGCAGTCCGACCTATGGTACAGTTTATGACCCGGGTAAGTACGAGGATTATTACGAAACGGTTATCGACTATATTTCTCTCTATCAGATTGAAGATATGGGTAGCCGGATTGTTACCAAAAACGGTTAAGAGAGCCTACAGGCGGTTCCTCATTTTCGGATGGGGAGCCGCTTTTGACCAAACTGGTGGCATTTGCCACAGAGAGAAGAAAAACACATGCTATTTCATCAAAAAAATGACGGACAGACCTACTTGGTGGTCGGCTTGGGCAATCCGGGTGACGCCTATCAAGGGACTCGTCATAATGTCGGATTTATGGTCATTGACCGCTATGCCGCTCAAAAAGGGGTCGCCTTTAAGGCGAGTAAGCGACAGGCCTTGTGGTGTCAGACCACCGTGGGGACCAAAAAGGTTATCTTGATTAAACCGCAGACCTATATGAACCTTTCGGGGGATGCGGTCGGGGCGTTTGCCCGCTTTTATCGAGTGCCCCCGGAACAGGTGATTGTGCTGTCTGACGATGTGTCCTTGCCGGTCGGAAAATTGCGGATTCGACCCAAAGGCAGTGCCGGTGGACATAACGGACTGAAAGACATCATAGCCAAGCTCCCGGGCGAAACCTTTGCACGGGTGCGGTTAGGGGTCGGTGAAAAACCGCATCCCGATTACGATTTGGCTGATTGGGTGTTGGGCAAGGTTCCGAAAGAGCAGTTGCCGGAACTTGAAGAGGCAATGGAACGGGCTGTTAAGGCTGTGGATGAAATCATTTTGCACGGGTGTGCGGATGCCATGAATAGGTACAACAGATGAAACAGTCGCTGTCCTTCTTATGTGATGCTTTTGCCGAGCAGACCGCTTTTAAGCGACTTTGCGCAGCGGTCGAAAACTCAGCCACACCGGTGGTCGGCACTTCGTTATCGGCGGTGCACAAGTCGGTGTTGGCCGGGGCGTTGTACCGTCAAACCGGCTTCAAAATCGCCATTGTTACTGCGCAGGAGTCTGAGGCGGTGTCGATGCAGGCTGATTTGGAAGCCTTGGGAATTTGCACGAAGCTGTTCCCTTGTCGGGATTTTGCCTTGAGCGGTGCTTTGGCCGAATCCAGAGAATATGAGTATAAACGAATAGACACCCTGTCGGCCTTGGTCGACGGGGCATTTGAGGTTGTTCTGATGTCCTTAGAGGCACTTTGCTCCAGGACTTTGCCGCCTGATGTGCTTTGCGGGCAACGCCTGACCGTCACACAGGGCATGACGCTTTCCCCGCAACGCTTGTGCGAGCAGTTGCTCTGCTGTGGCTACAGCCGATGCGGTCAGGTTGAGGGTGCCGGTCAGTTTGCGGCAAGGGGCGGTATTGTCGATTTCTTTGCTACCGATCACAAAGAGCCTTTCCGTGTGGAATTTTGGGGTGACGAGGTTGATTCAATCGCCTGCTTTGACCTGGAAACACAACGGCGAACCGAGTCGCTTCAAAGCGTACAGCTCAGTCCGGCAGGAGAGTGTCTTTGTGAGGGCAATGCTTTGCTCTGTGTGCTGGAGCGACTGCTGAAAACAGAGAAGAACGAACGGCGCCGGGCGGTGCTTGAAGCTGATTGGCAGACCTTAAGGAACGGTGGATCCATTCCGGCTGATCGGTACATGCCGTATTTGTATCCTCAGTTTTGCAGTGTTGCCGATTACCTGCCCGACGTCTTATGGCTTGTCAGTGACAGCGCCAATGTCTTTGATCGCTTCGATAATCTCACCCGACAATTTCAAGAGGACACCGTTTCCCTGTTGGAAAACGGGCTGTTATCGGCCGACGGTTGCCGGTATTATTTAGATCGAACACAGCTCATCGGGGTGCTCAAGAACGCCGTGATTTTGGATCAGTTTATGCGGTCGAGCTATGAATGGCCGATGAGAGAGGCGGTCGATTTTTCTGTCAAACGCTCCACGCCTTGGGCAGGGGATTTGACTGTGTTATGTGAGGACATCACCTATACCGCCGAGCAGGGCGGTCGGGTGGTGATATTGGCCGGCGAGGAAAAAACTGCCGGGATTTTAAGGGAAGATTTGTGCAATAAGGGCTTTTCGGCCACCTGCGCACCTTCGCCTGTTTGGCCGACAACCGGTGTGGTTGTCACGGTTGGGACGCTTTCAAGCGGCTTTGAACTGTCGGAGATCGGTCTGACGGTGGTGACCGGACGAACCGGCACGGCCGGGACAGCTAAAAAAGTGCGCCGACCAAAAAACGGTATGGCGGTCGGGAGTTTGGACGAGCTGAATCCGGGCGACCTGGTGGTGCATATTGCGCACGGCATCGGTGTTTTCGCCGGTATTCAAAGTCTGACCAACGACGGCGTCACAAAGGATTACATCAAAATTCGCTATGCCGGACAGGATGTGCTGTATGTCCCGGTAACGCAACTGGATTTGGTTTCTCGGTATATTGGTGCCGATAAGGAAAACATCCGGTTGCACAAACTGGGTGGCAACGAGTGGCAACGCACCAAAACACGGGTGCGAAAGGCCGTCAAGGATATGGCCGAGGAATTGACCGCTTTATATGCCAAACGGATGGCGGCACCGGGTTATGCCTTCGGTCCGGATACCGATTTACAAAACAACTTCGAACGGCGGTTTATGTATGAGGAAACGGCGGATCAACTGCGGTGCATTGCGGAAATCAAGGCCGATATGGAACGGGCGTGCCCCATGGATCGGTTGCTGTGCGGCGATGTGGGTTTCGGCAAAACAGAGGTAGCCTTGAGAGCGGCGTTTAAGTGTATTTGTGAGGGAAAGCAGTGTGCGCTGTTGGTACCCACCACCATTTTGGCGTGGCAACATTACAATACGGCACTTTCCCGCATTGGCGAATTACCGGTAACAGTCAAACTGTTGTCGAGATTTGTATCGCCTGCGGCAACCAAAAAGATAATCGGGGATTTGGCCAAGGGGCGGGTTGATTTGATTATCGGTACCCACCGTCTTATTTCGGGGGATGTTCGGTTTAAGGATCTCGGACTGGTCATCATTGACGAGGAACAACGTTTTGGGGTGGCTCAAAAGGAACGACTTAAGGAATTGTACCCGAATGTGGATGTGCTGACGCTGTCGGCCACGCCGATTCCCCGTACGCTGAACATGGCCATGACGGGACTCAGGGATATGTCGGTGATTGAGGAGGCGCCCGGCGAGCGCCATCCGGTACAGACCTATGTGATGGAGCAATCGTCCGGCATTCTGTACGATGCCATTCGTAAGGAATTGAGACGGGGCGGACAGGTGTATTATCTGCACAATCGGGTGCAAAGCATCGGCAAAACGGCCGCTCGTTTACAGGCCAATCTGCCTGATGCACGTCTTGAGATTGCTCACGGTCAAATGAGTGAGGAGGCCCTGTCGGCTGTTTGGAAACGCTTAATTGAGCATGAGATTGATGTTTTGGTTTGCACCACCATCATTGAAACAGGCGTAGATGTGCCGAATGTCAACACGCTGATTATCGAGGACGCCGACCGAATGGGCTTGTCCCAGCTTCACCAGCTACGGGGGCGCGTCGGCCGTTCGGCCAGACGGGCATATGCTTACTTCTGCTTTAGACCCGGCAAGGCGCTTAACGAGGATGCCGCCAAGCGATTGGAGGCTATTCGCCAGTTTACGCAATTCGGCTCGGGTTTTCACATCGCTATGCGGGACTTGGAAATTCGAGGAGCCGGCAGTGTGTTAGGCGGTGCCCAACACGGCAATATGGAGGCCGTCGGCTATGATCTCTATCTGTCTTTGCTGCGTCAAGCGCTCGAAAAGGAAAACGGCGAGAATCCGACAAAGGAAGAGCAGACCGAAGAAATTTGCAAGGTAGATTTGAACATTCCGGCACATATTCCCGAAAGCTACATTGAGCATCCGGCCTCCCGCATGGGCATCTATAAACGCATCGCCGATATTGCCGATGACGAGGATGCTTCGGATGTTATTGATGAGCTGTGCGACCGCTTCGGCGAACCGCCGGCGACCGTGATGGGCTTGATTGATATCGCTTTGTTGCGCAATCGGGCTACGGTCTACGGCATTTACGAGATTGTTCGAGAGGGTAAGGATGTGGCACTGCATCAGCACACGCCGGACAGTCGGCTGTTTTTGAAGCTGGGAGCGGTGTTCGGGAAACGGGTAAAAATGCACACCGACGGAACCTTGACGGTTCGCATGAATCCGGGGCAACGCTTAAGCGATACCGTGGCGGAGATTACGGCGGCTTTGGGTGGCGAAAAATAGAGCGACACCACCAATTTACAAATTTTTTATGGACATTTTACCGTTTTCGTACTATAATTATTAAGATATTGGGATCTTTTTTCCCGAGCCGTCGGCTAAGTTGCCCCTCTTTGCCTTTAGTCGACAGGAAAAAACGAACGGCTTTGCCGAACACTCAACAGGAGGAAATTTTCATGAACATGATGAAAAAATGGACAGCCGCTGTGCTGGCAGTGCTGATGTTGCTTTCTTTGGCCGGCTGTCATAGGGCCAACGAGGTAGCGGTTGATTACGGCGATGTTTCCTTTACATCGGGTTTGTATTCGCTGGCGCTGCTTAATGCCGACAGCGAGGCTAAATCCAAGGTCGATGAAACCTTGTCCGAGGACGAAACCGCAGAAACGGTTGACTATTATACCAAGGAAATTGACGGCAAGCCGTATATTGAATGGGTGGAAAACCGTGCGCTTGAACAACTGGATACCCAGGCGGCCTATCGCCTTTTGTGCAAGCAAAACGGCGTAACGGTTAAGGATGACATGGTTAAGAGCGTCGAAAACTATGCCAAGCAGTATTATTCTTATTACGAATCAATTCTGGCGGCTAACGGTATTGGTGAAAACAGCTACCGTGAATTGATGATGGGCAACGCCTATAGCGATGCGTATTTCCGTTATTTGTATGACGAGGGTGGCGTGAAGGCGATCAGCGAGGACGAACTGAAGACGTCCTTTGATACGTCTTACCGCTTTGTGGTGCTGTTCAAGAAGGATTTGTCCTCCTTGACAGAAGAAACAAAAATTGCCGAGGCAAAGGCGGCTGTTGACACGGCCAAGTCCCAGTTGGAAAGCGGTATGGATCCGCTGACGGTGTTTAACAGCTTTAACGGTGCTACACAGGATAACGCCGCCAAAGAGCTGAAGAATGTTGTAAGCGTGGTGGCCGATTCGTCTGTCAGCCCCGATTACGGTATCTCCTACTTTGATCAATTAAAAAATGTGCCGGTCGGCAAGACCTATTTGCACGACGAGGCCGGTAAAGAATACACTTTAGCTTTGGTGATAGACGCCCATGCCGATGCTTCTTACTATGAGGATTTGAAGGATACCTTGCGTTGGGATTTGAAAAGTGAGGAATTTAACAAAGAGGTTGAGGCATTTGCCGACTCTTTAACCCGCAAGGTCAATAAGCGTGCCATTAAGCCTTTCACCGTTAAGGGAATCAAGCAGGGCGAGGCCGCTTGAGGGGCTTGACAAGGGTTGCAGAATCTGCTTGTCAATTCGTCAAAAAATTTCAAAAACTTCTTGCAAATTTGTGAAACTTGTGCTATAGTAACAGTGTATACAGGAGAACCTGCATAACAAATTAAAAGGAGAACCATTATGAAGAAAAAGATTTTTTCGATTCTGGCTGTCTTGGCTTTGGTTCTGTCGCTCGTGAGTGTTGCCGGATGCGGTGACAAGACACCGGCAGGCGGACAAGGCACAGCAAGCGGTTCTTCATCTCAGGATGAAGAAGAATTTTTCTTGGATATGCCTTCTGAACTAAAGGGCACTACGGTAAAATTCGCCACTTGGATCGACCATCAGAACACCGATACTTTGACCTGTATCACCGGTTTCGAACAGACCACCGGCATGAAGTACGAAATGGTCAGTGTTCCTCAAGGTGACTACATTTCCAAGCTGATCTCCCTGATTGCGGCCGACCAGGCTCCGGATGTTGTTGTTGAAAACGGCGACTTCCCCCGTACTTTGGAGCTCTTGATGCCCTTGACAAAAGAAGAGACCGGCATGGACGTTACCGATCCTTTCTGGGATCAGAACCTTGTTAAGCTCTTTACCATCGGCAAGTATTGCTACTTGGTAAATGGCGCCAATTCTTCCTGGAACATGGCCGGTGCCTGCACCTACTTCAATAAGACCATCTTGGAAGAAAACGGATTAAAGACTCCGAAGGATTTGGTTGATGAAAACAACTGGAACCTTGATAGTTTTTACAAGCTGATGGGTCAGATTAAGACTTCCTGCGGTTTCACTCGTAGCGGCACAGTCATTGATGTTACCAATTTCTTGGCTACTTACGGCGCACAGGAAGTTGTCTTCAATGCGGAAACCGACCAGTTCAGCAACGGAACCGGCTCTCCCCAGATGTTAACCGGTTTGCAGTGGTTAGCTAAGGCCGCATCCGAGGGCTTGGCTGAAATGATGTTGGAAGGTAGCCATCCTAATATTGAAAACGGCACCGGTGCTATTCAGACGGCAGGCGCTTACGGTTTGCGTAACAAGCCCGGTTGGTTCTATGCCATGGACTTGGATGACCTCGGCTACACCTATCTGCCGAAGATCAATGCCGACGATGAGGATTATCCGTTCACCTATTCTACTCGTGCATACGGTATCTGCCGTGGTTCCCGCAACCCGAAGGGTGCTGCTTACTTCCTGCGTTACTTCTTAAACGAAGATCATTATGATGTTGATAAGATCTTCAAGACCGAAGAAGCCAGAACTCTTTACAATGAGTTGCGTGCTAAGGGCAACCCGAACGTTGCGAACTTCCAGCGCGGTGTTCGTATGACTGCTAACCCCGATTCCGGCGGATTGACCTCCGGTTTGTTGGGTAGCGTCGTTTGGGGCTCGGCTTCTCAGTTGTCTGTTAACCTGGCTGCCGCCAGCAACAATGTTGACGCAGGTGTTAAGAAGGCTAATGAGTTGATTCAGGGCGTAATTGCCAACCAGTAGTCATTCGTGTAAAATTACGCCGGACCGTGTGTTGCGGTCCGGCGTTATCTCTTATTGAAGCTGGTAATGTGCCGTGTCACAGCGGTGTTGTTACCGTAAACGCCGACTTTATAAGGAGTGAAACAGATGACAAGAAGAATTTTCTCCTATTTAGCTGTCTTCATCATGCTTCTCGGTGTGATCGGAATGGCCGGTTGCGGTAAAAAGAATCCAAGCCAATCCGGTGCAGCGACGAATATTAACATGGATGCCGAAGAGGAATATTTTTTGGATATTCCGTCCGAATTAAAGGGCACTACCGTTAAGTATGCCACTTGGAGTAGCTCTCGTGACGGTGATCCTGAGTTTACAAACTTAACCGGCATGATTTTTGAGCCTGTCCATGTGCCGCAGAGTGATTATGTGGTGAAGATTGCCGGTTTAATTGCGGCCGATCAGGCACCGGATGTCATCATGGAAAACAGCGATTTCCCTCGTACGCTGAATCTGTTGATGCCGCTCACAGTTGAAAAGACCGGCATTGATGTACATGACCCGTTTTGGGATCAGGACATAGTTGATTTGTATACCGTCGGCAAGTATTGCTATTTGGTTGCCGGCACCAGGGGCAGTACCGGCAGAGCCGGCGCATGCACCTACTTCAATAAAACCACCTTGGAAGAAAACGGTCTGAAAACGCCGAAGGATTTGGTGGAGGAAGACAACTGGAACTTGGATTCCTTCCGTCAGCTGATGGGACAGATAAAAGCATCTTGCGGCTATCAGCGTGCCGGCACCGTGATCGATGTCAAGGCTATTTTGGCGGCCTTCGGTGCACAAGAGGTTATTTACGATCGTGAAACCGATCGCTTTGCTAACGGTACTGGCACGCCCCAAATGCTGGAGGGCTTGAAATGGTTATTGAACGCCCAAAGTGAAGGCTTGTGTGAGCTGATGCTGGAGGGCTCTCATAGTAATCTGGAAAACGGCACCGGCGCTATTCAGATCTGTGGTGCTTTCGGGTTGCGTTCTAAGCCCGGTTGGTTCTATAGCATGGACCCGGATGATTTGGACTTCACCGTGCTTCCCAAGCTCAAAGCAACCGATCCCGACTATGCATATACACAGGCTGTCGGTGCTAACGGTATTTGTATCGGCTCTAAAAATCCCATTGGTGCCGGTTATTACTTGCGGTACAGTCTGAATGCTGCCCGTGACGGTCAAATGAATGTTGAGGCGTATAAGAGTCAAGAGGCAATGGATTTGGCGGTTCGTCTGCACGAGAATGCAGCCGGCAAGTTGGCCAATTTCAGCCGAGGTGTTCGTCTGTGCGCTTTCCCGGACGCAACCTCTCTGACCGCCGGCCTGATGGGCGAGGTTGTTTGGACATCTCCTTCTCAGCTCGCTGTTAAGTTGACTTCTGTCAGCAATTCGGTCGACACCGCTGTCAATAAGGCTAATGAACTCATGGAAGAGTTCATTGCGGCGCAGGAATAAGGCGAGCAAAAACCGGTATTAAGGTACTCTCAAGTCGATTGCTTTCGCATTTTTGTCATACGATCAAAAAAATATATAAAAAAAACAAAAAAAACTATTGATTTTTCAAAAATAGTGTGTTAGAATATAATCGAAATATTGACAGTATCTTTTTTTGGAGGTGGCCTCAATGAAAAAGGCTTATACAAGTCCCGAATTAAGTTTCGTTTCTTTGAGTGTTGAGGATGCGACAAATGATATTCTGACTGGTTTGGATGACATTACCAATTCCATCAGCCAGCCCGGTTTGAAAGATCTGTTCGACTGATTGCTGCGGACGGAGCTTCGCTTTGTTATGAACAATTGATACATAAGCCGTAGTAGTTTTCCCGCTACGGCTTTTTGTTGTGTTTTGATTTAGAAAATACACCGCTGTTTTCGGTGCAATAGGGTAAGTAGCCCGAATAGGAGGATTTCATTTATGGAACAAGTGGATAAAATTTGTCGGCTGTTTCAATTAAAGGGTACGCCTGTGTCGATTGAAGCGTTCGGCGAGGGGCATATCAATGATACATTTCGCATTGTGACTGATTCGAATACGGTCTATGTGTTGCAGCGCATGAACCACGGTGTTTTTGCCGATATTGACGGATTAATGAAAAATGTGATGGGTGTAACCGAACACATCCATAAAAAGGTCAGCGAGATGGGTGGTGATCCCGATCGCCAGTCGCTTACCATTGTTCTCACGGCTGACGGTAAGCCGTATGTACAGGAAGGCAACAATTATTGGCGTGTTTATCTATATATAAAGGATTCCATCACGCTTCAAACGGCCCAAACAACCAAGGAGTTCCGTTCTGCCGGTTTGGCTTTCGGCACTTTCCAAAAGTTGTTGGCAGATTATCCGGCCGATGAGCTGACCGAAACCATTCCGAATTTCCACAACACCCCCAATCGCTACGAGAATTTCCGTAAAGCGGTTCAAGCCGATACTGTCGGTCTGGCTCACACGGCACAGCCGGAAATTGACTTTGTCAAACGTCACGCTGATCTTTGTCATGCATTGACCGATCAGTTGGCCGAGGGTCGTCTGCCGTTGCGCGTCACCCATAACGATACCAAAATCAATAACTGTATGCTGGACAGTAAGACAGGTGAACCGTTGGTGGTTATTGATCTGGACACGGTCATGCCCGGCTTGGCGGCTTATGACTTCGGCGACAGCATTCGTTTCGGCGCTACACATGCCGCCGAGGATGAAAAGGATTTATCCAAGGTCGATTTTGACCTGGATTTGTACACCGGATTTGCCGAGGGCTTTTTGCAAGGATGCGGCGCCGATTTGTCCACGGATGAGATTTTATCGTTGGCAACCGGTGCGGTCGTCATGACGCTGGAGTGCGGTATGCGGTTCTTGACCGACTATCTGGAGGGCAGTCACTATTTCAAGACAGCCTACCCGGAGCATAACCTCATTCGTTGTCGTACCCAGTTTCGATTGGTCGAGTTGATGTTAGACAACATGGATCAAATGCAGCAAATTGTTACCAATATTGCCAATCGCCTGTAAGGCGGTGGCTTTTAACGATGAAAATCATGCGATCGTTGCGGGCTTTGAAAGGTTAACCGATCATTTTAATCCTCTGTTTGTGATACAATACCGGCGACCATCCGGTCAAGGTAAAAGGCAAACGGAGGATTCTATTATGAAAAGGACATGGATGTGACCGGTTTTGGATAGATCAAGTCAGTCCGTAAGCGGTATATGACTTTTTGATCTGTTCACTATTCTTAATAAAATACGGGTGTGTCTTTGTTGGGGATGTCTCTTGCTTTTGATGGGAGACCTCAGACGATCGACGGTTAGCACGGCAAAGCGTTGAATCAGTATGGGCTGATAAACAGTCAAACAATTGAGAATTGTGGTTATTGTAAGTGCTGCATACAAGATATGGCGGATGTGAAAAAAGAAGTCAAAAAACATCGAAAAAGTACTTGACAAAGGTCTCCCATCGTGGTAGAATGACCAAGCTGTCACAAACCATTGCCCCGTGTCAAGAAAAAAGTGTCAAAAAAAGCAAAAAAACTTCTTGACAAAGCAAAGAAGCTGTGATAGAATAATAAAG
>JAEDLK010000041.1 GCA_016295355.1 Clostridiaceae bacterium
TCGATAAGCCGATTTTATCGGCTTTTGCACATTCAAATACGCACTGTTTTGAATTTGCTCTATATTCATGGCAATGGTATCGACAAATTTTCTTTGAAAATTTGCTACCAAATCGAAGATTTGGTGTCAAAATCGTGTGTTTAACCACTATTTCGACTATCGATAACCATTATAATCAAAAAAAGGAAGTGTACCGTTTGTATTCACAACTCTTTTCTGATCTGTATGAACAAAAAGAAAAACTGACGGTTTTCGGTCGCACCGTTTTTGACAATGGTTATCTTTGCCTTTCCTGGAGCGCTTCCGGCTTGATGATAAAGTTCAGAGGCAGTCGCATTGTGCTGTTCGCCAAACCGGTGGACACGCCCCCCGATGCTCCCACCGTCTTGCGTGGCGATCTTGACGGCGTCGTTCACAAATTTGCCGTTTCCGACGGACGTGAACCCATGATCATTGACAGCCTGACCGAAGGCGAACACACCCTTCGGCTGTTGCGGATCTCGGCCGGCAACGATCTGGTGTGCCTACGCCAGCTTGCCGTTAGCGGCGAAAATCCGGCGGTGCTTGACTGCCCCGTTTCTTATGATTTATCGATTGAATTTTTAGGTGACTCTATTACCTGCGGTTACGGCAATCTCGGCACACGCCCCTTGCGTATGCCCGACGAAGAGGATGCCTCTCTCTCGTATGCGTGGCTGACCGGCGAGGCGCTGAACGCCGACACACGGCTCATCAGTTGGTCGGGACAGGGCTTTGTCCATGACTGCTCGGGCAACGTCGGCACGACCTTCGGCACCTTCTTTCCCCGTTTGTTCAGAGGCGATCCCGACAGCCGTCACGATTTTTCCACCTGGCAACCCGATATCATGGTTATCAACGGCGGCACCAACGATGCCGGCGGGCATACATCCAAGGAAGATTTCTACGATGCCGGCATGGCGTTGTATCATCAAGTGCGTTCGGCTTATCCGAAGGCTAATATCGTCTTTATGCTGGGGGCTATGGGTAACCGTTACGACGATGTGCTGACTGAATTAACAAAAGAGATCAACGCCACCGATAACCGCGTCTATTATTTCCCGGTACACTCGATTTACGACGATGTTGCCGAGCAGGGTGCTAACACCCATCCGAGCGTTATCGGCCACCGCCGCATAGCCGGTGAGTTGACCGCCTTTCTCAAAACCATTTTATAAAAAATGTCATTCTGCTTCATATACAGGGACAGTAAAAATTGAGGTTTTTACTGTCCCTGTTTCTGTTGCCGTTTCATCCTTTGTCAGATTTCCCGTTCGATAATCAGCAGACGGTTATACTTGGCCAACCGTTCTCCCCGACAGGGCGCACCGCTCTTAATATAGGGCGAATCGGTTGCTACCGCCAAGTCGGCGATAAAGGCGTCCTCGGTTTCTCCCGAACGGTGGGATGTGATCGTTTGATAGCCTAAAGTACCGGCTAAACGCATCACATCCAGGGTCTGGGAAAGACTGCCGATTTGATTGGGCTTAATCAAAATGGCATTCGCCATATCATCCTCATACCCTTGTGACAACCGTTTGGTGTTTGTGACAAATAAATCGTCGCCGACAAGCATTACAGAGTCACCCAGTCGTTCGGTCAGATGCCGCCATCCGGCAAAATCGTCTTCCCCGAGGCCGTCCTCCAAGGAGACGATCGGATAGCGATTGATTAAATCGGCGTACCAATCAATCAATTCATCCGATGAGAGTGTGCGACCCCGTTTAGGCAATCGGTAGCCGTCCGGTGTCACCCATTCACTGGCTGCCAGATCAAGAGCAATATGCACCTGCTCATCGCTGTAACCGGCACGGCTGATTGCCTCGACAATCAGGGAAAGAGCCTGTTCGTCATCGGCCAAATCCGGTGCAAAACCGCCCTCGTCACCCACACCGGTAGCATAGCCGTACTCACGAAGCAACCGCCCCAGAGCATGACTGATTTCACTGCCGGCCCGCAATTTATCGGAGAATGTTTCAAAGCCGTCCGGCACAATCATAAATTCCTGTATATCAATGTTGTTACCGGCATGGGCACCGCCGTTTAGAATGTTCATCATGGGGGTGGGCAGTTTATGATGTCCGACGCCTCCCAAATACATATATAACGGCAGGTTGTGGTGGGTTGCCATGGCTCGGGCAAAGGCCAAGGACACCCCCAAAATTGCATTAGCCCCCAGCACCGACTTGTTCTCACTGCCGTCCAGCTTCATCAAAAGGTCATCGAGTTGTCCGATGTCGGTCAAAGCGCAGTCTTTCACGGCCGGGAAAATCACTTCCTCAATGTGTCGTACAGCCTCAAGAACGCCTTTTCCGTTGTAGCGATTATCCTCGCCGTCCCGCAATTCCAAAGCCTCATGACTGCCGGTGGAAGCTCCCGACGGCACCATGGCGAAGCCACTGCTTCCGTCATTTAGCCGCAGATGCACCCCCACCGTCGGGTTTCCTCTGGAGTCTAACAGTTCAAAGGCTTTCAGTGTTTGAATCATCATGATTGTTTGCATCCCTTTCTTGCTTTTCGGCTATGTTCGACAAGCCGATTCTTCTATCAACAAAATATCGGAAACTTTGAAATTTTCTCTTTCAAAAAAACCGTGTGTATGCTATAATATAATTTGTTACAATACCTTAAATATACACCGAAAGGATTTTGCCGTTTTATGGAAAACGATTGGTCCGGTAAAAACACTTTTTCAAAAGCGCCATATGAAACGAACGAAAACCTGATTTGCGGTCGCAACCCCTGTTTAGAAGCCGTTCGTTCGGGGCGTGAAATTGACCGACTTCTGATTGCCCACGGCGCGACCGGCTCGACCGTCACCGCCATCATTGCCAAGTGCAGGGAAAAGGGTATTCTTATCAAAGAGGTCTCTGGCAAAAAGTTAGACTTTTTGTGCGCAGACGCCAACCACCAGGGCGTGGCGCTCTTTTATGCCTCACATACTTATTACGAGGTGGCCGATTTACTGAAAACCGCCAAAGACAAGGGTGAGGCGCCTTTTTTGCTGATTTGCGATGAAATTGAAGATCCCCATAATCTGGGTGCTATTATACGAACCTGTGAGTGTTGCGGTGTACACGGCGTCATCATCCCCAAGCGTCGCAGTGCCTCGCTGAACGCCACGGTGGCCAAATCCGCCAGCGGCGCTTTGGAATATGTGAAGGTAGCCCGTGTCACCAATATTGCCAACACCGTCAAGGAATTAAAAAAAGAAGGTATTTGGGTCTTCGGCGCCGATATGGACGGCAAGGATTACACAACCTTTGATTTTTCAATGCCCTGCGCCCTGGTTATCGGCAACGAAGGAAAAGGCATCGGCCCGTTAGTGGCTTCCTGCTGTGACGAGTTGGTCCGCCTTCCCATGTTCGGACAAATCAATTCGCTCAACGCCTCTGTAGCTGCCGGCGTTTTGATGTATGAAGTGGTCCGCAAAAGAAATTCCAAGTAAGGAGGCGACGCATCTTGCGTCCTTTTTCAAAAAAGAAACAACGGCAAATTGAAGAGGATATTCGTGCCGCCCAACATGAGGAGGCGCTGTTCCGTGCCACCCATGGATCATCCATGGCCTCCCCGGATGCTTTAACAAGAGATGAAATTGTTTCCCCAAGCAAAACGATCAGACAGGAGACTTCTGAAATTTCGCCGTTGGAAAATCTGCGCCAAAAAATGATTGACAGCAAAGCCGATAAGCAGACTGTTTCGGCCACGCAGGCAACCGACATGCCCGTACAGGAGTCCGGCTTTACCCCTTTCTTTTCGGTAAAAACCGATTTTTTTGATGGACATGAAGAACTGATGGACGCCCATTCGGCCGAGCCCGTTCAGGAAAGCCCGTCCTCCCCTTCTCAACCGACTGAATTTGCCGAAGACCAACCCGAGCCGACGGCTGACCATTCGGAAACGCCGTTTGGTGATTTCATAGATAACGATATATTTATGACCCCGTTTTACACGCCGTTTGACACCGTGACCGATGACACGGATATCACAAAGCAAGCCAATCGGTTTGTCCTGACGGGCCCATCGGATACAGTGGCAGAACAACCGCTGTTTCCGGATTCAAAGACCAATCCTGCGTCTGTGTCCGACACCGTCACGGACGAGCCGATGGTCGATTTATCCGACGATGAAACGTCAGATGGCTTCCTCTTTTCAAAAAAAACACCGTCAGCCGATGAACCGATTCAGCTATCGGCCCTTGACGAGGTATACGGATCGTATCCGCAAGAAATCGACCCTCAACCGGATGAGGCCGAGATTCCTTATCCCAAAAGTGGCGATCAAAGTGTGCTGCAAACCTGTATGCCGTTTATCATGGACGGCGCCGACGATACCTTTTCCTTCAATGCCAGACCAAGCTACACGCTTGACAGTGTAGAGAAAATTTTGGGACTCGAGGAAAAAGAGCCGAAAAAAGAATCGGCTGATGCCGCTTCTACGCTTGTGTTTGAACCAATCCATGAAAACCGTCAGCCCATTATTTCGGACATCGATCCCCTGCCTGAACCGTCGGACGAATCGACAGAGCTTTTCGGCGTCAAACCTGTTACGATCATGCCCGACGGACTGGAGGTCAGCCGTGAAATCAACCTGTCCCCCGAATTTTTCCAAAAGAAAGAAGAAAGCAAACCGCTTCCTGCCTTTGATAACACACAAGAGGACACCTTTGAGCCACCCTATGAATACACCGATACCGCCAGCGTCAAACCGGTCAGAAGAAAACTGTTAACCAAACGCAGAAACGCCTTTTTTGGTCTTGTTTCCGGTTTTTTGGCTTTATTCGTGGCTCTTATCGGATTGCTTCCGTCAGTTCGTGCCACACTGGTGCTGTATAACGCCGGCTCTTCCGTGTTGTTGTTCGTTTCGCTGGTATTCTCGCTGCTGGCCGGACTGGACGCTTTTGCGGCTCTGCCGGGACTGATCGGCAAACGCGCCAAGGCCGACTGTCTTTTTGCCTTCAGCCTGTTGCTGTGCGGTATCACTACGGTGATGACCGTTGCTGGCAGGGCTTCCTTGCAAGCCGCCTACACCCTGGTGTTTTTGAATGCAACGGTTGCCTTTATTCGGGGACTCTACGGCTTTTGGCATCAGCAAACCGTCTATCACAACTTCCGCATGATTGTGGGAAGCAAAGAAAAATACGGAACCGTTTTGATTGACAATGCGCCTACCACATTTGCCATGGCGCACAGAGCTATAGAGGGAGAAGCCCTTGTGGCCGCCGCACGGCCGGTTTCCTTTGTGGATAACTACATGAAGAACACCATGGCCAAGCCACAACTGAACGGCAAAGTCGCCTTGTGGTTCGTTTTGGATGTGATCTTTTCCCTGTTATGCGGTATGGCCGTCGGGGTGTATCATCAAAATTTGTTGGGTGGCATCACCGCCGCCGCTTCGCTGGCAGCCCTATTTTGTCCACCGATGGTCTTCGGTATTCAGGCTCTGCCGCTGAAATCGGCCAACCGTCGTCTTTGGAAAGAGGATGCCATGATTACCGGTGCCAGAGCGGCTGAGCAAATTGAAGAGGCCAATGCTTTGGTGATTGACTGCGATAAGCTGTTCCCCGAGGGCAGCATTAAGCTCTCCGACCTAACCATTCTCTCGCAAAACAATTTGGAAAAAACCCTGGCCTTTGCCACCGCCATCACCAAAACCATTAAGAGTCCTTTGTATCCGATTTTCAAATCGGCTATGGACACTAACACGACTATTGAATTACCCGTAGCCGATTCCATAAAATATGAAGAGCGACTGGGCATTACCGGTTGGGTCGGTGACACACGTGTCTTTATCGGCAACCGGGCTTTAATGTTGGCACACGAAATCGACGTTCCGGATGCAGAAACGGACAAGCAACTCCTGAAGAACGGCTATTTCCCGGTCTATTTGGCTCGTGACGGAAAGGCCTGTGCACGATTGGCCGTTCGCTACGACCCGCCTCAGGACACCGCCAAAGAACTGCGCCGTATCACCGGCATGGGTGTTACTCTATTGATTAATAACTGCGATCAAAATTTAAGCGAAGACATGATTTGCGATTATTTTGATTTGTACGAGGATTCTGTTAAGATTATGAGCGGTTCGGGCGTGCATATGTACGCCAATGCCGTCGAGCCGGCCGATCATTTATCCACCGGTGCGGTTTGTCACCGTAAACTATCGGGATTAGCCGGCATTGTCGGTTGCTCTATCAGAATCAAACGAGCCATTGCGCTGTTGTCTGTCATGGCTGTGTTGACCGCCATTTTGGGCGTCATTTTGTTCCTGTATCGCTTTTTCGGAACAGCCGCCCCAATGATCAGCGGATTTTCCTTGATTTGGTATCAACTCATCGCCCTGTTTATTTCGCTGATTGCCTATTTGTTCAGTCGTCCCTGATTTTCGCATATTGAGCATTATCACAACGAAGGAAGGCTTGCCTCTGTGAAATCCGTTTCCATACGCCGTATTTCCTTTATCGGCGGAACGGCTGACAACCCGTTGGCCTCCGTTCTAACCTTTTTATGTGTCTGTGCCGTTTTTCTGCCTTATCAAGCCACGGCTGTTTTGCTGTGCGTCATAGGCGCCGCCGTTTTGTTTCTGCCGAGTGCCAGAAAGCAGATCATCTTTCACAAAAGCCTTTGGCTTATAGTGGCTTTTTTGCTGTTGACGGCCGTAACCGCTCTTGTATACGGCAACAAAAAAGGACTTCTCTATTCGGGTGCTTTTGCCCTGATTACGCTTATCGGCGTGTATATACGCAGTGCCATGAACCACGCTTTGTTTGAATCCATGACCAACTGGTTATTGGTCGGGTGCTTTTTGGTATTTCCGGCCTGTTTTGTCTCCAAAATGGAGCATTTGGGTGAAAGCAACTACCGCTGTACTCTTTGGTTTCTCAATTGCAATTATTTAGGATCCCTGTTGGCCGCCTGTGTGATTATATGCGCCTACAAGGTGGTCACCAAAAAGGGCAGTAAACCGATTTATTATTTATTGGCTGCCGGGTGTGGCATTTGCCTGTATTTTACCGGCAGTATGTTTGCCTTTGCCGAAGTGTTGATCGGTGTTTCGGTTCTGTTGTCGCTGACCAAGAATCACCAACTTCTGGGTGCCTTTTTGATTCTCTGCGTAATTGAATGCGTCTTTATATACTGTGTGCCCGATTTGTTTCCCCGTTTAAGTGAGTCCAACATCACCACCGACAATCGGGTTCTCATTTGGCAGGATGCGATTCATGCCATTCCCGAACATCCGCTGTTCGGCAAGGGTTTCTTCACCTTTGCCACCCTGCCCGATCGACAATACATCACCGCTCATGCCCATAATTTCATTTTGGAGCCGCTGTTAAGCTTCGGAATTGTGGGAACAATTTTACTGGCCGGCTTCTTCTTCTTTTACTATCGACAGGTTGTCATTTGCGACAGGCTGTTGCGCAAGAGCAATATCAGTGCTCTGATTTTGGCGATCAGTGCCGGTGTCGTCTTACACGCCACCATTGATATGACCATGATTTGGACGCAGACCGGTTTGTTTTATGCTCTGATCATGTCGGGACTCGGGGCAGAAGAGCAAACACTCAATCTTATTCGAAAACGGCGCCGTTAAGCATAGTGTTCCCATCCGAACACAACGCATAACAGTCAAAGGAGGATATTTCATGGAAAAGAAAAAGTTTTATATCACCACCGCCATTGCCTATACATCGCGTAAGCCACACATCGGCAACGCCTATGATATTGTGCTGGCCGACGCCATTGCCCGTTACAAAAAAATGATGGGCTTTGACGTCTATCTGATGACCGGATCGGATGAACACGGGCAAAAGATCGAGGAGTGCGCCGCCGCCAAGGGCATTTCTCCCAAAGAGTATGTTGATAACATATCGAGCGAAATCAAGGCTGTTTGGGACAGCTTGGACACTCAATATGACCGATTTATTCGTACAACCGACCAAGATCATGAACAGATCGTTCAGAAGATTTTCAAAAAACTCTATGACCAGGGCGACATCTATAAAGGAAAGTACGAGGGAAAGTATTGTGTACCCTGTGAATCCTTCTTTACGACTTCTCAATTAGTAGACGGCAAATGTCCTGATTGCGGTCGCGAGGTCATTGATGCCAAGGAGGAGGCTTATTTCCTAAAATTAAGCAAATATGCAGACCGATTAAAGGCCTACTATGATGAAAATCCGGATTTCTTCCGTCCTGAATCTCGTAAGGCCGAAATGGTGAATAACTTTATTAAGCCGGGTTTGGCCGATTTATGCGTATCCCGCAGTACCTTCCGTTGGGGTATTCCCGTGGATTTTGACCCCAAGCATGTGGTGTATGTGTGGCTGGACGCCTTATCCAACTATATCACAGGTATCGGCTATGATCCCGACGGCTCCAGCGACCAATACCAAAAATTATGGCCGGCCGATCTTCATGTCATCGGCAAGGACATTGTGCGGTTCCACACCATTTACTGGCCGATTATTCTGATGGCGCTTGGTGAACCGCTTCCCAAGCAGGTGCTCGGTCATCCGTGGGTTTTGTTCGGCGAGGACAAGATGAGCAAATCCAAAGGCAATGTCATTTACGCCGACGATTTGGCTGCCCGATTCGGCAGTGATGCCGTACGGTACTACCTGTTAAGCGAGGTTCCCTTTGCGCAAGACGGCAGTATCACCCACGAGAGCTTTATTGCCAAGTATAACACCGACTTGGCCAACACACTGGGCAACCTGGTTAACCGAAGCATTACCATGGCTGTAAAATACTTTGACGGCAAGGTTGAAAAAGGCGCTATTGCGACCGATGAAGACCGTGATTTGTTGGCAACCGCCGAAAAGTGCCTGGCAACCTATACGTCTCGCATGGACAGCTATCATTTAGCCGACGCCTGCGAAGCTGTGATGGATTTGGCGCGCCGTTGCAATAAGTACATTGATGAAACCGCTCCCTGGGCTTTGGCTAAGGATGAGGAGAAGAAAGCCTATCTAAAGACGGTTTTGTATAACCTTCTTGAATGTATTCGTCTGTTGAGTGGTATGTTGACTCCCTTAATGCCCAAATGTGCCCTTCAAATCAAGGAACAGTTGCGTGAAAATGATGCCGCCATGTCCTTCGGGGCTGTGACCGCCTACTCTGTATCCGCTCCCTCTCCCCTTTTTGCTCGATTGGACACCGAAAAAGTGTTGGCTGAATTGTTGGCCGAAAGCCAAGCCGGACAGGAAGAGGCTAAAAAAGAAAATGAGGCTGTCGGAACCGTGAATGTGGCAAAAATCGGCATTGATGACTTTGCCAAGGTGGAATTGACAACAGCTAAAATAACGGCCTGCGAGCCCATTCCAAAAGCCAAAAAGCTCCTCAAGCTGACCTTGGATGACGGCAACAACACACCGCGCATTGTCTGCTCAGGCATTGCCAAATGGTATACCCCCGAAACGCTGATCGGCCATACGGTTGTGGTGGTTTCCAATCTCAAACCCGCCACGTTGTGCGGTGTGGAGTCAAACGGCATGATTTTAGCGGCAGATGTAGATGAAAACACCGTACGCGTCCTATTTGCCGATGATTTCCCGGCCGGTTGCCGGTTGCGCTGATGGAGCCGTCGTTTACGCCGGCTCCGATCGGCAGTATCTTCGACAGCCACGCCCATTATGATGATGGGCGGTTTGAGGAAAACCGTAACGCCATGCTGACGGCGCAACAAAAGGATTTTGGGGTTGCCGCCATTTTGAATTGCGGTAGCGATATTGCCTCCTCGAAAGCCGGCATCGCCCTTGCAGAGCAGTATCCATTTATGTTTGCCGCCGTTGGAATTCACCCGGAGGCGGTCGGTTATGACACGGATGTTGAAGCAATCCGTCGATTATCACAATGCAAAAAGGTTGTAGCCATCGGGGAAATCGGACTGGATTATTATTGGAGCAAGGAAAATGCCGACATACAAAAAGACCTGTTCGCAAAGCAATTAAAGCTGGCCAATGAGCTTGGTTTTCCGGTGGTCATCCACGACCGCGAGGCTCACGAGGACACCATGACCCTTTTGCGGACGGAGCGTCCGAGAGGCGTGTTGCATTGCTTTTCCGGCAGTCCCCAAATGGCCGAAGAAGTGCTGAAGTTGGGGCTTTATTTAGGCATCGGCGGAGCGTTAACCTTCAAAAACGCAAAAAAACTGCCCGATGTGGTTCGTATAGCGCCACTGGAATCGTTACTGTTGGAAACCGACGCTCCCTACATGGCTCCCGAACCTTTCCGAGGCAAAACCAATCAATCCGGCTACTTATCACTTGTAGCGCAAAGAATCGCCGAAATCAAACAAATCTCACCCGATGAGGTCATGGCCATTACCAAGACCAATGCCTGCCGTCTATTCGGCATCCCTTTGTTGCCGTGACAATTTTCCCGTTTTTTTCACAACCGTGCGCGTTTATATTTGTTTTATATGAATAAATCATCCTGCTTTGTCCATAATAGGAATGAAAGCGGGGTGATTTTCGTGTCCGAAAAGAATTTTAATGAGCAGAACAAGAAAAATCAGCAGAGTGAACAGTTTGAGCAGAACAAGAAGAATCAGCAGTCCGAGCAAAACAAGAAAGACAGCGAGCAAAACCGTCAAAACGATCGGTAATGTGGCTATATGCTTAATCCAAACGACAGCAAAGGGAAAGATTCCCTTTGCTGTTATTTATTTAGATGCATGAAAGTCCGGATAACCTTTATCATGACTATAGAATATCGAAACGCTGGAAAGCGTTTCGATAAGCCGATTTTATCGG
>JAEDLK010000042.1 GCA_016295355.1 Clostridiaceae bacterium
CCTGTCCTTTCTCTAACCTGTTTCATGGTATGAAACAACAGGACAAGATATGCCAAATCACAGATAAAAAAGCGCACCCGTTGAAAAGGTACAGTTCAAATATACATCATAAACTCGGCTATGTCAATAAGAAAAAAGCAAAAATCAGATATTATGTAAACTGATTATGTAAACCTAATAAATATTGTATCATTTGTTAAACGAAGCACAACAGGTAGTTGTAAAAAAAGAGTTTTCAAAAAACTTTTTTTATGCTATAATAAGTAAAGACGGTTTTGTAGCGAATCAATTCGTGCCCACTTTTCCTATTCTCATTTCTTTACGGTCGGTTGACGACAATATATGACCCTATTCAGCAAACCGTCAAGGAGGAAGCATTTTGAGCAAATCCGTTATTATCACCGGTGCTTCCGGTGGCATCGGCAGTGCTATGGTCATTCGTTTTGCTGAGGCAGGCTGGAATGTTCTGCTTCATTATCACAATTCCACGGCAGCCGCCCGCTTATTAAAGGATTCTCTTGTAAATCGTGGTTTATCGGTGATGACCTATCAAGCCGATATTCGTTCCGGCGTACAGGTTGAAGGCATGGTCGACGCCGCCTATAACCGATTTGGTCACATTGACGCATTGATCAATAATGCCGGCATTGCTCAGCAAAAGGTTTTCGGTGATATATCCGAGGGCGACTGGGATGCCATGATTGATACCCACTTAAAAGGAGCTTTTCTCTGTACCCGTGCCGTTTTGCCGCATTTCATTCGTCAAAAAGCCGGTAAGATCATCAATATTTCATCTATGTGGGGTGTAACAGGCGGCTCTTGCGAGGTGCATTATTCCGCCGCCAAGGCCGGCCTCATTGGCATGACAAAAGCCTTGGCTAAAGAGCTTGGTCCCAGTGGCATCAACGTCAACTGCATTGCACCTGGTTTGATTGAAACGGCCATGAACAACAATATTCCGGTCGACAGCTTGGCCGAGTTTGTAGACAGCATTCCGCTCGGTCGCATGGGCTCCCCTGCCGAAGTCGCCGATTTAGCCTATTTCCTGTGTAGCGAACAGGCTGACTACATCACCGGTCAGATTGTCGGACAAGACGGAGGATACGCCATTTGAACGATTACGGTAAACAGAAACGTGCGTGCTTTGGCAGACCGATTTCTTTGTACAAAAAAGCGTCTTAACCGTCAACGCAGGCCGTTTACGCAAAAAGCCGCAATCGGCCCGACTGAACGATTTCTTTTAAGCCAAATTCGGTGAAGGTAACTTTCTATCATAAAGAGGTGTATGAACATCTTATATCCTTTTTAGATAGAGAAGCACCGATTAAACATCCAATTCCTAAAAATAGTGGTAAAAATCGACGGCCGAACGGCCGTCGATTTTTTGTTGACATAGGAATCATCAAAACAAAAGCTTATCTGTCAAACCGGTTATTTCAGTTCAACAATGGTCACGCCGCTTTCACCTTCACCGAAGGTGCCCAGCCGGTAGCTTCTCACAGCCGGATGGCGGCGTAAATGGCTCTGTACGGCAGCACGAAGCACACCGGTTCCTTTTCCGTGAATCACAGCCAGTCCTGTCATACCTGACATAACCGCTTGATCCAAATAACGGTCTAATTCCATGAGTCCTTCTTCAACATTCATGCCCCGAATATCCAGCTCCATGCTGGCGAAACGGGTATTAACACTATTCTGAACAGGACGATTCTTAACGGTTCTTGTGTTACTTCTGACCGACGTTGGTTCGCATAACCGCAAATCCTTCTGCGATACCATAACCTGCATACTGCCAACCGATACCTTGACAGAATCGCCGGAAATGGACAAAACAACGGCCGACTGTTGCAAAGATACAACCATGACCTTATCCCCTACTTGCAACGGACGGGGCAAAGTATAATCTTCATTGCTCTGCTGATTGACTGGGTCTGTCAATTTTTCCAACGAGCGAATACCGGCCTTGGCGGCGGCACGAGCCTTGGCAACTATTTCTCCGGCTTTTTCGGCCGTCAATTGCTTCTTGACGGTCTCCAATTGATTCAACAGAATGTCGGATTGATTACGGGCATTCTCCACCAACAGACTTGCCCGTTCCTCGGCCTTTTTGATAACAGCTTCTTCCTTTTGCCGCATAATATCCAGGCGATGATCTAATTTTTCCTTATCGGCCGTAAGTTGTTGTCGTAGTTCGGCAACCTGCAGGCGCTCCTGTTCGGCTTGCTGTCTTGTCTGTTCCAATACCGCAACCACACGTTCAAAGCGTTGATCCTCATCGGTGAGCAGTGCCGAAGCGTCATCAATGACAGTTTGAGGCATTCCAAGCGCCTTGGCTATGGCAAAAGCGTTACTACGTCCCGGCACACCAACTAACAACCGATAGGTTGGGCGCAGGGTTTCTCGGTCAAATTCACAACTGGCATTTTGCACACCGGGCGTGTCAAGAGCATAACTTTTCAATTGTGCATAATGAGTGGTAGCCACACAACGCACACCCCGTTGATGAAAGGTTTCCAAGATGCTCTGCGCCAAGGCCGCACCTTCGACCGGATCGGTACCGCCGCCTAATTCATCCACCAAGACAAGCGAACGATCGGTGGCAGCGTCTAAAATCGAAATGATGTTTACCATATGCGAGGAAAAGGTAGAGAGTGACTGTTCAATACTTTGTTCGTCGCCTATGTCAATTAAAATGTGATCAAAAATCGGCACACTGCTACCGTCATCCACAGGAATCATCAAACCGCTCATGGCCATCATAGACAACAGTCCGACCGTTTTGAGCGTCACGGTCTTACCGCCGGTATTCGGGCCGGTAATAACCAACGAAGTATACTCTCCGCCAAGTTCCACCGTGACCGGCACCACTGTTTTTTTGTTAAGAAGCGGATGACGGGCGTTTTTGAGCCGCAGATACCCGTTTTGGTTTAGTTGCGGAACGCAGGCCTTCATACGATAGGCCAACGATGCCTTGGCAAAAATGAAGTTTAAGTGAACCAAAGCCTGATAAGAACCGATGATACTATCTGAGAAAGAGGCAGCCTCGCTTGATAGTTCCATCAAAATGCGTTCGATTTCTTCTTTTTCCTTGGCTTTGAGCACACGCAGTTCATTATTGATTTCCACCACCGGCATTGGCTCAATAAACAAGGTAGAGCCGGTCGATGAAGAATCATGGACAATACCGCCGATCTCATTACGGAATTCCGACTTAACCGGTACCACAAAACGGCCGTCACGTTGTGTGATAACCGCATCCTGCAAATATTTATTGCGTACACCGTCACGCACAATTTTATCCAAACGAGAGCGAATATTTGCCGAGGCCGCCGACATTTTTCTGCGAATGGCAGATAAAGACTGGGAGGCAGTATCAGACATCTCATCCTCGCTTTTAATACAGGCCAGGATCTTGTCCTCTAAATAACGGTTAGGGGTCAAAGCGGAAAAATACGGTTCCAAGCTGTCAGCCGCATAACCGTTGTTATTGTTACGCCAATCTCGAACGCTGCGAACCACCCGTAACACCTCACACAAAGACAACAGTTCCTTCATGTTCAGCATACCGCCGGCTTCACAACGTCGTAAAAACGGCACAATATTAACCGCACGGCCAAAGGACGGCGAGGCATACCGGCTTAACAGTAAAAAAGCATCCTCCGTATTTTGCAAACGGACGGACACTTCAAACGCATCATCAGACGGCAACAGAGACCGCGCCATCGCCGACGCATCATCCATGGTTGTCTGACCGGCCAGTAGAGACAGTATCTTATCAAATTCCAAAGCCGAAACGGCTTGTTCCAAACGATACAAAAGAATCCCTCCCTATAGAACAGATTCGAAAAAGTCAAGAGTTGTAAAACGGTGTTCAGCGTGCAACTGTGTATAAGCTCCCGTGATACCGGCTAAGGCACACGCATCTCTTTCGGGAATGCTAAACCGATAAAGCTTTTCAAAGGGAGCATACACAATATGCCTCAAGGTCGTCAAAACAGTTGGAGAAACGGCTTTTTCATAGGACGAGCCACGAGCGCAATCACGGCAAAACAGCTCTCCTGTCTGCACATCAAAGACCATATGCTCATCTTGATAGCAGGCGCACCCGGCACAGGCCACTAAATCGGGTGTATAACCGGCCAAACTGGTCATGCGCAATTCGGTAACGGCCTTCAAAAGCGTAACACTCATCTTTTTGTTGACCAAAAAATGCAGAGAATTAAGCATCAAACGCAAAAACTCACCGGCCGGTATTTCACTCGGTGCCAAAAACGCAGCCAGTTCACAAAAATACTGCGACAGCGCAAAGGCAACAACATCCCGTCCTGCTGAAAAAAAACTGTTTAGACAGGCCGCTTCACGAATCTTATATGTATCACCGGCCTTTACAAGCGTAAAAGAAGAATAAGACAACGGAGAGCAACCCGAAAATTTCTTATTCTTCATGTTTTTGACACCCGATGCAAAGGCACGAATGACCCCGTACTCCTTCGAAAGCAGTGTCAAAAGCTTGTCAGCTTCACCGATATTCATGTCCCGAATAACCAGTGCTTCGGTTGTCAGCATTTGCTTGTTTGTCACCATAATTCTGTTGTTCCTTACACGAAAGATATTGCAAGTAATCCTTTACCGATCCGGTTTGACGAAATCGATTCCATGCTTCGTTTTCATTCATGACAACACCCTCCGAAAAAAGTGTTGCCAAAAAGAAGCAGATTATGTGTTACTCTCCATCAAGGCCGAAGGTATGAATCAGCCCTTGCCGGTTTCGCCAATCCTCTTTGGTTTTGACCCACAGTTTCAGTGAAACGGGAATACCGTAAAACGCTTCAATATCACGACGCGCGAGCATACCGATTTTTTTTAGCATCTTACCACCGCCGCCGATGATAATACCTTTATGCGATTCCTTTTCGCAGTATATCACGGCATCAATTTGCAAAATAGGGGCGCCGTCCTCCCTGTCACGCTCAAAAAAGCGTTCTAAATCAACGGCAATGCCATGAGGTATCTCTTTATCCAGGCATCGTAGCAATTTTTCACGGATCAATTCCGCCACCATCACTCGGTCTGGCTGATCCGTAATATCTTCATCGCCGAAATAATGCACCGACGGTTTTGCAAAGTGCATACACTCTTTCTCTAATATATCGATTCCGTCACCGGTTTTAGCCGATATAGGGACAACCGATGTAAACTCGGCAAAACGGTTGTAACGGGCAATAATCTCTAAAAGAGCTTCTTTTTCACGCAACAAATCAATTTTATTTATAGCCAAGATAATAGGCATGCGGCGCTTGGTCAAGTCAGACAACAGATCAATCTCGGCGGCCGGCAATTCGCCGACCTCCAGACGAAATTTTGGGGCGGCATCCACCACCAAAACAGCCGCATCTACATCGCTCATGCCTTCCTCTATGGCTTTAATCATATTTTTGCCTAAGAGGTTATGTGGTTTATGAAAACCGGGAGTATCCACGAAAACCAATTGGACAGCCTCACGGTTTAGCACGCCGATAATCTTGGTGCGGGTGGTTTGCGGTTTGTTTGAAACAATGGAAATCTTTTGTCCTATCAGCTTATTAAGTAAGGACGATTTGCCGACATTGGGACGCCCGACCACCGAAATAAAGGCAGATTTTGTTTCCATAAGAACCTCACTGTTTCACAATGGAAAGGCCAAGCTCGTCCAAAATTTGATCCTGCTTTTCACGCATAATGGTTTCCTCAAGTCCGCCGTTTACATGGTCATATCCTAATAAATGCAACATAGAATGTACCGTCAAAAAGGCAATTTCACGCTGAAGCGAATGACCGTAAAGTTCAGACTGCGACACAGCATGGTCAACGGAAATCACAATATCGCCCAGTAGAAACATACCTGTTTCGGGATTAACATCAAACTGCCCTTTTTCACCCATGGGAAAAGACAGTACATCGGTTGATACATCAAGATTCCGATAGTCATGATTCATCTGACGAATTTGCTCATCATCCACAAAAGAAACATCCACCTCGCAAGAATCTTCAATTCCCTCGGCTAACAAGGTGGCATGGCAGGCTCTACGCACCAAAAGGCGGATGCCGGTCGGTAATTTGATGTTCTTTTGCTTATCATAAATGGTTACCTTTGTACTTTTCATCGTTTCTTCTCGCTTTCATATTTCTCATATGCCTTAATGATCCGCTGTACCAATCGGTGGCGCACCACATCCAAATCCGATAATTCCACGATTGCCACATCCTCGACACTGCGCAGAATCTTAAGAACGGTGACCAATCCCGAAGACTTACCGGATGGTAAATCGATCTGTGTAATATCACCGGTGACCACGACCTTTGAGTTAAAGCCCAGTCTGGTTAAAAAAATTTTCATTTGCTCGGGTGTGGTGTTTTGTGCCTCGTCTAAAATAATAAAACTGTCATCCAGTGTGCGCCCGCGCATATAAGCCAAGGGAGCGACTTCAATATCGCCACGCTCCAGTGCCTTTTGAAAAGATTCCGCACCCATCATTACAAACAGTGCATCATAAAGCGGCCGCAGATATGGGTCAACCTTTTGCTGCAAATCCCCCGGCAAAAAGCCAAGGCTCTCGCCGGCCTCGACCGCCGGTCTGGTTAAGACAATACGGTTAACCTCTTTACTGCGAAAAGCTTTAACGGCCATGGCAACTGCCAGGTGGGTTTTGCCGGTACCGGCCGGACCGACACCAATGGTAACGGTATGTTGACGCATAGCCTCAATATACTGCTTCTGTCCGACCGTTTTAGGCTTGACGGGCTTGCCGCGGGCTGTTACGCATACACAATCAGCCTCGTTCACCTCTTGCATGGTCTGCTCAAGGTTATTCCTAACCAGCGCAATGGCATAATCAAGACTTTGCTCACTGACGGATTCCCCCTTGCTGATGGAAGACAACAAGGTTTGCATCACCCGTTTGGCGCCCGAAACATTCTCCGGTTCACCGGTGATGCGTATGGTACTGCCGTGTTGAGTGGTCATGACCGAAAACTCTTTGTCAATCTGTTTGATGTTTGCATCGAAATCACCGAACAGATTGAGCAAATCTTCCATTCGTTCAACATCTAAATTGATTGAAAACAAAATAATGCTCCTTATTCTTTTTTAAATATATTATAACATACTTAATACTATTTTTCACCAATTATTTTCAGTTTTTCGACACTAGCAATATTTTTTGTATAGCGGACCCTGCAACTGTAACAAAAACTGTCGCCTTGTCGTGTAACCGACTCCTGCAAAAATTGAATATCGGTTGCCTCTTTTAGCCTATCGGTAATCATCTTTCGGCCATCAGCAAGTGCCGATTCTTGATTTCGTTCTAACAACTCTTCGCAAAGAGGCGTGTTGTGTTGGGTATAAACGGTCAATGGTATACTACCCCCGAACATTTGAACCGTATGAGCGTCTGTGTGGCTTTCGTACGACCCTTTCAAATGACCGAGAAACAGCGGAATCGTAACGCCGAAAAACTTAAAGGCATAACGCTTTTTCGGTTCTCCCACTGTATAATGAACCGTTTCTTTTACCGGCAGATTCACCATTTGATGCTCCATGACCATTGCATATACCTCACCGGCACTATGTAAAAACTCATTTCTTCCCTGCTCGTTTCTGACCCCCGACACCAAAACCTGGCCGGCTGAAACCGTCTGGCCGGTTTGGACCAGCAAAACACCACTGCGAACATCATTTCGCACAATCACACCGTCTTCGCTGGCAATCAAATTGCAGGGGGCCGGTTCCTCACGCTTTTGTTCACTTTGCAGACTGACGTTTAATTGCAAAACACTGCCCTGACGATTGAAGGATGCCCAAGAAACAGACGGATCAAGCATAATGAACTGCTGTCGTAAAGTGTCCGTATCCAACTCGTCCATTTTCATGCCGATATGTACAGACAAATCCTGCAAGATACATTGTGCACGACTCGTGTCATACCTCTGTGGAGCACGAATATCAATCACCCATAGCCGTGCCGACAGGTAATAGAGAATAACAAAAAAGACCATGGCTCCCACAGGAATACCAAATCGAAGACGATACCGCCGGACTATTTTCGGCAGGCCGTGGCGGGAAGCGATATGTACCCGCACCCCGGTATGCCGTCTTAAATGACGCAAACGGGAAAAGTCACGCCTTAAAAGACAAATCTCGTATGTATCGTGTTTTTTATGGATTTCCCAAAATGAAATGCGATTTGCTGATAAAATATTTAACAACCGTTCGCTGTACTCGCCCGAAACCGTTAGACGAACATACCCCAACAAAAAACGATAGGCCGAATGGAAAAGACTCATATTATCACCCAATAAACTCAATGGAATGGATTTTTCCGATCACCGTAATGGTTTCACCCTCCATAGATTTTAGCTCCAATTGTTGGCCAAGCACCAAAATTTGACCTCTTGGAAGATTAAGCCGAACCAAATCATTGTCGTATTCAGCAATGCCGTAGCAGCCATCTGCCATCAGTTTATGGTCACCGAACAGTTCCATATGAGCACCTGTCAGCCCATCCAGTTCCATTTCCTTTGCCATTTGTTGCATTTTTTTACTAATATCCATCGTAATCACCTGACTTTTTATATGATAAACTGACTCATTTCATTCATAGTATAGTTTAGGTGATGCAAGATGAACCGTCGATTTCGTTGGCCGATGTTTATTCTGCTTGTTTTATTGCTTGCCGGCATTTGTTTGATGAACCAATCCGTTTCGCAGTCGGTACGTGACGGTTTGTTTGTCTGCGGAAACACTTTGATTCCAACCTTATTGCCGGCCTGTCTCGTGGCGACGCTCCTGACATCCGGGCCTTATTTATCCTTATTACCGCAAAAACTGCAAACGATTATTTTATTCATGTTTTCTCTGATATCCGGCTATCCGGTCGGTGCATCGTTATTGAATCAATCAGTTGAAACCAGACGCATTAAGGCCGAGCAAGCCCGTCGTTTACTGCCTTGTTTTATCAATCCGGGTCCCGGTTTGACCATTGGTTTAGTAGGCGAAGGTCTATTTCACAGCCCAACCGTCGGTTGGTATTTATTGTCTTCACAGGTGCTGGCCTCCCTTACTCTGTTTATCATTTGCGGCGGTTTCGGCGTAAAGCCGGAAAATCCACCGCCTCTTAAATCTGTCACACTGACAAAGGCCGTTGAAATTTCATTTGATGCCGTTATACGGATCTGCGAATATGTGATTGTTGCCTTTGCTCTATCGGGTCTTCTTTCTGCTTTTCTACCGCACGCACCTGCCGAACTTTTTACGAACCTTGTAGAGGTCACCACTGGTCTGCTGCGTTGTCGAAACATCTACGGATCTTGCTTTCTCATTAGCTTCGGTGGTTTATGTGTACATGCTCAGATTCATAGTGTAACGCCGCAACTCAACTACCATCCCTTAAAGTTAATCGGCGTAAGAATCCTACACGGCATCCTGTCCTGTGCCTTCTTGCGAGTTCTGTTTCGGATTTGGCCCGTCCACCTCGCAACAGCTTCACTATCATCTTACACGCCTGTTTTAAGCGGCGGCCCGGGTTATTTAATTCTCCTATGCTTCGTCATAATCAGCTTTCTTTTGTCACTGTCAAGAAAAAAGAGTGGAAAATTGGCGGAGGATTTGATATAATTGCCATAGAAGGGATGAGGCAATATGAAGACTGTTTTTAACAAAGACATCACACCGGCCTGTCGGTACTGCTCGCACGGGACAGTACTTTCCTATAGCAACGAAATTATTTGTGAACGACGTGGTGTGACTGCCCCCAGTGATTTTTGTCGTCACTATTCATATGATCCGCTGAAAAGGATCCCTACAAAACCTATGATTAAAAAGAATTATAACAAAAAAGACTTCCTTATTTGATTTTTTTGTTGACAAATCAGTTACGGTTTGATATAATACCACTTGCTTGTGGTGGGTATGGCGCAGTTGGTTAGCGCGCCAGATTGTGGCTCTGGAGGCCGTGGGTTCGAATCCCACTATCCACCCCACAATAACCCTTTTGTTCACAAAAGGGTTATTTTTTGCTTGAATATTTTGGGGTGTCGTCAAGCGGTAAGACACAGCACTTTGACTGCTGCATGCGTAGGTT
>JAEDLK010000043.1 GCA_016295355.1 Clostridiaceae bacterium
TTTCGTCAACCGTTTCATCCAGCATCCGCAGCACGGTTTCCTTTAAGTTTTCACCGCCCAGCACGCGGTTGCGCTGCGCATAGATCAGCTCGCGCTGCTTATTCATGACATCGTCATAGTCAAGCACCGCTTTACGGGCGGCAAAGTTCATGCCCTCCTTTTTCTTTTGGGCACTTTCAATGCTCTTGCTCAAAATGCCGAACTGCAACGGCACCGATTCATCCACCTTTAAGGAATCCATCATACCGCTGATGCGCTCGCCGCCGAACAGACGCATCAAATCGTCCTCCATGGAAATGTAGAACACGGTACTGCCGGGGTCGCCCTGACGACCGGCACGGCCGCGCAACTGGTTATCAATGCGTCGGGAGTCATGCCGTTCAGTGCCGATGATAGCCAAACCGCCTGCTTCTCTGACCTTGTTAGCCTCAGGAGCGATTTCCTCTTTGTAATGAGCATACAGTTTGGCATACTGTTCTCTGGCCGCCAAGATTTCCTCGTCGTCGGTTTCACCGAAGCCGGTAGCCTCCACAATCAGTTCTTCGCTCATACCGTCGTGTTTCAGTTGAGCCTTGGCCAAATACTCGGCGTTACCGCCCAACACAATATCGGTGCCTCGACCGGCCATATTGGTGGCGATAGTCACGGCGCCGTACTGTCCGGCCTGTGCCACGATCTCGGCTTCCTTTTCGTGATGCTTGGCATTGAGCACATGGTGAGGAATGCCCTCGCGTTTAAGCATTTTAGAGAGCTGTTCACTCTTTTCAATGGTCACGGTGCCCACCAAAACCGGCTGACCTGCCTCATGGCAACGGCGAATGTTTTCCACCACGGCCTTAAACTTGGCCGCCTCGGTCTTATACACAATATCGTCATGGTCCACACGGATTACCGGCTTGTTGGTGGGGATTTCGATAACATCCAAGTTGTATATCTGATTAAATTCCGCTTCCTCGGTCAAGGCTGTACCGGTCATACCGGACAGCTTATCATAAAGCCGGAAGAAGTTTTGAAAGGTGATGGTGGCCAGCGTTTTGGACTCATGTGCTACGGTAACGCCTTCTTTTGCCTCAATGGCTTGGTGCAACCCTTCGTTATACCGTCTGCCGAACATCAACCGACCGGTGAACTCATCAACGATGATGACTTCGCCGTCCTTGACAACATAATCCACATCCCGTTTCATAACACCGTGAGCTCGAATAGCTTGGGTGACATGGTGTGCAATGGTCATATTTTCGGCATCGTTCAAGTTACTGATTTCAAAGTAAGCCTCGGCTTTGGCGACACCGGATGGGGTCAGCGTGGCAGTACGAGCTTTTTCATCAACCACATAGTCGCCGTCATAACCGGCATCCTCGTCGCTCTCCTTATCGTTCATTTCCCGAACCTTGCACATTTTCAGCGTGCGTACAAACCGATCGGCACGGCGATACAGGTCGGTCGAAGCCTCACCCTGTCCGGAGATGATTAACGGGGTGCGAGCCTCATCAATTAAGATAGAGTCTACTTCGTCCACAATAGCAAAGGCGTGGCCGCGCTGTACCCGATTTTCGGCATACAGCACCATGTTGTCCCGCAAATAATCAAAGCCCAGTTCGTTGTTGGTGCAATAGGTGATATCGGCGGCATAGGCTTTTCGTTTTTCTTCGTTGGTCATTCCGTGGACAATCAGCCCGACACTTAACCCCATAAACCGGTACAGTTTACCCATCCATTCCGAGTCCCGCTTGGCCAAATAATCATTGACCGTGACGATGTGAACACCCTTGCCGGTCAAGGCATTCAAATAGGCCGGCAGAGTAGCCACCAGCGTTTTGCCTTCGCCGGTTTTCATTTCACTGATGCGTCCCTGATGCAACACAATACCGCCGATAAGCTGAACCGGAAAATGCCGCATGGACAACACACGGTCGGAAGCCTCCCGGCAGGCGGCAAAAGCCTCCGGCAACAAGGCGTCCAGCCCCTCGCCCATGGCCAGACGGTCCTTAAACTCGCCGGTTTTGGCCTTGAGCTGTTCATCGGTCAAGGCTTTGTATGCATCCTCTAACGAAAGGATCTTATCAACCAAGGGCTGAATGCGTTTCAGCTCACGGTCGCTGTAGTTGCCGAGTAGTTTTTGAAGGAGTCCCATAGCATCGTTCCTCACTGTTATGATTATTATTTCCATTATACCGTAAGTGAACTGAAAAATAAAGTATATTTTGTTACAAAACCAATTTTCTTCAAGCCCCTTTAATAACAAAAAATTCCAAAGCCAAACGAAACGTTTAACGTTGGAATTTGGCTTATGGGTGCCATTAAGATACCTATTGGCTTTCACTGTTTTCAAATAACTGTTTAATTTTTTCGTTAATTTTTGCATCCATACCGTTTGGCAAAAGTATTAAATCTTCTTCTTTAATTGCAATGTCGGCAATATCAGCATTTTCCCCGTAACTTGGAAAATTGACAAGCCAGAAACCGTCAATTTTCCTTTCATCCCAAATCACACCTTGCATACCCTTGTGAACGCCTTCTTTTGCATATTTTTCTTTTTCAGCAACTAATTCTACAGGATCTAAATAGTTCATTTTATTGACCTCCATATGGTGTATTTAATTTTATTTTGCCGTTTTGTGGTACCATCCAACCGGTGATGTACGAAACCATTTCGCCTGTATCCTTTCTCGGAATACTGACTCTAATACTGATTCTTTGTCCATATTTATCAAGTTTCCCCAATTCATCATTGCCATTTACATATTTCTCAAGTGCTTGCCTTTCACATTCCAATTGTAAATATTTTGAATCATCAACCGTATATCCCCAACTTTTAAACATTTATCTTTTCCGTGCTTTTCAGCATATTCAGGGTTAAACAAATACGGATCATATTTGCCGTAATCACTGATTGCCTTAGCATTTTTCAAAACGGTATTATAAGATATCGGATATAAAAGGCAATGGCAATCAGGATGATGCGGATGCGGCGGTGCTTTTTCTTTTGAAAAATAAAAACCGTCAAGCATTCAACATTCGGGGCAGTGGTTATCGCTTAAATTTCTGTGAACCCATTTTATCCACAGTGGTTCTTTTGGCTTTTTTGTACCCCAAACCCCCGATTTAAACAAGTCTCCGATATAACTCAATTATATCACCTCCCTTGTATTTGGGCAATATAAGTATAGCTGTTTCAAATGCGACATTCACCGGCATCATGAAAAGCTCGTTTTAATGAACATTGAATCATATAAACAAAAAATCCGCCCTCTTGCGAAAACGGATTTTTAATTGAAATTTATGAACCATTTAGATGCCGCTCTAAAGAAAATCAAACAATCACGATAAGTCTGTGAGAATTTCGTTATGTATTTCTTGTCGCATACGACAAATTTCGTTATAATCATAACCGGTAAAGTTTGATTTACTGTTCAAAAAGCGTGTGGCGTTGGTCAAAACAATGACAAACAGATTTTCTTTTCTGTTCATGAAAAAGCTTTGTCCGGTATGGCCGCAATGGCCGAAACTGCCGATCGGAAATAACTTTCCTGTCTGCGAATAATTTTCATCGACTACCGAATAGCCTAAGCCTCTGCCCTCGCTGAAATTCGGAGTATAATTTTGTTCTGCTAATTTAAACCACTTTTCAGAATATAAAAGTTTGCTTTTTTCAAGAACCGCCATTAAAAATTTTTTAATATCATGCAAGCAGGATTGTTGTCCGCCGCTTCCGCAGGCTTTTCCCATCGCAATTACATTTTCGTCATCGAATCTTTTTGGATTTGCGATTTTATAGCGGTAACAAACGGCGGCATTTTCCTCGTTAAGAGCGATTTCAAACGCTGTCCTCTTAAGTCCCAAAGGTTTTGCAAGATTCTTATTATATATTTCCTCTAAAGAGATTTTGTGAATCTTTTCAAGAATTAATCCAAGTAAGATATATCCGTTGCAAGAATAGATAAAATTTTTACCCGGCTCGTAATCCAAAGGGAAAGACAAAATCTCTTCGGCTATGGCTGCGTTTCCGTCTTTTGCGAAATTCTTGGTAAGTTGATGCCGTACAATCCCGGATGTATGGGTAAGAAGCTGCTTTATCGTAATTTTTTTCTTAGACTCATCATCAATATCGAAAAACATGTCCAAAGTATTGTCAAGACTAAGCAAACCTTGATCTATGCTCTGCAAAATCAAGGTAGAGGTTATTAGAACTTTTCCCATACTTGCAACATCAAAATAGGTATACTCATTCACATTATCTGAAGTTATGATTTTTTCTTCTCCGTCTTTATATACCAAAATCGCATAAGAATCAAAGCATAAATTTGCACATTTGGTTTCCATTAATTTTTTTGTGTTTTTAAGTTCCATAAAAACAACTCCTTGAATGACATTGTAGCATATTTTAACGATATTAAAATACGAAAATTCCGATATATTAGCACATTTCGGTTGAATTGTGTTTTACAAGTTGATATAATACAGGAGGTGATAATAATGTTTGATAGTAATTGGAATCATATCATAATCGAAAATGTTTTTCCTGTGTATGTTCCCAAAGAAGAGATAGGTAAAAAAATTCGCACTTTCGGTGAAACGAAATTTTATCAGTTAGGCATTAAATTTGAAGGTGAAACCGAGATTTTTTACAACAAGAAGAAAATCACTTTTTCTGCCGGAGATGTTTTGTTTTTACCGAAAGAAAATCGGGCAGACATTCCATACAATAAGACATTTATAAAAAGCGGAACCGGAATATGTATCTTTTTTAACTCGGATCATTTTCTTCACGATAAACCGGTATTGTTTAAAAATGGCAAATTCGTAGAATCTCTGTACCGCCAAATCTGTAACAGTCATCAAAGGAAAGATAATTTTAAAACACTTTCTCTTTTTTACGAAATAATATCCTTCCTTAACGAAAGTATTTCCGAAAAGAGCAAATTAGACTGTGCGACGGCATATATCGCCGATCATATCAATGATTCTTTTATAGATTTACAGTTGTTGGCACAGCAATCGGGTGTTTCGGAAGATTATTTTCGTCACCTTTTCAAGCAAATCTATGGGGTATCTCCCACGCAATACATTGCCGAACAAAAAATCATATGCATCAAAGATCATTTGTTGACAAGCGGAAAAAATATCAAAGAGATTTCTCGTCTTTCCGGGTTCCGCGACCAAAACTACTTTTCTCGTTTTTTTAAAAAGCATACCGGATTAACGCCCGGGGAATTCAAAAAAAGATATGGGACAATTTACTGATTATACAAAAATTCTTAGCCTTTTTGCAATGAGTATTCATAATAATTATAAAAACAAATTTTATATATCATTATCGAAAAAATAATACCATCTACGGCCGATTGATATACCATTGCTTTCGCCATTCAATGATCATTCATCACATCCGCTTAAAGACATAAAAATTTAATATTTATATAAATAAAAAAATAAAAAAGGGCAGACTTAGCAATCATAAATCGCTAAATCTGCCCGAATAATCTGTTTCGGTGGTTCGAATCCACCTTGTAGGTCGTTGGCATCCATAAAAATTCAACTTAAAAAATGGGGGTAAAAAGCACGAAAACCCCGATAAAATCGGGGTTTTCGGCACGGCATCTAAATAGACCGTAACACTTGGTGGGAGAGGATGGATTCGAACCATCGAAGCTAGAAGCAACAGATTTACAGTCTGCCCCCTTTGGCCACTCGGGAACTCTCCCATATTCAATTGGTGCTCTGAAAATCAGCCGACATCTTAAAAAAGATGGAGCTGGTGGACGGACTTGAACCCCCGACCTGCTGATTACAAATCAGCTGCTCTACCAACTGAGCTACACCAGCAGATTTTGAACGCTAAAATACTATACCACATCAAAGCAGGCTTGTCAAGTCTTATTTTCTGCTGTTTTTCATTTTTGCTTGTGATGGGTTGGGCGATGTGCTATGATGAGGGTGGCAAACCACCGTTCCTTTTGGAACGATGGGCATCACACCCATCCTATTCGGGTGACGAGGAGGAACCGTTTATGTTAAAAGAACCGTTTTTCTCTGCCTGGAGTTATTTATTAGATCGCTTTTTTTGTGAAAAGACGGCATTATTTTATGACTGCTTAATCGACGACACAGGCAAGGCGTATGATCATCTGCCGAGTTTGGATGACATTCATCGGGATGAGCCGAATCCCAACGGTTGGGGAACCGGCATGGAGGACTCTGTTTTGTCCGGCGGCAGTGTGATGGACGCATTGGTCGGGGCGTATGCCGTGAGCAAGGACGCCGGTATCAAACCCTTAATCGACAAAATCTTTTCCGGTATGATGCGATGTGCCGATGCGGCCGCTACGCAGGGCTTTATTGCGCGCAGTGTTTCGCCGGTTGACGGCATCAGCCATTATTCCAATTCTTCAAGGGATCAATACACCCACTGGGTCTATGCCGCCGTGCGGTTATGGGATTCTCCCTTATGTGACGAAGGTCAAAGAGCACAAATTCGGCGGGTGCTTCGTGACATTGCGTGCAAGTGTGAGCGGGATGTTACGCCCGAAAACGACTATTCTCTGTTGCGGGATGACGGTAAGGTCGGCCTTGTTTGTACGATGTGGGGTGACACCGTCGGTCCTCACGAAAGACTGCGGTTGCCGATGTTTTATGTAGCGGCCTATCATGTGACCGGCGAAGCGCACTGGCGTGAGAAATATTTATCCTACCGTGACACGGCTTTGCGGCAATCGCACGGATACGAGTATGAAACCAGCCTTTGCTACAGCGTTTTGCAAATGCAATACTCCTTACGACTCTGCTATGATTTGGATGACGATCCTGTTTTCCGGCAGGGGGCGTGGGAGCTGTTACACGAAATAGCTGTTTTTGGTGAGAAAAAGACCGTGGAAGCCGTCTGTCGGTTAGACCAACCGGCCTTGAAAAACGGCATGAATTTTGTTTATAAGCCTTGGCGTGAAACCGCTTGGAGAGATTTGGGTGTTTTCGGCGGCAAACGGTATTTGAATCCCGACCAAAACGATGAAGCCGATAATCCGATTTTTTACCCGCTGCGAAGCGTAGGCGAGGCGGCCTCTTTGGCGGCACTTTGCCCGAACAGACGGGTGAGCGATGCGGTGGTAGAGGCCTTGTGTGAAGCGGCAAAGCGGGTCGATTACGCCCATCATCATACCTATGCACCCCTATTGTTGGTTTGCGGCTACTGCCTTTGCTTGGAAAACCGCCTGTATCATCCGCCTACCGTATACAAGGATTCGTGCCCGCCCGCTTACAATATACCCGCACAGGCAAAGGATCTTTGAGATATTGTCTGTCGGGTTATTTGTATACCGAAAAACCACCGGCTAAGTGCCGATGGTTTCAAAGAGGCTTTGCGGGGATTTTGGAAGTGATCGGTATGACGGTTAGCCCTTTCCATGACGGGAAAGGAAACCAAAACGGTGACAGGCAAGCGTTAAAGGACAGCCTGCCACAGACGAACCGCCAAAAGCAACACCATTAAAAAGCCGAAGTTGAATATGGAAAACACGGCCAAATACCGGGCTACCTTTGAGGGGTTGTGTCGGCTGTATTCCCGAAAGGTGATCAAGCTGGCCAAGGAGGCAATCAGCGTGCCAACGCCTCCGATGTTGACACCCAGCAGTAAATCCCGATAATTTTCCGTGAACTGCGACAGCAAAATGGCCGACGGCACATTGCTGATGCACTGACAGGACAACGCACTGAACAACAGGGTGTTTTTTTCCAGCAAAAATGAGAAAAAGTCACGCACTACGCCGATGCGAGCCATGTTACCGGCAAAGATAAAGAAGAAAACAAAGGTAAACAGCAACGGATAATCCACATCATATAGCGCCTTTTTGTCGGTAAAGAATAAAACAACCGGGATTACAACCAAGCCGATCTGATAGGGGATGCTCCGAAAAACAATGGCAATAGCCAAGGCAAACAACAGTAAATACAAGCCGGTGCGACGAGGGCTTAAGTGAATGGGTTCATCGGCTACGGTGAGCGGCTCCGGCTTCACAAAGATAAGACAGCAAACCGTTATGAGCACAACCGACAGCGCAAAAGGAAAGGCCATAATGGATAGAAAGGTTCCGTTGGGAATGGCAAATTTGGTGTATAAATAAAGGTTTTGCGGATTGCCGAACGGGGTGAGCATACCGCCTAAATTGGCAGCGATGTTTTGCATAACAAAGGTAAAGGCCATGTAATGCTCTTTGCCGGTGGCCGACAACAGCAGATACCCGAGTGGCAAAAAGGTTAGGAGGGCCATGTCGTTGGCGATGAGCATGGAGCCGATAAAGGTGATGTAAACCAGCGCCAAAACGCTCATGCGGGCGTTTTTGAAGCAATGCACCAACTTAAGCGCCAATAAGTAAAAAAACCGAATGTTTTTTAGCGCACAAACAACGGCCAGCACGCAAAACAGGCAGGTCAGCGTCTTACAATCAAAATAGCCGAGATAGGCATGATCAACCGGCACAAAAAACATGGTGATCAAAGCGGCAAAAAAGGCAATGACAGTAACGGGGTTCTTCTTGGAAAAGGCCAGTAAACGATCGACAGACCAAACGGCATTTTGCTTAACCGTAGCCGTGAACCGGTGGAGATGAACAGCGGTGGGCGAACTCATGAACAATCCTTCTTTATCAAAAGCATACCCACCTATTATACTGATTTATGCTGTGTTGTCAAATGCTTTTCTCTAAACCATACCAAGTCGGCCGGCAACCCGAAATAAGAGAACGCCTACCGAAACAATTTGTTTGGCAGGCGTTTTTGCAAATAGAAAACAAGTCAGGGGACGGGTATGATCGTTTCGGCCGTTGCTTATAGGAAACCCGGATGATTTCGGCGGCGCATGATTGCCGTTGATTCACTCCGTCTTGGTTCAGGAATGTTTGATGATGTCACCATCCGTAGGTGCGGTTGAGCCGATGTTGGTTTTGTGTAAAAGAGGCTTTTGCCGTAAGTGCCAATGATGATGACGCTTTTTCCAATGAAACCTTTTTTCTGCCCCTTCTTTGCATTCGTTTGACGGTTCATTTCTCGCATATAAGTCCCCTCAAAAGACTCTTTTGCTCAAGAGACCGGTGATATTATCCGGTCGGACGGGATTAAGCCTGCGCCGAAGCGATACGGGTGCTTTTTATAGATGATTGCCCGCTTTCGTTTGGCGGGGCGAGGTTAGTCTGCTTTTTCCCCCACCGAGCCGCTTGAACATTCGTTTGGCGGGGCGAGGTCTGTTCGCCTTTTTCGTCGCCGAGCCGCTTAAAAAGGTTTGGCGGAAATGACTTTTAAGTTGCTTTTGTGCGTGCTGTTCTATAGCCAAGAAGTTGCTTTCGTTTGGCGGGGCGAGGTCTGTTCGCCTTTTTCGTCGCCGAGCCGCTTAAAAA
>JAEDLK010000044.1 GCA_016295355.1 Clostridiaceae bacterium
GCCTTTTTAAGCATATCTTCGGTTTCGGAAAGTGTAAGTTCAAGTGAGATAGCAAAAGCGATTGCAGTAGGTTTACTTGGCTTATAATGTACATCACGGCGGATTTTCGAGAACAGTTTGCGGTCGATGTTTGCCTTTTTATACACTTGCGCGTCGGTCATGCCTTTCTCGTCAATCTTGCGAAGTAACATCTGTGAAAAGCTCTCGTCAATTTGTTGGAGCTTTGAGTCGAGGTCATCGGCCACCGCTTTACATTCGCACATATCCGCCGCCATAATAGGCTGAATCGGCAGTTTCATCCGCATACTTTCACGGCGGTAGTCGGTATGCTCGTCAACATAGGTTTCATCTATGTATTCGGCAATATCCGAGAACAACTTCTCGCTGATTTTATACGCCGCCTTATCAAAAATAACGATATAGACAGTCATATCGTTTTCAAGCAAAAATGCGCTGATAACTTGGGTGGCAACCTTTAACGCCTGATCCTTCGGATAGCCGTAAACTCCCGAGGAGATAAGCGGAAAAGCCACCGTTTCGCAGTTGTGCTCTTTAGCCAACGCCAAAGACTCACGATAACAAGACTCAAGCAAAGCTTTTTCGCCGTGCTTGCCATCTTGGTAGATAGGACCAACGGTATGTATCACATACTTTGCGGGCAGATTATACCCGCCGGTTATTTTCGCCTTGCCTGTCTTGCACCCACCGAGAGTTTTGCACTCGGCGAGCAACTCTGCGCCTGCGGCACGGTGAATCGCACCGTCAACACCGCCACCGCCCAAAAGCGACTCATTGGCAGCATTGACAATGGCATCCACCGTCATTTTGGTTATATCATTTCTTACAATTTCAAGCGGCATAATACTCTCAATTCCTCCATAAATACAATCAGAGAACAATCCCCTAATTTATGTATCGGTCTGTATATTGTTCAGGTGTTTTTGTGAATTGCATCTATTCCCACTTTCCATTGTGGTTTTGCTTTATTGTTTGCCATTGTTTGTCAGCTCCTGATACATCTTCATAAGCTCCGCAACACAAGAAGATTCGGTGGTTTCTTTAATGTTGAACCCATATGCACGCATAACGGCCTTATCATTTTCCTGATGTGCTTTGCGGAGTTCGGGAGGCATAGCAACCTCGTCATAGAGATCGGCAAGTGAACAATCGGGATAGAGGGCGCGAGCATCAAGAATTGCCTGTGCGGTTTTCTCAATAGCCGCTTTCTGTTCGTCGGTAGGTGTCGGCCAGGGGAAATTGTTATAAACGATATTTACAGAATATCTGTAATCGCTTTTCAATCTACCGCAAACAGCTCTCATCCAAGCCATATGCACATTGGAGGTCAGAACTCCAAAGTGAAACATATTTGCATCCGGTAAGATTTGAACTGCATCGGAAGCGATATGATCGGCATTCAAAAAGCCAATAGGAATATATTTTCTTCTTTCAGAGGAGACTCGAGGAATAACAATATAATCCGCGCTAGGTTGCCGTATTTCTCCAAAAAGAGTTGGAGTTTCTGCCAACTTCTTTGTTGCTTCACGATTACTTTGTTCACGCATTTCTTTTACAGATGCAACTGCTTTTGCAATAGGAGGTGTGTTACGAATAATGTTTGGAGATACTCCTTTTAACCACATACACCAACGAATCTTATTGTTAATAAATTCCGTTGCACCAACAAATTGTTTGAACACTATTTCAGATTCAGGATATTCTGCTACAATTGCATCTCGCTCTTCTTGAGAATAACTACTCAAAAAGCCATTATCATTAGGCATGCTGCCAAACACAAGCTGAGGGACATCACAAACAGTTTTTTTCACACTTTCGATAAAGACATCTGGTGCATCTATTAAATACGCATTAATGTTATCTACTATCAAAGGTCGCTCTGCAGAAAATATGACTTTAGGTTTATAAAACGGAGCAATGCTAAAGCCGATAATAACACAATGCACGTGAGCCTTAATACTTGCTTCGCTATCCCAACGGAATGTACGGTGAGCAAAATCAATATGCACACCATCTTCGAAAAAAGGTTTCCACAGAATTGCAACGCTTTCGCCTTGTGAAACTGAGTTTGTTGATACCAAGGCGGTACGGATATTTGTACCCTTCATTAAATCAGTAGCTTTTTTGTACCAACAGGAAACATAATCGAGGTTTCCTGCGTTTTTCCACTTTGCACCAAAAACAGATAGCAAATCATCCTTTTGCTCTTTGCTCATTAGACGTGCACCAACAAACGGCGGATTACCCATTATGTAATTGAGTTTATCTTTAGGCACAACGGCTTCCCAGTCGGTGCGTAAAGCGTTACCTTCCACAATATTGGCATAGGATTTGAGCGGCAGAAAATCAAGGTTAATGTGTGCAATAATCTCTGTTTCCTTCATCATTTGGCTTTCAGCAATCCAAAGGGCAGTTTTTGCAACAGTAACGGCAAAATCGTTAATTTCAATACCGTAAAATTGACCGATGGAAACCTTGATAATGCCTGTAAAATCAAGGAGCATCTGTCCTTGTGTAATAACCTCAATAGCTTCGTTCTCTAAACGGCGCAGAGAAATATAGGTTTCGGTTAAGAAGTTGCCCGAACCACAAGCTGGATCAAAGAAAGTAAGGCTACCGAGTTTTTCACGGAAAGCATTAATTTTGGTTTCTTTTGTCTTAACAACCTTAATTGCTTTAATTTCTTCTAATTCTTCACGCAATTCATCAAGGAACAGCGGGTCTATAACTTTATGTATATTTTCGATAGAGGTATAGTGCATACCACCGCTACGGCGTGTTTCTGGGTTTAAGGTACTTTCGAAAACTGCACCGAAAATCGTGGGGCTAATATCGCTCCAATCAAAGTCTTCGCTTGCATTACGGAGAAGCAAATCACGAATATCATCATTCATTTGTGGGATTTCAATATTTTCATCCGCAAACAAGCCACCGTTTACATACGGGAAACTGCTAAGTTGCTCATCCTCATAAGGATCACGGTCTTCAGGTTTGGTATCAAGAATTTTAAACAACTCAATAAGAGCCTTTCGCATATCACGAGCAGAGAAAGACTTAATATAATTATGAAACTTTGAATGTCCACCGAATATACCGGCATCTTCTGCATAGAGGCAGAACACAAGACGCACAATAAGCTTATTTAAGCTTTTCAATGATTCTTCATTTTCAGGATCGTGATACTGTTTTAAGATTTCATCATACAGTATGCCCACCAAGTTACCTGCCTGAATGGAAACCTCCATCTCACGACGAATATTATCATCGCCGGTGTCCACAAGGAACATAAGGCGGTAATACTCACGGGCTAAGTCTTTGACGAAGATCTGCTCGGGTTCGCCGTTCGGCTTTTCCATATCATAAACAAGAAATTCCTCAAAGTTACATGTAATAATCCAACGGGGACGCTGTGAATACGGCAGAACAGCAGAATAACGCTGTGCCTGTTGAAAAGGGGTGAGCAACGTGCCATCGGACTGCTTAATAGGTTTGCGCAAATCTTTATTTCGACCTTTCTGCTCAATAAGCACATGCGTTGTCGGGATAAATCCGTCAATAAAACTTGTGTGGTCAAGGCGCACCTGTTCCTCGAAGGTAATAAACTTTTCGGGCGCTTCTACGCCCAAGACATCACGAAGAAGCGAGAGCTAAAACGGTTGGCTTTCGCCCTTTTCATATCCTCTGTCTTTCCAATATTCCGAGAAGGCTTTCGCCGCTGCACGACGTTCTGTATCTTTCATAGCTGGCCTCCTCTTTCCAACAACGCAAAATAGTCATCAAATCTTAGGTCGATGTATTCTGCGATGAGCTCGGTCATGGGTGTAGGGTCATTATCCTTATAGAACGCATCAAAAGCATCGTAGTAGCGTTTACGGTCGGTAAACTTAACATTGATTGGCGGATAACCGTTGCGTATTAAGTCAAGGTTGAGAATCAAACGGCCAGTTCTTCCGTTTCCATCAATAAAAGGATGTATTCCCTCAAACTCAAGATGGAAAAGTGCTATGCGCTCAATATCGGTCATTGTGTTTTTACGTTCTTCGTTGGCGGCAAGGAGTTCCGCCATTCTCGGCTCAATCATATAAGGTTGTACCGGCTCGGTATAAGCACCCATAATGCGTACAGGAATACGGCGATAAACACCCTTATCATCGGGACGATTCATCAGTACCAATGCGTGAATATTTTTGATAACAGTTTCACTTAAAGAAAGTTTTTGCTTGGCAACATCCTGAACATATAAAAATGCATCTCTGTGACCAACTGCCTCAAGGTGGTCTTTGAGTGGTTTTTGGTCAACAGTCATACCTTCCAAAGCGAGCGCGGTTTCCTTAAGTGTTAAGGTATTACCTTCGATAGCATTGGAGTTATAGGTGAATTCAATCATAAACTCATCACGAAGACGCTCAACCTCGCCCTGCGTTAAAGGGCGCATTTCGGAAAGCCTTTCGCGTTTGCGCTGAATATCAAGCAGAATATTCTTTTTATTAGTTCTACCGTCTAGTGGCTTCATCGCATTTTCGGGAATCATATAAAGATTGCCCTTGCGAATAACGCCATCAATCTTGCCGTTTGCACAAAGAAAACGCACACGGCGAGCAGAAATACCCCACTTTTCAGCAGCTTTCGATACCTTAATATAATTCATCAGAGTTGCCTCCTAATTGAAATTAAACTTATACGTATGTATTATACCACAAATTAGGAATGATAGCAATAGTTTTAGCTTAACGTTACAAATAAATCGTTCCCATTTTCAAAATCAGGAACGATTGGCATAAAAAGGTAAAGTTATAATCTCTTTCCTGTGTTTTACGGCATAGTCGAGGGCGATTTTGGTGCCGCTTTTGCGGGTGGTTGGTGCTTTTTGCTCGTCATAATAGACGATGCAAAAGCGGCTTTTGTTTATCATTTCGTAATTGCGTTCCACATAAGTGGCTCGGCCTGAGCTACGGATGTGTTCAGGATAGTATGTCTCCTCGTAACTCTCTAAAAGATAGTTTGTATATTGCTCGTTTATATCCGGATATTCTGCCCGTACATAGATTCGTTTTATGTTCGGGTATTTTTCTTTTATTTCGGTCACGAGTTCAAGGCACAGGCTATTAAATTGACTCTTGCTCCCGAAAAGGAATGTATCAACATTTTCGTCCACAATTAGTCTATCGATAATCTCAATAAGTTTTGATTTTAGTTCCTCGGTTTCGTTAATAGTTCTATGACCGAAAAAGCAACATGTTTGCTCTTTCATAATTACATCTCCTATGTGCGATATATCGCAATTATAACACAAAAGTTTCAACTTTGCGATATGTCCCACAAGATATATCGAATGTTTTTATAGAATTATAGTAACGATATATCGTAGAGGTGGAATTATGAATACTAAAAATGCTGTTGCAGAACACATTATTAAATTATGTAATCAGAAAAATATTGCAATAAATGCTTTGGCAAATCTATCGGGAATTTCTCCGTCTACTCTTTATAGTGTTTTGAACGAAAAGAGTCAGAACCCCGGTATTGTTACTATTAAGAAATTATGTGACGGGTTAGAAATTTCGCTCCGTGAGTTCTTTGACGATGACATTTTTGATGATATAGAGCAAGAAATTAAATAACATTCTATTGACAAAAAACTCTCTGCCGAAATCGACGGAGAGTTTTGTTGACTTTTAAGACATATATGATATAATAAACAAGACAAATATTGGTCACCGGAGGCAGAGTGCCGTAGCGCTCATATGCCGGATTAGGTGTCCGAGTGAGCTCGGGTTATTGTGTGTGCAATAGCCGGAGTTTTTTCTTTTTTAGGAGGTTTTTATGAAGAACACGAAAGTTACGCTTGTTCCATTGACAGAGGATGACAGAGAGCAGTTTATTTTAGATAATCAATGGTCGTTTAAGTACGGTGCGTTGCAGGAGTTTGGCGAGCGCGATGACCATATTGACGGTGACGGTGAAATCATTTCCCGAAAAACTATTGAACGCTGTATCGATGCACCTGATAGTGAAACATACCGCATTGTTTTAGACGGCAGAAAAGTCGGTGGTGTGATACTTAAAATAAACAAAGAAACTAATGTAAACGAATTAGAAATTCTTTTTGTTTCTCCCGAAGAACATACAAAAGGTATTGGATACGGCGCTTGGCTTGCAGTTGAGGAATTACATCCCGAAACAAAGGTTTGGGAGACCTGCACTCCATATTTCGAACAACGCAATATTCATTACTACGTTAACAAGTGCGATTTTCAAATCGACCAATTTTGGTGCGAGTTTTTTCAACCCGAACACGAAATGTTCGAGGATGAAAAGCACGATCCCGACGAAGGTCCTGATGTGATGTTCCATTTTGTAAAGGTAATGAAATAGAAAAACACCGCTGAGGAATTTCGATTCCTCAGCGGTTGCTTTATCTTTTCTTATAAATTACAAGTTCTGGATTTTCGCCGTTTTCCTCATAAGTACAGACAAGTAAAAAATCCATATTTGCGGCGATACCGAAACAGCGATCACCGCCAAATTCACACTCAAGCTGATTTCCGAGGTATGTAGCGTTATCGTCAAGGAATTTTACGATTTTTCCATTGGGGAGACGGTATCCAAGATTGATGTATCCGCCTACAAGAGCATTCAGTTTGTCGAGCCTAGGCATACCTTCCACGCCGAGAGCGTTGATCTCTTCGATTAGTTTCTGCTTGAATTCCTCGAACGTCTCTGCACCGCCGAGGTATTTATACTCTTTCCAATAATTGAGTTTAGGCAACATATCTTTCATATACTCACGAGCCTGTTCAGAAGAAAAGTGTTCATTTGCCATATTCTGCACGCAGACCTCTATTAAATCGTCCATATTATGATACATATATTCACCGTCTGCATAGCACCATTTGCAGTATTCTTCATTGAAAAAGCCGTCTTTTTCGCGGCTCGTATTAGAGTCTTCAAGCGGCATACCGCAGCACTGACAAATTAGTTTTTGGGGAGAGCCAAGGAGCGTGTTGATAGATACATCAAACAGTTTTGATAACAGTTTTAAGGTTTCGGTATTCGGTGTAGTTTCACCATTTTCCCAACGCGAAACTGCCTGACGGGTTACAAACACTTTTTCCGCAAGCTCGTCCTGTGACAGTCCTTTTTTAGTCCTGAGTTCCAAAATAATATCTTTAGTTTCCATATACAAAACCGCCTTTTATCATTGTAATAGTATTATATCATCCTTGACAGTTAATCACAAGCAACACGCTGTTGCTGTTTGCATCACCACATAACTGTGCCACCATTGAGGAGAGGTGCGTGCCTGGGGTTGAACATAAGGTTTAAAGAGAGAGCAATTAGGAATACGAGTGCGATAAAGCAACCGTTGACGATAAGTATTTTCGACATTTTATCCTTTTTGGCGGTATCGGTGAATATTACATAGTAGACAAAGCCGACAATGGCGCAGAAAATCAGAGCAAAGCCGAAAGGACGGCGGAAATAGATGGCATAAAGCAATCCCCCAAAACACGGTTTCTAAAGCCCATGTAATTCCGGCAAAAATTCCATGTATCATATCATATTACTCCAAATTTATGATTTGAGATATGAAAGACGGATTTTGAATAACCGCATCCGCGTGTGGAGCCAAAATCTTTTTATTCTCCCCGTTTTTGGCAATACTTATAACCTTAATACCTGCATTTCGTGCAAATTTTATATCGGTCATTGTGTCTCCAACCATAACAACATTTTCTTTGTCCAAACCAAATGTACGGCAAAAGTCAAAAGCGGCGTAAGGATCAGGCTTATTAGGAGCGTTCCCGTCATCCGTGTATATTTTATCAAACAAATCATGTATTCCAAGTGCAGACAGACATTTCCGAGTACTTTCTGCGGTATCCGTTGTAACCACTGCAAGCCTTATTCCCTGTTTTTTCAGTTTTTCGAGTAAGGCTCTCAGATTATTGCAGGTTGGCTTAATCACCCCTAAATCAGAAATTCTGTCATAGGCATCCAAAATAAACTCATAGGTTTGTAACCGAGTTAAATTGCCGCACCCCTTTTTTATTAAAAACTCATAAATAATTTCACTGATTTCCCAAAAAGTATTTTGACAAAACACACTGTTAATATCGCAAACACCGTTATGTATTCCGAGAAGGGGCAAGATTTCGTCACAAGAAATATCGTTTCTGCCAATCCGTGTTAGAAAATCTTCCATTACTTTTTCAGAACCAACCGCCCAATATGCATCAAAATCTAACAGTGTGCCGTCTTTATCAAAAATAATCGCTTTCACTTGACTGAATTCTCTGTTTTTCATTATACCAAACCTTACAAAATGTACAACTATCTTCGTGTACATAAAAATTTAAAAATACAAAGGCAATCATACTTATAACAGTTATTAAAATTAATTTTCCGCCAAATAGTATTTACTCACTAAGTCTACAATATGCAATTGCTTCTGTCAAGCAAAGCAGCAAATTAAATAATATTCTAACTACAAAACCTCATCCGTCTTGCAGAGATTTTATTATATTCATCACCCCCTAAATACTTTATTTGTGTGTAGAAAAAGACCATACCCTCGTTCTTTGGGTATGGTCTTATTTTAACATCACGGGGTGCCATGGCGGCACCCATATTGTTTTGATCGATGATACCGGGATCTATTACGGTACCGATGGTGGCTGTACGGATTTTAGGGCCATTTCCGCTATCTGCCAAAACCATAGCACCACTGCCGGTTACCGTCCATTGGGCGGTCGGCGGACGAAGCGAACCGTAATCAAGCGGAAAACGGTATTGTCGTTCGGCCGAACAAAAATGGGATGAAGTTACCGAAACACCGTAATGAATTGCCCCGCTTTCCATAAACAGTGACTGAATAATCAAGGACAAAGCCATGGTTGAGCAGGCACCGTAGACACCCAGAAGCGGTATTTCATACTCTTTCAGACCAAACGAGGAGCTAATACATTGATTTAACAAATCCCCTGCACAAATACTGTCAATCGATTGAGGGGCCAAACCGGCACGCTGTAAGGCAATACCGACAGACGTCTTTTGCAGTTTGCTTTCGGCCTGTTCAAAGGTATCTTCGCCAAATCGGCTATCCTCAATCACCTGATCAAAATACCCACCGTAAGGGCCTTTTCCTTCCATTTTGCCGACCACTGAACCATATCCGACAATGGTGACAGGATGATCCAGTAAAATGGTTTTTTTACCGATACGCCTTGCCATATTGCGCCTCCTATAAAGAAAATATCCAAAGAATCACGCCGTAGATAAACCCAGCCGACAGTCCGTAAACAATCACAGGACCGGCAATTTTGAAAATGTTAGTACCCAGTCCCAAAACAAATCCTTC
>JAEDLK010000013.1 GCA_016295355.1 Clostridiaceae bacterium
TGCACGCCTTCGGCGCGTGTAAGAACGCATCGCATCACCTATCACAGCGCAGCGGCATCACTGATCACTTACTTGCAAAGGATTTGATTTGTAGTATAATATTTAAAAAGGCGGTGAGATTATTGAAAAGCATTTGCTATGAGTGTTATGAAACAGGTTGCATAACGGAAAAAGAAATATATGATATTGCTCAATTTGTGACTGCAAAAAAATATGATGTGCTATATGCCGAAGAGTTGCCTCGTTTTAGAAAACATCCTCTAAAAACATACGCACTCCCCTATGATGAACAACCTGACAAAATTTATAATGGAACAGGGAGAATGGGGCTTGATTTAGGGAATAAACCACGCAAAAAACTTACAAAATTACAAAAACAGCTTTCTAAAAAGTTTGTCACAGATTTCCATTTTGCGGATGAACTGATGCAAACGGAAAGAACCGCATTACAGTTTATTTCTTTGTTCGAGGAATCCGATAATTTCGAATTGATATGGGTGCAAAACAGCGGAACAAACTGCGATATCCCTGACGGTTACGAATTTATTGGATATGATGTATCGTATCCTTGTGATTACTCCGGTAGCTTCTCCATCATTTGTGATTGTATGTTCATTTGCCGTTGGCATGGCTGTGATGAAGAAGGGACACTCTTTTTGCCTGAGTTTGGCAAGTTGAATGCCAATGGATTGTTTGACGATTGGCAATCCGCGCATGATTATATGGTAAAGTATCTATCTGAAGATTGGACGGAGCGCGGAGAGTACTGTATTCTTAAAATTTTTAAAAGGTTGGATCGATAAATCAGCGCTGGTTTTACACTACTTTTGGTCGTTCTTACCTCAACTCTGCTCCGTTTGGTCGTTCTTTGACAAACAAAAAGCCGCTTGATGAATATCAGGCGGCTTTTTTGTTTGTATTATTCAATATTCATTCCTTCAACATTCATTAAAACAAACTCTTAAAGATATCGGTGAATGTCTCATTTTGTCCTGCTAAAACTATATTGCCCGAAAAGAAGTGGGGTGATATAATTGAGTTATATAGATGAATTGTTCAAGGCCGGGGTTTGGGCAACAAAAACACCAAAAGAACCGGATTGGATAAATTGGGTGCACAGAAATTTAAGTGAAAATCACTGCCCCCGAGTATTTAATGCTTGACGGTTGTTATTTTTTTGAAAGAAAAAGCGCCAAAGCACCCGCACCACCCTTCTTGTCATTGCCGTTTAATTTCGATATCTTATAATACTGTTTTGAAAAATGCAAACGCAAAAAGCTCAATGAATAAATATGTCGGTTATTTGTTTTCATCCAAATATTTTGAAAAAAACGGTAAAGACGGTTTGTTTATGGATTGGGGATTTTCCGTCGAAGACTCTGCGTATCTTTTACATGAAAACGAAAAACAAGCTCTTAAAAAATTTGTTAACGGTGATTACAAATTAGGTAAGCTCGATGAATATGGGCAAAGAATAAGCATAAGATGTGAAGTTCCCAGAAAGGACACCGACGAAACCGTTTCATATATGACGGGTTGGATGGTTTCACCAAACGGACAAATTAAATTAACAACACCATACGGAGGTAAATAATATGAAAATCATGGACGAAGTTGAAGTGATTGCCGAAAAAGATAAATATGCAAAACACGGCGTACATAAAGGTATGCAAGGTGTAATTTGGGACGAAAGGAAAATTGACGGTTGCTGGCTTGTCTTGATTCCTCAATACGGTGCAAAAAAAGATATTGCAGAAATCGGTATAAAAGAAGAAGATTTAATGCTTTTGCCAAATGGTATAAATGTAAAAATCAACGAAAAAATTAAAAAGCTGTTTGAAAGCACTGAAAGCCATTAGGTGTCTTAATGGCACCCACAAACCAAACAAAAAAACCGCGTGATGTAAATCAGGCGGCTTTTTTGTTTGTATTATTCATTATTCCATATTCATTCCTTCAACATTCATTCAAACAAACTCTTAAAGATGTCGGTAAATGTCGCATTTTATTCAGCTACAATTATATTGCCCGAAAAGAAGTGCGGTGATATCATTGAGTTATATAGATGAATTGTTCAAGGCCGGGGTTTGGGCAACAAAAACACCAAAAAACCGGATTGAATAAATTGGGCGCACAAAAATTTAAGTGAAAATCACTGTCCCGAATGTTTAATGCTTGACGGTTGTTATTTTTTGAAAGAAAAAGCGCCAAAGCACCCGCATCACCCTTATTGACATTGCCTTTTAAATTCTATATCTTATAATACTGTTTTGAAAAATGCAAAAGCAGTCAGTGATTACAGTAACTATGATCCGTCTTTATTTAACCCCGAAGGAAAATATCCTCATAACAAAGAAAAATTATTCAAAAGTTGGGGATACACCATAAATGATTCGAAGTGGTTGCAAAAAGAAATTGAAAGGCAAGCTCTTGAAAAATATATTAACGGTGAATACACACTTGGTACATTAAATGAAAAAGGACAACGAATCAGTATAAGGGTGAAAATCACCAGGAAAGATAAAGAAAGCACCGTATCATTTATTACGGGTTGGATGGCTTACCCAAACGGAAAAATTCAATTAACTACACCTTACGGAGGTAAATAGCCATGAAAATGATGGACACAGTAGAAGTAATTGTCGAAAAGGAGAAATACGCAAGAGACGGCGTTCACAAAGGTATGCAGGGATGGATTTGTTTAGATGATAACAGCCATAACGCACGGCTTGTAAACTTTCCGCAATGCGGTGAAAAAGATGATATTGCGGAAATATGCATTAAAGAAGAAGACTTAAAAGAGATTCCTGTCATGCATGCTATTATTAACGAACAAATCAAAGCTGCATTTGAAAATAGCGAAAAATAATTTTATCTCATAATCGTAACAACAACTTATAAATCTTATTCAACAAGGAAGAGGATTCAAAACTCTTGTAATTTTAGTACACTTACGGTAAAGTATCAATCTTAACAAAGTCAAGGTGTTTTGCCTTGTATAAACGATTACCAGACAGACGCAGAAGATGCGTTTGCGGGCACGGGGCATCCGTGAAAAGAAGATGCCGAACGCAAAACGATAAACCAAAAACCCGAACGGCTGATGAGGGAAAACGAACGAATAAAAGCACCCTCTTTAGCAGGTGCTTTTCCAATGCGGTCGCCCTTACGGACAATTAAAAAACGAAACCGAAGACATGAGCAGTAAAGTTGCCGTGCTTCATAAACGAGGGATGGCAAATGCCTCGTTTTGTTTCATTAAGACGAAGCCCGTATGCGGGTTTGTGTTTCCCATGCAACAACGATGGTTTTCCTTCGCATTTTCAAATTCGTAAAGGTTTAGCAAAAGCATCCTGATTGCCAAAGGCCATTATCTGTTCCCGCTATACCAAGGGGCTGTAAAAACCAACGTTTTTACAGCCCCTTTTTTCACACTATACTCGCTCCGATGCGGTCAACCGGCAAATCCTTTACGCTCCAACTCGCCAACAGGGTATCGGCCAAACGCCTCTGCATAATTTGTGCAAAATCGCTCCGGTCGGTCAGGCATAGGCAGGTCGGTCCGGCCCCGCTTAAGAAAAAGCCCAGGCAGCCCTCCTCGTATGCCAGTTGTTCGGCCGTATCAAAGCCGGGGATCAACGTGCGGCGGTAGGGCTGATGCAAGCGGTCATCAAACACCTTTTTGAGCAAGGATTGATCAGCCGAAGCAAAGGCCGCCGGCAACAACGCCACCCGCGAAAGGTTATGAACGGCATCGCCAAAGGCCACGGTTTTCGGCAATACGGCCCGTGCCTTTTGGGTGGAAAGCGAAAAATCGGGAATCAGCACCACAAAGCGCAACGCCTCGTTCACCGGGTAAGAAACCGTCACCGGCTGTCCGTCCGCCATAGCCGAAGCCGTTAAGCCGCCGTTTAATACGGGGCTGATGTTATCGGGGTGTCCTTCCAGGATGGTATCAATGGTTAAAAGATCTTGCTTATCGAGCCCCAAGTCATACAACGCATTGGCACCCATGGCGCCGGCCACCAACAGGGCAGCGCTGGAGCCAAGCCCCCGTGAAATAGGGATATCCGTTTGTAAAAAGGTGACGGCCACATTCTCAGTCGGATTCACGCCGGCATACGCCAGGGTGGCTTTATAGGCTTTATAGGCCAAATTGTCCTCGTTACAAAAGGCCTCGTCGCAATTTTGAAACCGCAAGGAGTCACTTTTTTCAAAACAAAAGGTGTTGTATAAGCCGAGCGCACAGCCGAGACTGTCAAAGCCGGGTCCCAAATTAGCGGTACTGGCCGGCACACGCAGGGTTACTCTATCCATGTTTGCTTCCTCGCTTTTTCAAAAACATAGTCTGTTAAATCTTCTTTTCTGATGCAATCGTGATGCAAGACCGGCTTGTTTTGCAGATTGCACAACCCCTTTGGCACCGGCACACCGGTTTTTTCGTGTAATCGCTCCATAGCGGCAAAGTCATCCCCCTGCACCAACTCACCCAAGGCCTTTAACACGGCCACGGGAAATTTATACGGCGAGGCGGTAGACAGCACCACTGTTTTGCCGCCGAGCGCCAAACGGTCGGTCACCGACAGGGCTACCGCCGTGTGCGTATCACACAAATAGCCGTCGGTTTCGTAGACTCGACGAATGGTTTCCATCGTCTGCGCATCATCACAGAAGCCGGCCGAAAAGACCGATTGAATCCTATGTAATAAGGAATCGTTAACGGTGTAGCAACCGGTTTCGTTTAACTGCTTCATATAGTCGGCCACAAGCGGTGCGTCGCCGTCCGACAGGAGATAAAGCAGTCGCTCCAAATTGCTGGATACCAAAATATCCATGGAGGGCGAAACGGTTTGGTAAAAGGTACGGCGTTTATCGTAACAACCCGTTTTCAGAAAATCGGTCAACACATTGTTGGCGTTGGAGGCGCAAATCAGCCGACCGATGGGCAGCCCCATGCACCGTGCCAAATACCCGGCCAAAATATTGCCGAAATTGCCGGTGGGCACAGCAAAATTCACCGTTTCCCCCTCTGTGATGTCACCGCTCTTGCACAAATCGGCATAGGCCTTGAAGTAGTACATGATCTGCGGTGCCAAACGCCCGATGTTAATCGAGTTGGCACTTGAAAGCTCCACGGTTTCCAGAGGCTGTTCACGGTAAGCCGCAAAGGTATTTTTAACGGCAGTTTGGGCATCGTCAAAATTACCCTGCACGGCGCAAACACAAACATTATTGCCCTCTTGCGTGACCATTTGCGCCTGTTGCACGGCACTCACGCCGTCTTTGGGATAAAACACCATGATTTTAATGCCCTCAACATCGGCAAAACCGGCCAAAGCGGCCTTTCCGGTGTCGCCGCTGGTGGCGGTCAAAATCAGGGTTTCCTTCTTGCTGCCGATTTTCCGACGGGCTCCCACCAATAGCTGTGGCAATACCGACAGCGCTACATCCTTAAAAGCAGCGGTCGGCCCGTGCCATAATTCGCAGACAAACCGGTCACCGACACGCTTTGTCGGGGTCAATTCCTCGGTGTCAAACCGCCCGTCATAGGCACGGCTGACCATCCCTTTTACCTCTTCGACCGAAAAATCATCCAACAAAGCGTGCAAAACAGCGGCCGACATTTCCTTGGCACTCAAGGAAAGCAGGCGTCTCCAGTCAAAACGGATGGCTGAAAAATCCGGCAACATATATAAACCGCCGTCGTCGGCAATGCCACGAATGACGGCCTCGGTACTGTTCGCAGTCAAAGCATTATTGCGTGTGCTGTGATAAAGCATGGAAAAAATCCTTTCCTTTTCATTAAAAATCCCGTATTGACGGCACTTTTTGTTTGTGATCATGTTAAGTTATTAACCAGTATACCCAAAAGAATCGGGCTTGTCAATGTCTTTCACACAAAGAAACCTTACAATTCTTGTCTTTATACGGCGGAGTTTTTGGACTAATAGTCAACCGACCGTGTATGGGGGCATTTGCAAGGTTATGTTTTCAAATTTTTGTTTACTTTTTTGACATAAAGGGTTAAAATAAGAGTAGACTGCCGTTTTGTATGCCCGTGAAAAAACACAGCAACGACAAACCGACTGACACATATATTCCAAGATACCTTTTGACTGTGAGCCCGGAGGCGAGTATGGCAAAGAATCAAATTATTATAAAGGGTGCCCGTCAGCACAACTTAAAGGGCATTGATGTAACCCTGCCCCGCGACAGCCTGATTGTCTTTACGGGCCTGTCGGGTTCGGGAAAATCCTCCCTGGCGTTCGACACGCTGTATGCCGAAGGACAGCGGCGGTATGTGGAATCGCTGTCCTCTTATGCAAGAATGTTTTTGGGGCAGATGGACAAGCCGGATGTGGACAGCATCGAGGGCTTATCGCCGGCCATTTCCATTGACCAAAAAACCACCTCCCGTAACCCACGCTCGACGGTGGGGACGGTCACGGAAATATACGATTATTTACGCCTTTTGTACGCCCGTGTGGGCGTCCCGCACTGCCCGGTCTGCGGAAAGGAAATCATTGAACAGACCACCGACCAAATTGTCAGTAAGTTGATGGCCTTGCCCGAGGGCACCAAGCTACAGGTGTTAGCCCCCGTGGTGCGTGGGCGCAAGGGAACCCAAGAAAAGGAGCTGGAGAAGGCGCGCCGTGCCGGCTTTGTACGGGTACGCTTGGACGGAAATCTGTATGATTTATCCGAAACCATTGCCGTCGAAAAAAACAACAAGCATTTTTTGGATATTGTGGTAGACCGGGTGATCATCCGCCCCGATACGAAAAGCCGTCTAAGCGAAAGCGTGGAAACGGCCGCCAAGTTGGCCGACGGCATTGTGATTGCCGATGTCGTGGGCGGTGAAGAACTGCATTTTTCGCAGAATTACGCCTGCGAGGAGCACGGCATCAGCCTGCCGGAACTAACCCCGACGCTGTTTTCTTTTAACAACCCGCTGGGCGCCTGTCCGTGTTGCAGCGGTATCGGACGATTTCAAAAGGTCAATCCGGCCTTGATGATCGATGACCCGCATCTGCCGGTGTATCAGGTGTTTCGAGCCTCCGGGTGGGGCGGCCGCTCGGGGTACAACCGCAGTGCCATTTCTTATATGTATTTTGAGGGCTTGGCGGCCTATTTGGGCTTTGACCTTGAAACGCCCTATGATGAATTGACCGATGAACAGAAGGATGTCATTTTGTACGGCACCAAGGGGGTCAAAATTCCGCTGAACAAACTGCCTGAATGGGGCGGTGGGGTATACCATGCCGCCTTTGAGGGTGTGGTCAACAATTTAGAGCGACGGTATCGGGAAACCCAGTCGGAGGCCTCCAAACGGGAAATCGAGGGGTTCATGACCGAAAGCATTTGCCCGGTCTGCCACGGTAAACGCTTAAAGCCGGAGCCGTTGGCGGTCACGGTCGGCGGTGCGACCATTGCCGAGGTCTGTGAATGGCCGGTAGGGCAGGCCTTATCCTTCTTTAAGGCCTTATCCTTTACCGGCTCGGCCGAAAAAATTGCCACCCCGATTGTTAAAGAGATTGGCGAACGGCTGTCCTTCTTAAGCGAGGTCGGCCTTGGGTATTTATCGTTGGAGCGTTCGTCGGGCACGCTGTCCGGGGGAGAAAGCCAACGCATCCGCTTGGCGACTCAGATAGGCTCGCACTTAACCGGTGTCCTGTATATTTTGGATGAACCGAGCATCGGGCTTCATCAACGGGATAACGATCGGTTGCTGACGGCCTTAAAGCAATTACGGGATTTAGGCAACACTTTGGTGGTGGTGGAGCATGATGAGGACACCATGCGCGCCGCCGACTATATTGTGGATATCGGGCCCGGAGCCGGTGTGCATGGCGGTGAATTGATTTTCAGCGGCACGCCGGAGCAGCTGATGGCTTGCCAAAACTCGGTAACGGCCGATTATCTGACCGGACGCAAGGCCATCCCCGTGCCGCCTGCCCGGCGCAAGGGCAACGGGCACACGCTGACCGTCGTGGGTGCCGCCGAAAACAACCTGAAAAACATCAGCGTTTCCGTTCCTCTGGGCACCTTTTGTTGTGTGACCGGCGTTTCCGGCTCGGGCAAGTCCTCGCTGGTGAATGAAATTATTTACCGCTATTTGGCGGCGCGCCTGAATAAAGCCAAGACGGTATGGGGCCGCTTTAAGAAAATGGAGGGCCTTGAATGGCTGGACAAGGTCATCAGCATTGACCAATCTCCCATCGGGCGGTTGCCGAGCTCCAACCCGGCCACCTATACCGGCGTGTTTAACGATATCAGAGAGTTGTTCGCCTCCACCAAGGACGCCAAAATGCGCGGTTATACGCCGGGGCGGTTTTCCTTTAATGTCAAGGGCGGCCGCTGTGAGGCCTGCCAGGGTGACGGCATCATTCGCATAGAAATGCAGTTTTTGCCGGATGTGTATGTCCCCTGTGAGGTATGCGACGGCAGTCGGTATAACAGCGAAACGCTGACCGTTCGCTACAAGGACAAGACTATTGCCGATGTGCTGGACATGACGGTGGAGGAGGCTCTTTCCTTCTTCGCTCATCTGCCGAAAATCAAACGCAAGATTCAAACGCTGTTTGATGTGGGTCTTGGATATATCAAGCTGGGTCAACCGGCCACAACGCTGTCAGGCGGCGAGGCACAGCGTGTTAAACTGGCCACCGAGCTGGCCAAGCGCAGTACCGGTAAGACCATTTATATTCTTGACGAGCCGACCACCGGTCTGCACAGCGCCGATGTGCATAAGCTCATCGGTGTTTTAGAACAGTTTGTCGAGAAGGGCAACACCGTCTTGGTCATTGAGCATAATTTGGATGTCATTAAAACGGCAGACTATATCATTGATTTAGGCCCCGAGGGCGGTAAAGGCGGCGGCCAGGTGGTCTGTTGCGGCACGCCGGAGCAGGTGGCGGCGTGCGAAAGCTCCTTTACCGGACAGTACCTTGCTCGCTTACTGCCACACTAAATTTACACATTATTCATCCATCTTTTGGTGGATTTGCTATGATAAAGATAATTCGGTACAGAAGGGACGAACCGCTCGGTGTTTGGGTATATCCGCATTGCCAAGCCTGAATTACGCTTTAAGGAATACGATTTATACAAAGCCGTGTACTGCTCGCTGTGTCGCACGGTGGGGCGGTCTTACGGGCGGCTTACCAGGCTGACCTTAAGCTATGATTTTACCTTTTTGGCGCTTCTCGGGTTGTCCATACAACCCACCTTTTCGGGGGTCAAAAAGGGACGGTGTGTGGTCAATCCGCTGAAAAAATGTTTGTTCTGCACCGAAACGGATGCCTTTGAATATCCGGCGGCCGCCGCCGTTATCATGTTGCACTATAAATTGTGCGACGACGTGGCCGATGAAAAGGGTTTGTCCCGGCTGAAGGCTCGTTTGTATCGGGCGGTGTTTAACCGTTCTTACCAAAAAGCCAAACGGCGGTACGGAGCCTTGGATGCCATTATGGCCGAGTACGCCGTGTCGCAAAGAGCGGTGGAGCAAAATCCGAACACCGACCTCGACCATGCCGCCGAACCGACCTGCCGTATGCTCGGAAGAGTGTTTGAAGCCTTGTCCGACGATAAAAGCCAAAAACGGGTGTTGTCCCGTTTGGGGGAATTGTTAGGGCGTTACATTTATTTAATGGACTGCGCCTGCGATGCGCCGAAGGATCGTCGAAGCGGGGCGTTTAATCCGCTTTTATCAAAGCCGGACGAGGATATTCTCGAACGGGTGCGTCCGCAAATTTATTGGTTAATTCATGAGGTGGCCGCCACAGCCGAGCTGTTAGAGGTTCGGCGATTCAAGAATGTTTTAGACAATATTCTGTATGTGGGGTTGGAGGACACCATGAAAAAGGAGCTAAAGCTATGAACGATCCGTATGTTGTGCTGGGCGTTTCACGTAACGCAAGCGACGACGAAATCAAGAAGGCCTACCGGGAACTGGCCCGTAAATATCATCCCGATCATTACGCCGATAATCCACTGTCTGATTTGGCGGCTGATAAGATGAAGGAAATCAATGAGGCATATGATGCCATTATGAAGGAGCGTGTCACCGGGCAGTCGCAACGAAACGGCACCGGCTACCGCGGCCCGAATGAGTTTGCCGATGTGCGTCAGATGATTAACCTCGGACAGCTTGATAAGGCACAGGTGGTGCTGGACGGCGTACCGGTGGACAGTCGCAGTGCCGAATGGTACTATTTAAGCGGCATGGTGCAATACCGACGCGGTTATTTTGACAGTGCCTTTGCCAGCTTTTCCACCGCCACACGCATGGATCCCTCGAACCCCGAATACGCCGAAGCCTTTAACCGCATTCGTCGGCAGTCCTCGGGCGGTATGAACGGCCCCTTCCGCACCGGCAACAACATGGGTGGCAGCGATGCCTGCGATTGCTGTTCCTCGCTTATTTGCGCCGATTGTTGTTGTGAAATGATGGGCGGCGACTTGATTCGCTGTTGTTAAGATGAGACGGTCTGCTAAAACGGTGGCCTTGTGCGGCTGCGTGGCGGCTCTTTGCACCACGCTGATGCTCACCGCTTATTTTCCGTATTTTACCTATGCTGTACCGGCTTTATCGGGAGCGCTCATGATCGTCCCGCTGTATGAATTGGGCAAAAAACCGGCCATCGCCTGTTATTGTGCCTCGCTGTTACCGGTATTTCTGTTTTGCGAAACCGAGGCCAAGACCCTGTACCTTTTGTTTTTCGGGTTTTATCCGGTGGTTAAATCTTTGCTTGAACGCCTTCACAGTCGGGTCTTGGAATATATTCTCAAGATACTGCTGTTTAATTTTCTGGCCGCCGCCGCTTATGCCGTAGCGGTGTTTGTCTTGGGACTGCCTATGGAAGAAACTGGCTGGCCGTTGCGTATCTTTTTGCCGGCCTTTGCGCTTTTGGCCAACGGGGCATTTATTTTGTACGATATTTGTTTAACACGGGTGTGTGTGTTTTATGCGGTGCGGTTGCATCCGCAAATCAAGCGGTTATTCTTTCGCTGATTAAAGGCGATATAAGGGGGGAAGGATATGACGGTGGTGGTGATCGGCGGCGGTGCGGCCGGACTGATGGCGGCGGCAACCGTTAAGGGTGCGTCGAAGTTGACGGTTTTAGAACGCAACGAACGGCCGGCTCGCAAAGTAATGATTACCGGCAAGGGTCGTTGCAATGTCACCAATAACTGTGATGTCCCCACACTGCTTGCCAATACGGTTCACAATGCCAGATTCTTATATTCGGCCTATTATGCCTTTGATTCATCAGCGGTCATGGACTTTTTTGAGTCACAGGGTGTTCCGCTGAAAACCGAACGGGGCAATCGGGTTTTCCCCGTGTCCGATAAAGCGGTGGATATTGTGGATGCCCTTATAAAAGCCGCCAAGCAAAACGGGGCACGCTTTATGGCCGGTCAAGCAGACGAAATTCTCACGGCCGACGGCGCCGTTTGCGGTGTTAAAACCAAGGACGGACAGAAACTTGCCTGTGATAAAGTGATTTTAGCCACCGGCGGTTTGTCCTATCCCGTCACCGGCAGTACCGGGGACGGCCACCGTATGGCCAAGCGGTTGGGACATACCGTTCGACCGATGAGAGGCTCCTTGGTTCCACTGAATATCAAAGAAGGCTTTTGCACCAAAATGAGCGGTCTTTCGCTCAAAAATGTCCGCCTGACTGTTTTTGAAGAAGGCAAACGCAAGCCGATTTTTACCGAACAGGGAGAACTCCTGTTTACCCATTTCGGCATCAGCGGGCCGTTGGTGCTGTCGGCCTCGGCGCACATGGACAATCCCGACGCTTTCTATACCTGTGTGATTGACTGCAAACCGGCCTTGCTTGAAGAACAACTGGATGCCCGCCTGTTACGGGATTTTGCCGAAGAGCCCAATCGGATGTTCCGCAACGCCTTGCACAAACTGTTGCCCTCGGCCATGATTCCCACGGTGGTGGCACTGTCGGGCATTGAGCCGACCTTGCCGGTCAATCAGCTTTCCAAGCAGCAACGCAAAGCCTTATGTGCCCTCATCAAAGGGCTCGCTCTTCATGTCACTTCGCCCAGACCGGTTGAAGAGGCCGTCATCACAAGCGGCGGCGTGAATGTCAAAGAGGTCAATCCGGCCACCATGGAGTCAAAACTGGTGAAAGGCCTGTTCTTTGCGGGAGAAATTTTAGATGTTGACGCCTATACGGGCGGTTTTAATTTGCAAATTGCATTTTCAACCGGGCACTTGGCCGGGGAGAGCGCAGGAGGAGATTTTATATGAGCACAAAACATATTGCCGTTGCTTTAGACGGACCGGCCGGAGCCGGCAAAAGCACGCTGGCCAAGCGTTTAGCCGAGGCGTTCGGTTATTTGTATGTCGACACCGGGGCGCTCTACCGCACCATCGGTTTGTACTTTATTCGCAAGGGATTCGCCGACAATCTGCCGGAACATTTGGATGATTGGTTGCCCGAGATTCATCTGGATTTGACCTATCAAAACGGCGAACAACGGGTTCTGCTTTGCGGCGAAGATGTATCGGAAGAGATTCGAACACCACTGGCATCCCGTATGGCTTCGGATGTGTCGGCAAAGCCGGAGGTGCGTGCCTTTTTGTTGCAGCTGCAACGGGATTTGGCGGAGACTCATGATGTTGTCATGGACGGACGGGATATCGGCACGGTGGTTTTGCCAAACGCCACCGTCAAAATCTTTTTAACCGCTTCAGCAGAGGAACGGGCCAACCGTCGGTACCGCCAGTTAAAAGAAAAGGGCAGTACGGTTTCGTATGAAGAGGTTTTAGCCGATATGAAACAGCGGGATTATAACGATTCCCATCGGGCGATAGCCCCGCTGAAGCCTGCTGAGGACAGCATTTTGGCCGACACCACCCAACGGACTGCTGAGGAATCCCTTTCTTGGTTGATTGACATTGTAAAGGGGAAGATTGTGTGACCCGTTTTTATCGGTTCTTTCGGGGGATTTTAACCCCGATTGCTCACTTGTTCTTTCGCCTGAAAAAAATCGGTGTGGAAAACATTCCTAAAACAGGCGGCGTGGTCCTGTGCTGTAACCATACCTCGCTGACCGACATTTGGCTCTTAATTGTGACGTGTCCCAGACAAATTTGCTTTATGGCCAAGGAGGAATTGTTCCGTAATCCCTTGGCAAAATGGCTGTTCACCCGAATGGGCGCTTTCCCCGTCAGTCGGGGACACTCCGACCGCACAGCGGTGCGCAGAGGCTTGGAAATCGCTGAAAACGGGGGACTCATGGGCATTTTTCCCGAAGGCAAACGCTATAAGGATTTGCCGCCGCAGAAGGTCAAACCGGGTGCGGCTCTGATTGCCATTGAAAGCGGTGCCATGCTGTTGCCGGTAGCCATTTATCGAAAACAAGGTAAAGTACATCTGTGGCAAAAGGCAACGGTGCGTTTCGGTGTCCCCATTGCCCATGCGGATTTTTGTCCGACCGACGGCGGCGCCTCTAAAACCGCTTTGCGGACGGTCAGCGCGCTCATTCAGCAAAAAATCACCGAGCTTTGGGAGATGAAATCTTGATTCTTACATTAGCAGAGCACGCCGGCTTTTGCTTTGGTGTGAATCGCGCCGTACAACTGGTGCTTTCTTTGGCCGAAAACGGCCAAAAGGTTTGTACACTGGGTCCGATTATTCATAACGAACAAATGGTGGCCTTGCTTGAAAGCAAGGGGGTGCGAACGGTCGATCGGGTAGACGAGGCTTTGCCGGATGAGACCTTGGTGATTCGTTCCCACGGGGTGACCGCATCGGTTCAAGAGGCGGCTCTGGCCCATTGCCGACGGGTGGAGGATGCCACCTGTCCCTTTGTGTCCAAGATTCATACGCTGGTGGCCAAGGCCTCCAAAGACGGCCATGTTATTTTGGTGGCCGGCGATAAAAACCACGAAGAAGTCCGTGGTATTTGCGGTCACGCAACCGGCGCAGTTTTTGTCTTTAAGGACGAAAAGGAACTGGATGCTTTGATGCAACAAAACCCCGAATGGGCAGAAAAACCGCTGACAGCGGTGTCCCAGACCACCTTTCGAAAAGAAATTTGGGATATTTGCCAAAAAAAAATAAAAAAAGCCTATACAAACGCTTTTGTTTTTGATACAATATGTAATGCGACTGCGGTTCGACAGGAGGAAGCGGCCATGTTGGCTCGCCGCAATGACCTGATGGTGGTTGTCGGCGGTAAGAACAGTTCTAACACAGCCAAACTGGCAGATGTTTGTCGGCAGTATTGTCAGAAGGTGCTCTTCGTAGAGACAGCCGGGGATCTTTTGCCGTCGGATTATACCGACGCTGTTCGGATTGGGGTCGTGGCAGGCGCGTCGACACCGGCGCATATCATTAAGGAGGTTATTCAAACCATGTCGGAAAACAATCAATCGGTTGAACAGTTGGAGGAGAAAGAAACTGTTCAGAAAAGCTTCGAGGAAATGACAGACGAGGAAGCATTTGAGGCGTCATTAAGTGAACTCAATGATGATCAGAAGGTCAAGGGTACTGTTCTGGCTGTCAGCGAGAACGAAATCCAGTTGGATATCGGCCGTGGATTGGCCGGTTATTTAAGCAAGGATGAGTACTCAAACGAGGATGTCGATTTAACCAAAGAGGTCAAGGTCGGCGATCAACTCGACCTTATCATCATGCGTACAAATGATCAGGAAGGAACGGTCATGCTTTCTAAGCGTCGCTTCGATGCGATTGCCGGTTGGGATAAGGTTGTAGCGGCAAAGGACAACAACGAAGTCCTTACCGGTACCGTAAAGGATGTCATTAAGGGCGGCGTGGTTGTTTATTCACAGGGCGTTCGCGTCTTTATCCCGGCTTCCCAGGCGACTCTTTCCCGTAACGATTCCTTAGAGGCCTTGAAAGGCAAAGAGGTTCGTTTCCAAATCATCGAAATCGGCCGTGGCCACCGTGCCGTCGGTTCCATCCGCAATGTTTTGCGAGAAGAAAGAAAGGCCGCCGCAGAAAAGCTGTGGGAATCCATTGCCGTGGGCGATAAGTTCACCGGAACCGTTAAGTCTTTGACCAGCTACGGTGCTTTCGTGGATCTGGGCGGTGTAGACGGAATGGTTCACATTTCCGAACTGTCCTGGCAGCGGATTAAGAATCCCAGCGAGGTTGTGTTGGTCGGCGATACCGTTGAGGTATATGTCAAGGCCATTGATACCGAGAAAAAGAAGATTTCCTTGGGCTATAAGAAGCCGGAAGAAAATCCGTGGGTCATTTTCCAGAAGAATTACGCCGTTGGCGACACCGTTAAGGTGACCATTGTCAGCATGACGGCTTATGGTGCTTTTGCCCGTATCATCCCCGGCATCGACGGCTTGATTCACATTTCTCAAATCGCCAATAAGCATGTAGCAAAACCGCAGGATGAGCTGACCATCGGCCAAGAGGTCGATGTGAAGATCACCGCTGTTGACGAAGAAAAGAAACGCGTCAGCCTGTCTATTCGCGCCCTGTTGCCCGAAGAGGAGCAGCAACCGGTCGAGGAGACTCCCATCGAGGTTGAATAAGTCTTTCTTTGTCGTTACAATGGTTTTTCTGTTTAACAAAACATCCGAGAGCGTCGGCTCTCGGATGTTTTTGTCTGTTTGAAAAGTGCCGCACCCTGCTCCCAAGAAGCCCCTGTACTCTGTTTTTCAGTGGGTTACTTCTTCGGTATCATGGGGTTGTTTGCCATCGGGCCAATGTACATCCATCTGTGGGAAGGGGAACTCGATCCCGTCTGCGTCAAACTGTTTCTTGATGGCCTCTGTTAAACCGGTTTTTACCTCCCAAAACTTTTCAGTGGGGCAATAGACAAAGACCTTATAGAAAACCCCGTTGTCCCCATAGGAGATCATCTTCACCGACGGGACAGGTGTCGGCAGAATGTCGGGGATGGTTTTCACGGCAATGAGAACCGCTTCCCGTACTGCTTGACTGTCGATAGAATACGGGGCGGATAGCTCAATAACCACCCGTCTGTTTTTTTCGGCCGTTAAATTGACCAGTGTTTCACCGGTCAGTAGGCTGTTGGGAATGACCACCCGGGTGTTGTCATAGGTTTGCAGGGCGGTGTGGAACAAGCCTACAGATTGCACCGTGCCCTCGTAATTCTCGGCTTGAATGACATCTCCCACCGAAAAGGGTCGGAAAAAGATAATCATAATGCCCCCGGCGATGTTGGAAAGTCCGCCCTGCAACGCAAGACCGATGGCGACACCGGCACTGCCGATCAGGGTGACGGTTGAGGTCATGGGCAACCCCAAATAGGACGCCAGTGTGATACAAAGCACCACTTTCAACGTGATGTTCAAGGCACTGATTAAAAAGGAACAAACCGACGCATCAAACCGTTTGATTAGTTTTCCTTTTTTCAGTCGCTTGGTCATCCATTTGATCAGCCTGAAACCCACCATGAGGGCTACCAGCGAAATCAATAACCGCAACCCGGCATGGGTGGCAAATTCCACAACGCTGTTTATCATCTGTTGCATACTGTTTCTCCTTTTTCTTCTGTTCTTGTGTCGAATCGTCTAAAGCAAATCATGTTTACTGATAAAAGGAATTCTTTTATGTTTGGTAGTCGAACATCCAAAAATCAATAATCTGTTTGTATGATAGCATATCTTTTCCCCTTGTGCAAGAGAACGATACGTTGCGCCCTACGGGGTTTTAATCAAATTCTGTGTGCCACCATTTTTAGTTTTTCTCACGACACATGTTGCTTACGCCGTTTGATTGCATGACACAAAAGATTGCGAACTGCGGTAGACAGTCCTATGCTAAAGTCTTTTTCGTCTCCTATCGTGCTTTCACATGTAACGTGTGCTTATGCAATTTCTTAGCCTCGCTACGGCTAAGCTGTGAAGCCCATATAATATAAAAGATTAAAAAAAGCCAGGCAAGTCCCGGGGGCTTGCCTGACATTTTCGTTTTTGCCTCGCCTTTGATTTTTTGGCTTAATGACATTTAGAACAGGGTGTCAAACCTTAGACGGAAGGCCCTGAACTTACGCCCGTTGCATAATTGATAGAAATATTGGGTTGAACATTGTAACAGTAAACATTGAAGCAAATTCCTGCGCCGTTATCTTCTACGGAATAGGCTTCCATTTGAACGCCAGAGGCTAAAAGGTTATTTCCTTGATAAATCGGTGTTATTCGATACGCTACGTGATTTCCTGTTTCCTTAATATAGTCGGCAACCATATTTTCAAAGGGTAGCATTCCGTCAATATTAAGGTACTTAGTGCCAGTAATAAGATTTTTCTTGTTCGCATTTTCTGCAGAAAGTTGCCACCCTATGAGATGACAGCGATTGTATAACCAACCCCCGCTAACACAATCATATTTTGCCTGTTCCCAGCCAGTTGGTTTTATACTGCTAATTGAACCGCGTTCTTCGTCAGCTTTAGGCATGGTATCTTTGCCAACTGAGGCGAGGGCGGTTCGGGTTCGACCCAAACTGTCAAGGTTGCTATATAATTCATATCCTGTTGTTTTCAGTTCTGCCGAACTGAAATTCGGGATATTATGATTGATCGTTACAAACGCCTTGCCTGAATACGCAGGGATATTTGCAAGATTGACTGTTGCACTTTGTCCTGACCCCACACCAGACGTTGACGGATTTGAAGAGCTTTCAGGTATAGAAGCGCTTTCGGGTTTAGAGGTGCTTTCTGGCTTGGAAGCGGTTTCCTCTTTGGAAGAAGGATCCTCCGTTTTAGAGGTGCTTTCCGAAGTTGACGGCTTTGAGCTGTTAGTGGTTTTATCGGTTTCGGAAGTATCATTGGAGACCGTTCCTGCGATTTGCGAACTGCCTGTATTATCGCTCGGTACTTCGGAAGTCGGCATTGCAAACGTGCCACCGATCAGAAGCAAAACCGCCAGAATAACGGAAAGTGCTTTGTTAAGTTTCAACTTGCCGCGCAACTTTTGAACGAAACCCAAAGGCGCAATCATCAAACCGCCCATAAGAAACAGCAAAGCACCCAAAAATTCGCCCTTCGATAAAGCGTAAGCCGACATTATACCGAACACGGAAACGCCAATCCAACGGATTGTATTTGCTGATTTTTTCATATTAAGCTCTCTTAAAAATTTCTAATGTGATTTTTTTGTGTGAATTTCCCGCAAAATCAATTGTTTTCATCCTTTTGTAGCCATTGGCTTTCAAGTCAAAATCAAAATATTTGTCAGCAGGATAATCACGATTCCAGTTAAAAATGTAAATGTCCTCAACTTGTTCGGTTGGGATTTCTGTTTCCTCTATGAAAACAAAATCGCCCGCTTGTGCTTGTGTAATGAAACGGTTATCTACAACTATGGTAGCGTTTTCCCCAAACATTTGAGCTGAATATTCGCTCATAAGCAACCGCGCATTCGAAGTCAGTTCAACAATTTTTGAAACCAGTTCCTTGTCCTGACTTTGCCTGCGGTTGTTAAACATCATACCATTGCTCTTATCAACACAAACGATAATATTCATAAAAACCTCCTTTGAGGTGAGATCACGATATACTGATTTATTTTAACATAAAATGGTAGAAATTGCAAACGCAAGCCGATTTTACTGTAATATTTACTCCATATCTTACGCACAGTCCCTCTGCATATTTTTTACAACTTTTCAACATTAAGAAATCCCATCCAAAATCCCACCATGTATCAAAAAACAAGCACGGAAAAAATCCGTGCCTGTTTTCTTAAACCTTTATAAACCTTTTTTATGCGGTTTTTCGCTTATTTGAAATAGCGGTTGAGAAGTCCCTCAAAAGCCTTACCATGGCGGGCTTCGTCACGGGCCATTTCGTGGACGGTGTCATGGATGGCATCCAAGCCCAGTTCTTTGGCCAGCTTAGCCAATTCGGTTTTGCCCTTGGTGGCGCCGTTTTCAGCATCTACGCGTTTTTGCAGATTCTCTTTGGTGCTGGCACTGACCATTTCGCCCAGCATCTCGGCAAACTTTGCAGCATGCTCAGCCTCTTCATAGGCAGCCTTTTCCCAATACATTCCGATTTCCGGATAACCTTCACGATGGGCGGCACGAGCCATGGCCAAATACATACCGACCTCGGTGCATTCACCGTTGAAGTTTTCTTTAAGACCGGCAACGATTCTTTCGTCAACACCCTTGGCAACACCGACGGTATGCTCGGCAACCCAGGTCTTTTCGGCACTCTGCTCCTCAAACTTAGAAGCCGGAGCGTGGCACACCGGGCATTCGGCAGGAGCCTCTTCCCCTTCGTAAACATAACCGCAGACAAGACATACATACTTTTTCATTCTTCGTTTCCTCCTATAAATAGTGTATTATTGTTCAGTCATCGCTTTGCTTCGGCAGGTTTGGCAAACACCTTTGAGAACGCAAATCGCCTTCTCCGGGTAAAAGCCGAATTTTCGAGCCGGATCAAAAAACAGTGACGGTTCAACGGGAACATCGGTAATCATGCCGCAGATGTGACAGTGCAGATGAAGATGGGGACTTATATTACCATCAAACCGGCTTTGTCCATCTCCCACATCCAGTGCAAAAATATCACCCGCCTCGTTTAATTCGCACAAATTGCGGTAGACGGTGCCAAGGCTGATATGAGGCAATTCTTTTTTTGCCTGCTCATACACCTGGGCAGCGGTTGGATGCGACCGGCTTTGCTGCATGATTCGCAACACGGTTTCTCGCTGTCGAGAATAGTTTCTCATAGTTGCACCCTCAAAAATAGGAATGATTACTGTTTTTTAGTATAACAAAAAAATTGTGTTTGTCAAGACTTTTTGAAAATTTTCACTGATTTACGGCTTCTTCATTTCCGTTACGGCCTCATTTTCAATGTCTTTTGCTGCGGCCTCGGCCTTTTCCTTTTTTCGATCTATAAAGCGTTTAATACCCAAGGCGAGAGCAAGGCAAATCGGGAAAAAAGGCGTGAACGGACCGGCCCAAAACAAGATCCACCCAGTGGCCACGGCCAAGCACCAAGTAAAACCAAAAAGAAAATACAACCCGTATCCAATCCACACAGGACTGTAAAAAACTGCCATCACAATAAGTAAAATGACAAAGGTCTGCCAGCTTTTGCATTCTTTCCAAATGTTTTTGCAGAAGCGAAAAAATTTTCTTTTCAGTTTTTTAAAAAAGCCGTTTTCTTGCATGGGTTTCTCCGTTTTTTTACTATTTGCCTTAGTGTACCATAAGGGCGACGCATTTTCAATCCCATTATCAAATTTCGTTACTTTAACGAGCATATAGAGCCTTTTACCCTTGCGGGGACCGATTGATTAAAAAAGCCATTTTCCTTGTGTTGGATGATTTCAAATCGTAAAATAGGCGTATGCAACCATTATCTGAACGGCAGTTGGAACAAAAACGAAGTATTGCTTATATAAAATGATTCCCCATTTATCAAATTTTATCCATCGCTTATTCATGGCTTGTCCGCATCAGGCGATTTTTTCTCACAAAAGCTAATAAAAAATGGCCGTGCGCATGCCGATAACGGGTTAAGCCTCACTCGTTTGGCGGGGTGTAGACTTTATGTCCTTCTCTCCGTTGAGTCGCTTGAAACGGTTTGGCTGTTGCGAACAAGGATTCCGTTTTTAAGTTCAATTCGGGATTCTTCATGATCCACAAAAACACGCACCGGTTTGTGCATCGCCCGGCACTTTTCTATCACAAAAAGAGTTCCCCGGCTTTTTCCGTCCCAAAAGGCATAGACCTCGTCTGCTTTCTCGATAATTGTAATGTTACGAAGAAGGGGTGCCCGTCGGCCGTATTTTGCATAATCCGGACGAATTTCTGTTAAAGGAATACCGTTTTTTCTTGCAAAAAGACGCACCTGAGCATCCACTCCGACGGCTCCGCCGGAAATCAGTTCGGTAATTCCGTCGGGTAAATAGGAATCTATTCTCTCCGTAATTTTACGCGATCCGATAACAGCCAATTTCATCATAAGCCCTCCTTTTTTTATTGTATCATGCCAAGGCAATCAACACAACCGTTTTTTCTCCTTATCTTATTATATATATATATTTATATTTATTTATTTACTATTGAAAAATAATAGATGTTATGCTATAATATAGTCGATATTTTGTGTTCTGTTGTGTTTTAGATAAAAACGTGTTTCCCTTTACAAGATATAAAAAAACGAGTCAGAGACGATATTTTACCACATAAATACGAAAGGAGCTCATGGTATGCAAATTGAATCTCCCCAAGATATATGGGAGCTTGTTTGTGAGGAACTAAAAAAGAAAATGACCGATATTTCCTTTAATGTTTGGATAAAAGATTTGCGGCCTATTGAAGTTCGTCCCGGTCAATTCTTGTTAGCCATCTATTCGAGCTATAAAAAAGGCATTGTAGAATCTAACTTTTTGGATATGATTCAGGATTCCATCAAGACGGTTATGGGGGTTGACATGGAGGTCACGATTGTGGTGGAGGACGAGTTCCACACACAGGGAAATATTCCGATTGCCACAACCACCAATTCGTTTGAATCGGCCTTCACTTTTGATAATTTCATTGTCGGTTCTACTAACCGATTTGCTCATGCTGCCTCGATGGCGGTGGCCGATAATCCCAGCACCATTTACAATCCGTTGGTTATTTACGGTCGCAGCGGTGTGGGCAAAACCCATTTGTTGTTTGCCATAAAAAATCACATTGCCAAAAAATTTCCTAACAAGCGTGTGGAATACACACGTTGCGAGGATTTTACCAATCAACTGATTTCCAATTTACAACAAGGTCGGTTGGGACTTTCCTCCATGAACGATTTTCGTAATCGCTTCCGCAACACCGATGTGCTGTTAATGGATGATATTCAGTTCATTGCCGGTAAGGAATCCACCCAAGAGGAATTTTTTAATACCTTTAATGCTTTATACCAAGATCATAAACAAATTGTGGTAACCTGCGACCGTCCGCCGAAGGATATTAAATCCTTGGATGACCGGTTGCGTTCTCGATTTGAGGGCGGCTTGGTGGCTGATATTGTGCCGCCGGACTTTGAAACCAAGGTCGGTATTATTCAAACCAAGGCACAACAGCTCAATATTAAAATTCCCGATCCCGTAACCTTTTACATTGCCGAACATATTCAGGATAACACCCGTCAGTTGGAGGGCGTGGTTAAGAAAATCCAGGCGCTTATCCTTATTGACCAAAAAACGCCGACTCTTTCGGTGGTTCAAGGATTTATTCGGGATGTCGTTTCAGATACAAAACCCGAACCGATTAAGGTTGAACAAATTATCGCCGAAGTGAGCAGGACTTACAATGTTTCGGAAAATGATATTTTGTCCACCCGTCGAACGGCCGTTTTAGTTAAAGCACGTCAAGTGGCTATGTATATAGCTCGTGAAACGACCGAACTTCCCTATAACGCCATTGGAGAGGCCTTCGGGAAAAATCACACCACCGTGCTGTATACCGAGAAAAAGGTTAAGGAAATGATGCAAAAAGATCCTCATGAGAAAATTGTGATAGAAGATATCATTAAAAATCTCAAAGCCGAGTGAATGTTTTGCACCAAATTAACAAACATAAACTTTTTTTTATGAACACAGCGGTTAGTTATTATTTTTCAATGCGAGTTATTAAGAAATTATTCATTCTGTTATAAAATCTGAAAAATGGCTGATGATACAGGCTTGTCTGTGTTTTGCACCGAATTAACATCCTATACTAATGCAGCTATTTTATAAAGTTCTTTTTTAAGGACTGCTTTTCTCATTCCCTTGGCAGGCAAAACAGATCAACACAAGAAAGGATTTGTTACATATGCAATTTACCGTAGAAAGAGAGCCTTTTTTAGAAGCTGTTTCCCGTTTATCCAGAATTGTCAGCAACCGAACCTCCTATCCTGTTTTAGAGGGAATTTTCCTTTCGGCAGAACAGGGTCGGCTGACCATGATTTCTTACAATTTGGAAATTAGCTTAAAGAAAGTGGTTTATGCCCGTACGGTCGAGGACGGAGAAATTGTGCTGTCGGCTCGTTTATTGTCCGATATTATACGCCGGATGGATAGCACCACTGTGGAATTGAGGCTAGATGAAAAGAAAAAGTGTCGGATTACCGGTGGCAGTGCTGTTTTTGAAATTGAAACCATGGATGCTGCGGATTTTCCGGAGATGCCTTCCTTTATTGACGGAAAACAGTTGAATATTTTCGGCAAGGAATTGTTGGAAATGACTTCCGGTACGTCTTTTGCCGTAGCGCCGGTTGAGGGCAGCCGTCCGATTTTGATGGGTATCAATATTTCGGTAACGGACAACCTCTTAAAATTCGTTGCTATAGACGGTTTCCGTTTGGCAATCCGTCGGTTAAAGATTGCCAACAGCGAAAATATGAATTTTGTGATTTCGGGAAAGAGTTTGGATGAAATTATCCGCTTAATTACCAATCCGGAAGAAGAAATTCAAATTTTGATAGGGTCTAAAATGATTTCTTTCACGGTTAACGGCTATCACATGGTTTGCAGACTGATGGAAGGCGATTTTGTGGATTATGAACGCACTATTCCAAAAGAATTCAAACAAAGATTGGTTGTTAAGGTGCAGGATATTTTAAGTGTTTTGGAAAGAATTTCGCTTTTAATCAGTGATTCCTTCTCGACACCCGTTCGTTGCTATATGGAAGAAGAACAGATTATTTTTAACTGTGTAACCGGCATGGGTAAAATTACCGAGACGTATCAATCGGATTTAGAGGGTGATCCCTTTGAAATCGGTCTTTCCTCCCGTTATTTAACCGAGGCGCTCAAGGCCACCGGCGACGATATGGTACAAATTAAGTTTGACGGTTCCAGACAAGGAATTGTCATAACACCGCTTTCGGGTGATGACTATATGTATATGATCATGCCCATGAGGTTAAGCAATAATGATAACCGTTAATATCAAAGAAGAATGGATTCGTTTGGATTCTTTGCTGAAATTGGCCGATATGGTTTCGACAGGCGGCCATGCCAAGGTCGTGATTCAAACCGGACAGGTCAGTGTGAATGGAGAAGTGTGCCTGCTGCGAGGAAAAAAAATGCGGGAAGGAGACACGGCTTCATTTAACGGAGAGCAAGTGACGGTAGGTCATGGTAGTTAAACAACTGAACGTTCATAACTTTCGAAATTTGGCCGATGTCACATTTTTTCCGAATGACGGGATGAATGTCATTTGCGGCGAAAATGCCAACGGAAAGACAAATTTGATTGAAGCCATTTGGATGTTTACCGGCGCTAAGAGCTTTCGGGGTAATAAGGATGTAGAATTGCCTACGATCGGCCAAGAAAAAGCAGGGCTTTCTCTGCTTTTTGAGAGCGGCGGAGTGGAAAAGGAAGCAACCATTGAAATAACCAATCGCCGAACGGCAACGTTGAACGGCAAAAAGCTCTCGGGAGCGGCCTCCTTGGCCGGACGGTTTTATGCTATTGTTTTTTCACCGGATGATATTGGTTTGGTGTCGGATGGACCGGCACACCGTCGGCGGTTTTTGGATTTAGCGATTTCTCAGCTATATCCGCCCTATTTATCTTTTTTAAGGCAGTATAATCGGTCGTTATTACAAAGAAATACTGTGTTAAAGGATATTAAAAAAGGTCAGAGCAGTCATGAGCTTTTAGATTTGTTTGAAGAGGAGCTTGTGCGTACCGGTACCGAAATTTTATCCTATCGCAAACGGTATATAGAACAATTAGGACCGGTGGTCGGTCAAATTTATGACGGGATTTCCACCGGAAAAGAAACTTTATCACTACGGTATGTATGTTCCGCAGCGTCACAGGATTTCCGTGAAGCTTTATTCAAAGACAGAACCGTTGCCTGCTTAACCGGCGTGACGGCGGTCGGCCCGCATCGGGATGATTTGCAGTTTTGTGTGAATGGGACGCCGGCTCGTGCTTTTGGTTCACAAGGGCAAAAAAGAAGCGTGGCTTTATCCATGAAATTGGCCGAGGCGCAGGTATTAAAGGAAGTAACCGGTGAATTTCCGGTGGCACTGCTTGACGATGTGATGAGTGAATTGGATCCCGGCCGACAGAATTATGTACTGAATCATATTAAGGGCTGGCAGGTTTTTATCACCTGCTGTGACCCGTCGGATACGGCCGGATTAAGTGAAGGAACCATGTTTTGTATGAAAGACGGACAGTTTGTGAATCTGTGACGGATCAACACAGCATGACTTTGTGATGAACAAAAAAAGGTTCATCAAGAAAGGAAGATATCCCTTTGTATGTTCATTTAGGTCAGAATACCGTGGTGCGGGCATGTGAAATCGTCGGTATTTTTGATTTGGATAAAACCACCGTATCGGCCAAAACCAGAGATTTTTTAAGTAAGGCAGAAAAACGAGGTGTAATTTCGGTCGTGTCGGACGGTCTGCCGAAATCCTTTGTGCTTTGCGCCGATCATGTTCGGCAAAGTCGTATGTATTTGTCGGTGCTACAGCCATCCACGCTTATCGGGCGTATGAAATTAACCGACAAGTAACCAATTGTTGTGAAATACAGGAATATCGTATAACGGTTTATTTGAAAAAGTGAGGGAAAACAAGCAATGAGTGATAGAATCAACGAAGCGGCTGCTCAACAGTATGACGAAAACTCTATACAGGTGTTGGAGGGACTGGAAGCGGTTCGTAAACGGCCGGGTATGTATATCGGCTCAACGGGGGAACGAGGTCTGCACCACTTGGTGTATGAAATTGTTGATAACTCGATTGACGAAGCGTTGGCCGGCTTCTGTGATAAAATTTCGGTCACGCTGTTGGATGACGGCATTGTGAAGGTTGAAGATAACGGTCGTGGTATTCCTGTCGGTATCAATCCGCAAAAGGGAATTCCCACCGTCACGGTCGTTTTTACCATTCTTCATGCCGGCGGTAAGTTCGGCGGCAGCGGCTACAAGGTTTCGGGTGGTTTGCACGGCGTGGGCGCTTCGGTTGTGAATGCTTTGTCCGCCTTCTTGGAGGTTACCGTGAAGGACGGTAAGCATATTTACCGTCAGCGGTATGAAAAGGGTAGTATTGTTTCGGATTTGACGGTCATCGGTGATACCGATGACCGTGGCACGACCGTTGTTTTTAAGCCCGACCCCTCTGTTTTCACCGACACTACGGTTTATGATTACGATATTTTGTTAAAGCGTTTGCGTGAGCAGGCTTTTTTGAATGCCGGTATTCGCATTGTTCTAAAGGATGAGCGTACCGACGCAAGCATTCCCACCATTGGCAAGGAGGACGATTTGCATTTTGCCGGCGGTATTCGTTCTTATGTGGATTATTTGTTAGAGCAGTCCAAAAAGGATTCCATCATTGACGAAAATATTTATATTTCGGGTGAAGGCAAGGATGAATCGGCTGAAATGGCCTTTTTGTGGTCTACCGGCTATGATACCAGAATTATGTCCTTTGCCAACACCATTCATACGGTCGACGGCGGTACCCATGAGGCCTCCTTTAAGAATGCGTTGGTGCGAACCGTTAACAGTTATGCCCGTAAATTCCGCTTTCTAAAGGACGGCGATGCCAATTTAAAGGCCGACGACATTTGCGAGAGCTTGATTGCCGTTGTGTCGGTGAAGTTGGTGGACGCCCAGTTTGAATCTCAAACCAAGGCCAAACTCGGCAACACCTCTATCGGACGCACAGTCAGCAATTTGGTGACCTCCAAGCTGATGGATTATTTAGAGGATCACCCGGCGATTGCCAAAATCATTGTGGATAAATCCATTGCGGCGGCCGGTGCTCGTGAGGCCGCACAAAAGGCACGGGATGTGTCCCGAAGCAAAAACAGCCTGGGCGGCAAGGTTCGTATGCCCGATAAATTGAGTGACTGTATTTCGGACGACGCCACAAAAACAGAACTGTTTATCGTGGAGGGCGACTCCGCCGGAGGCAGTGCGGCTGATGGACGAAATGCCACCTATCAGGCCATCTTACCGCTTTGGGGTAAAATGCTGAACGTCGAAAAAGCCCGTGTGGATAAGGTGTACGGCAACGATAAGCTAACCCCGGTGGTGGTGGCACTCGGAACCGGAATTGCCGAGAATTTTGATATTAGTAAATTGCGGTACGATAAAATTGTCATTATGGCCGATGCCGATGTTGACGGTTCGCATATCCGCACGCTGTTGCTGACCTTTTTCTTCCGCTATATGCCCGAACTCATTGAGACGGGACACATTTATTTAGCACAACCGCCGCTCTTCAGAGTGTCAAAGGGCAAAAAGCACTATGATGCCTTTACCGAGGAGGAAAAAGCCAAATATATTGAAGAATTCGGCGGTCAGGCCGATGTTCAGCGGTATAAGGGTCTTGGTGAAATGGATCCTGAGCAGTTGTGGGAAACGACCCTTGACCCCGAACGCCGCACCTTCTTAAAGGTGTCGATGAGCGATGCCGAATTGGCTAGTCAGACCTTTACCATGCTGATGGGCGAGGATGTCGAGCCGAGAAGGGTCTTTATTGAAGAAAACGCAGTCTTTGCGACCGATTTGGATATTTAAGGAAAGGAGGAAACACCTATGAAAAAGAGAGAAACCGTAAATTGGCCGGCCGATGAAGAAACTCGCATTGAGCCGATAGAAATTGTGGATGAGGTTCGCAACAGTATGTTGCAGTACGGTATGTCGGTGCTGGTCGGTCGGGCCTTGCCGGATGTGCGAGATGGCTTAAAGCCGGTACATCGCCGGATTATTTACACCATGTATGAAAACGGGTTGACCCCCGATAAGGCTTACCGTAAGTGTGCCGACACTGTCGGTACGGTGCTTGGTCGGTATCATCCGCACGGCGATGCCAGCGTATACGATGCTATGGTGCGTATGGCACAGGATTTTTCACTGCGCTATCCTATGGTAGACGGTCACGGCAATTTCGGTAACATCGACGGTTATCCGGCCGCCGCTTACCGTTATACCGAATCCCGTATGAGCAAATTAGCGCTGCATATGTTGGATGATATTGAAAAGGAAACCGTTCCTTTTATGCCCAACTATGATGACCGCTTGAAAGAGCCTGTGGTGTTGCCGGCTCGGTTCCCCAGCCTGTTGGTCAACGGCAGTGACGGTATTGCCTTCGGTATGGCCACCAAGATTCCGCCGCATAATTTAGGCGAAGTCGTGGACGGTATGTGCTATTTGATTGACCATCCCGATTGTGAAGTGGGCGAGCTTTGTGAGTTTATTAAGGGCCCCGATTTCCCCACCGGCGGTATCATTATGGGTCGAAGCGGTATCCGTGCCGCCTATGCTACCGGTAAAGGTAAAATTATTTTGCGCGGCAGAACCGAAATAGAAGAACTGCCGAACGGAAAAAACCGCATTATTATTACGGAACTGCCCTACAAGGTCAACAAAAAGGATTTGGTGAAGAAAATCTCCGATTTGGCCAACGAAAAGCGCATTGAAGGCATTGACGATGTGGTGGACTACTCCTCCAAGCGGGATGTCGGTATTCGCATCTATGTGGATGTCAAAAAGGATGTCAACCCCACGGTGGTGCTGAATAAGCTGTTTAGCTATACCGAATTGCAGACCTCTTACGGTGCTATTATGCTGGCATTGGTGGATAACCGCCCGAAGATATTGACGCTCAAAGAAATGCTGGAGCATTATATTGATTTCCAGTGCGAAATCGTGGAAAACCGCACGCGGTTTGACATGAAGAAGGCCAAGGAACGGGCGCATATCTTAGAGGCCTTAAAGACGGCTTTGGATGCCATAGATGAGGTCATTACCATTATTCGTGCCAGCAAAACGGTGCAGGATGCCAAGGATGGTTTGAGTGAGCGGTTTGGTTTTGACGATGTGCAGACAACCGCCATCGTGCAGATGCAGTTGGGCAAACTGGCCAACTTAGAAAAGCAAAAAATTGAGGATGAACTCAAAGAAAAACTCGAATTTATTAAGGATTGCGAAGATATTCTCGGCAGCCACGGTCGTATTTTGGATATTGTCAAGACCGAGGCACTCAATCTGCGGGATAAATTTGCCGATGACCGCCGTACCGAGATCACCGATGTGGCCGGTGAGGTGGACATTGAGGATTTAATTCCCGAGGAAGAATGCGTCATCACCAAGACGGTCAACGGCTATATTAAACGTCTGCCGGCTGATACCTATACCGTACAGCATAAGGGTGGGCGGGGTATTATGGGCATGACCACCCGTGAGGATGATGTGGTAGAGAACATGATGTGCTGTTCTTCGCACGATGAAGTTATGCTGTTTACCAATTTCGGTCGTGTGTATCGCCTGAAAGCCTATGAGATCCCGCAGGCAAGCCGAACCGCCAGGGGCATTAACGCTGTAAACCTGTTACAGTTGCAACAGGGAGAGAAGCTGTTCCGGGTGTTATCCTGTGCGGAAGCCACCGATGAAAGCTTTATTTGCATGATTACCCGTAAGGGTGTTATCAAGCGGACCCGCTTTACCGACTTCATGCACATTCGCCGCAGCGGTATCATTGCCATCAATTTGAGCGAGAGCGACGAACTGGCCTTTGTTCAGATGACCACCGGACAGGATGATTTGTATGTGGCGACCCGAAAGGGTAAGGGCATTCGTTTTGAGGAGAGCCAGGTGCGACCGATGGGTCGTACCGCCGCAGGTGTTCGTGCCATTCGTTTGGCTGAGGATGATGAAGTTGTGGCTATGGATTTGTGCCATGACGGAGATGTGCTGCTGACCGTGACCGAAACCGGCTACGGACGAAAGAGCCTTATATCCGATTACCGTCGTCAGAGCCGCGGCGGCAAGGGTACCACAAACTATCGCACAGCCTTGTACGGTGATGTGGCCAATGTGTTGTGTGTAAATGACGATGAAGATGTCATCATGATTGCTTCTGACGGTATCATCATTCGTATTCCGGTGGCGGAAATCAGTTTGTTCGGCCGCCCGGCTAAGGGCGTTCGTGTGATGCGTGTGGCCGATGGCCAAAAACTGTTATCGGCCGCCTGCGCCATGCACGATGATGCCGAGGTGACCGATATGCCCGAGGCGCCCGAGGCAGATGCCGGAGATGTCGGCACAGAACCGGATGAACCGGAAGATGTGACCGAAACAGAGAACGGAAACGAGGCCTAAAGCATGAACTTTCCCGATTACACACAAGATGCCGAATATTTACAGCGACAAGCGGAAACAAAAGACATCAGGCGGATGGGGAATCGTGTGGGCACCGTGTTTTTAATGATGGCGGCGGTTATGACTCTATGGAGTTTTCCGCTGTTATCTGTTCCGAAGGACACCATCCTTTTTGAGCAAATACGTTCTTTTTTGAAGGATAGCGTGACCATGGATGCGGTTTCAATCGTTGTTACCTCAATTGCCTTCCTGGTGCCGTTTTCTATCCTGGCTCGCTGGAACAAATTGAGCCTTAAACAGGCGCTGCCGGCCGGCAAACCGACAGAAAAGGGCGTGTTTTGGCCGATTATCTTAATGGGCTTGGCTGTTTGTGCTTTCTCAAACATCACAACCAATTTTGCAGGACGCCTTTTTGAAGACGCCGGGGTGCATTACGAAGCCAGTATTCACAGTAGCGCTCCCAAAGGATTCTTCGCTCTTGCGTTGGCTTTTTTGTCAACCGCCGTGTTTCCGGCCTTGTTAGAGGAATTTGCTATGCGCGGGGTGCTGCTCGGGAGCTTGCGACGGTACGGCGATGGGTTCGCCTTGGTGGTTTCCTCGGCGGTCTTTTCGCTCATGCATGGCAATTTTGAGCAAATACCGTTTTCCTTTATATTAGGCCTATACATGGCCTTTGCCGTGATTAAAACCGGCACGATTTGGAGCGGCGTGTTACTGCATTTCATCAATAACGCCATGACCGTGGTACTACAAAAACTGTCGGTCGGCCTGTCTAACCAAGCGGTTCAGATGTTGACACCCGCCTATTTTCTGGTGTTGATTTTGTTGGGGTTTTGCGGCGTTTGGCTGTTGCGCCGAAAGGACTGCGACTTCTTTACCCTTTCACGCCCGAAAGAGATGTTGTTAGAGGAAAGACAAAAATACGGAGCCTTTGCCACAGCCCCCTTGGTGATCATTTGTTTAGTGGTGGTTTTTATCGAGGCCGCATTTGTTTACGCGGTTTAATTGATCATAGTTGTGGTTGATTGATAACCGGGTGTTTCCCGTGAAACATCCGGTTATTGTGTCAAACAGGGCTGTTTCGTGCTTTGTGCCAAACCATAACCTGATGCGTTGTAAAGTTGGTTTTGGAGCCGAAAGACTAAAAAAGCTATAAATGTTTCACGGGAAACATCAAAACGATGAGTTGAAACGGTTGTTTTGAATCGAAGCCGGAAAAAACGCAAAACGTCCAAGGAAAACATGAGACAAATGCTTTATACGTTTGTTTTCAAATAGAAACACTAAGTAAGTTATCAAAATGTTTCACGGGAAACAAGTAAGGATGATAGCCATAAAAGAGGGGGTGCACGATGGACAGGCGATATATGCAGAAGGCTATAGCGTTGGCTAAGGAGGCCGGAGAGGCCGGGGAAGTGCCGGTCGGGGCGGTCATTGTCAAAAACGGCAAGATCGTTGCCACCGGACGCAACACCCGAGAAGAAGCCCAAAATGCGTTGGGTCACGCCGAAATGGCGGCTATTACGCAGGCTTGCGAACGGCTTGGTTCTTGGAGGTTGGATGACTGTGAGCTGTATGTGACGCTGGAACCATGTCCGATGTGTGCCGGGGCTATTTTGAACGCCCGTATCCCCACAGTGGTATTCGGCGCATTTGATCCGGCCGCAGGATCAATGGAATCGGTGGTGGATTTAACCACCTTGCCATATGGATTTCGACCGGAAGTCTACAAGGGCATTTGTGAAGAGGAATGCAAGGATGTGCTACAGCGGTTTTTCCGTCATTTGAGGGAGCAGCATGACAAAGCATGATATGACGGCCCTTCTGGGCCGGGATCTTGGTGTGTGCCGGTTCTCTTTGATTGAACCGCATTTGCTTGACTGTCGCAATCGTGCCAGACTGCCGAAAGAAGCAAAATCGGTTCTGTTGTTTGTGTTTCCTTATCGGGTCAAACAAACACCGCCGGACAATATTTGCCGCTATGCCGCAGTGCCGGACTACCATCCATTGGTGATGAAACGGCTGGAAGCCTATTGCGATAGCTTACGAAGCGCCTTTCCCACAGCGGTTTTTGAGCCGTTTGTTGATAATTCACCCATCCCCGAGGTGGCCGCTGCTTGTGCCGCCGGACTGGGGGTGCGAGGGCAAAACGGGCTGCTGATCACCTCGGAGTACGGCAGTGATGTGTTCATTGGAGAAATCGTTACTGATTTAGAGGTTGACGCACCGGATCTCAGCGAAACCTGCGTGAACTGCGGCCGCTGTGTGAAGGCTTGCCCCGTAGAACTTGACAAAAAGCGTTGTTTATCGGCTGTCAGCCAGAGAAAAGGGTTGTTAACGCCCCAAGAATCGGCACTTCTTAAACAAAGCGGTTGTGTGTGGGGCTGTGACATTTGCTCGGCCGTTTGTCCGATGAATCAACACAAGGCGCTGACCGATGATCAGGACATGATTGACGGCTATCGGAATCGCTACACGCTCGGCGAGGATATAACAGGTCGGGCCTATGCCTGGCGAGGCGAGGCCGTGATTCGCCGAAATGCCGACATAATAGAAAAAAATACAGAAGAATAGCTTGTTTTGTATAAAAGAACACGCTCTCTGCCGAGATGACCCGGTAGGGAGCGTGTTGGTATTTGAATGACCTGCCTTTTACTTAGGGAAGGATTTTCGATATTTCCCCACACGGTGGGGCGGCCTAACAAAAGGAGGGTTTTTAGGTTATGATAGCCCCAAAAACAATTTTTATATCCTAGTGGAAGGGGTGTACCGTAGGGAGAGGCGATGGATTCGTAAGGAAATGCCCTTACACAAAAACTTCCGGCGGTCAAAAGCCACATAGCGTTTGACTAATTATTTTGCGTATTAAAATCCGTAAAGCCTTTTATCATAGGTTTTTGGGTGAACAGATGTGATTGATTTTTTTGTCCGTCGGCACCGCCGAAAGAATCAAGTTTTATCCCCTGCCTTAAAGATAAGGCCGCTGATAACACCGCAAAGCAAGGCGGCACAAATACCGGCCGCCGTTCCGGCCAAACCGCCGGTAAGCGCCCCGATCAAGCCTTGTTCGGCGACAGCCTCTTTCACACCCGTGGCCAAGGAGTAGCCAAACCCGGTCAAGGGGGTGGTCGCTCCGCATCCGGCCAATTTAACAAGCGGACCGTAGAGGCCGACGGCGGTTAAAATCACACCGGCCACCACATATCCCACCAAAATACGGGCTGGGGTCAATTTGGTTACATCTATCAATATCTGTCCGATGGCACAAAGCGCACCACCGATTAAAAAAGCCCAAACAAACTGCATCAACACGGCCTTTGATCAATCCTTTCAATTTAACTGACAAGGGTAGTATGCCACAGTGTGAGGGCTCTATTCATAAAGATTTAAGGCTTTTATCACGGCGGTTTCATCTACAAAACAAAGTCGTGCCGAACCGCCGTGGCGGCTGTACAGCCGTACCGTAAGGGTCAGTGTATGCCGACGGCGGTCGGCCGGTGTGCGGCGCAGGCAAAGACAAGCGGTTTTATCAATGGGACAGTCAAACGCACGCAAGCGCCCGCCCTTCAAAAAGGAAATGGCAAGGCGATTTTCATACACCGCCAGCCCGCTTCTGTTTCGGCTCACGAGAGATAGGCACCAAGAACGCAAATAGGCAAGTGCATCCACCAGCAAAAGAAAGAGCCAAAAACCCTCAAAGCTCTCAAAGAGCTTAAGGGCAACCAGCAAAAGACCGCCAGTCAGGGTAGCATAGATGGTGGGGAAAAACAGATAGCGGTGTAAACTGCCGCGAACCGGGCGTATACAGGGCGTGACGGTTGTCGAAATACCCAGGCAATCACGGACAATGGCGTTGGCTTCTCCTTTTGTAACGGCCGGAGCAATCAGATTAGAATCGCCCTTTTGTGCATTGATACCGCCGATTTCCACCTTCATGTTATAGCGTCCCAAAAGGCGTAAGAGCAGATTTTGTTCAAGAATGACGGCATTGACCTGTGAAGCGGAAAAACGAGTGGCATTACGGCTGAACAGGCCGTAGTGAATCAGCGTGTTTTGACGGTTGCCGATTAAATAAAAACGCAGATATCGGGTAAAAACAACAAGATAGCCCACCGCAAAGAAGAGTAAGACCGCCAGCGTGACGGCATTGAAGATGGGTGGGAGAACCGAGGGCAACAAGCTTTGCCCACTGATGGTATCGTACAGGGTCTTTTCAAGTCCTTTGCCGAACAGAGACAAAGAAAATCGAAGCAAAGGCACGGTAATGAGACCGCCGGTGGCCAGTGAGGACACCGAAGCGGCGGTTAAGGCCATACGGGCGGCCGAAAGACGAATAACCTCGTCGGCATGGCCGCTTCCCATGAAAAGGCATGTATCAAAGGCACGGCAGTCGGCGGTAGACAGATAAAACGCCACATCCGATTGTCCCGGGGAAAGTGCCTCAGTGTTCACACGCACAAGCACACAACCGGCCACGGCACAAAAGGCATTTTGGCGGTATTTCACCACACTGACGGTGTGGCGGCGGATCACCGTTTCGGCCTTTAAGAAGACCCCGGTGTGTACCACGATGCTGTCGGGGGTGACACACACGCAAAAGGCTCGCATTCGTTTATAGCCTAATAAAACAAGGGCCAAAAGTAAGGCAATTTCCATGATCACCGCCGTTGACACGGTGCGGTCAAAAAGGTAGCGCACCAATCCGTAGGCTACCGGTAACACCAAAACGGTTAAAAACGGATAAAGTGCTTGAAACAACATGAAGGGGTGCGCTCTAAATTCGGTTTTCATGAGGACTCCTTTGATAACAGACAGTCAACATCACTGTTTTTCATCGGCAACAGCACGCAAACGGTTCTGGCCGCTCGCAGGATCACAACGGACAGGTTGAATCGTCGGTCGAGCGGCAGTGACAGACGGGTGGTGTCAAGGAGCTTGGTTTTGGGAAAATAACGGGTTTTTTTAATCAGCAGACCGCTTTGCACGATGATATACGCCGTATCAAAAGACACCGAATAGCATCGGGCGTACAGCGCAAAGTAGGCCGAAAAACCGGCAAACAGAATGGGAATAAGCAATAACACAAAAGGCCGTGCGGAAGGCATAAAGCCAAAACCCCACCAAAAGACGGCCAAAAGAACAACCGTCACACACAACAGACGCAGGATGGTTAGGCACACGGCTGAGCGCGGCAGAGTCAGTTTGGTCATAATGTCAGTCTTTCTATGAACTCTTTGAATTTTTGCTCGTTTTTATTGTCCCCGAAAGTATAGTATTTTTTCGTGCGAATTTCATCGGGCAAATACGGTTGTTTGACATAATGATTGGGATAATCATGCGGATAGAGATAATGCTGGCCCTTAACGGTGGCATCCTCGCCGTCATAATGTTTGTTTTGCAAATGACGGGGGACATTGCCGCCAATGCCGTTTTGCACATCGGACATAGCGGCATGAATGGCGTTGCAGGCCGAATTGGACTTGGGCGAGGTGGCCACTAAAATCACGGCATCGGCCAAGGGGATTTGAGCTTCGGGCAGCCCCACGCTCATAGCGATATCCACCGCTGATTTGACAATCGGAATAATCTGCGGATACGCAAGTCCCACATCCTCACAGGCACAAACCATCAGTCGTCGGCAGGCGCTGGGTAAATCTCCGGCTGCCAAAAGCCGTGCCAAATAGTAAACGGCCGCATCGGGGTCACTGCCTCGCATGGATTTTTGATAGGCCGAAACAAGGTCGTAATGTTCATCGCCGTCCCGATCATAGCGAACGGCATTATGGGACAAAACCTGCTCGCACAAGGCCATATCCAGCTCATCGTTTTGATCATTTTGAAGGATTAACAGGCAAAGTTCCAGCATATTCAGCGCCCGGCGAACATCCCCACCGGCATTTTGTGCCAGGGCGTGGGCCACACCTTCACCGAAGGCATATGAACGGTTGTCTTCTTTACCGACCAACGAAATGGCTCGATGAAGCACACCCTCGACATCATTGGGGGAAAGCGGTTTGAACTCAAACACGCTGGAACGGGATAAAATGGCGTTGTACACATAAAAGAAGGGGTTTTCGGTGGTAGAGGCAATCAGCGTGATGTCACCGTTTTCAATGAAGGAGAGAAGAATTTGCTGTTGCTTCTTATTAAAATACTGAATTTCATCCAAATATAACAGAACGCCGCCGGCTGTGTCAAAGGAGCCGAGCGAATGAATGATATCCTTAATATCCTGCGTGGAGCAGACGGTAGCATTCAAATAATACAGCTTTTTTCCGCAACGGTTGGCCAAAATATTGGCTACGGTTGTTTTGCCTACGCCCGACGGACCATAAAAAATCAAATTAGGCAATTTCCCGGATTCGACGATGCGTCGAAGAACCTTGCCTGGTCCTAAAAGATGCTGTTGTCCGGCCACCTCATCCAAGGTTGTCGGTCGCAATCGGTCTGCCAAAGGACCTATCATAAGGGTCACTCCTTTTGGTGGTAATCATCAAACGCTTTTGCCCCTTTACCGACAAAACCGGGTCTGTTACCGTGACAAGCCCCGTTGGCCGTCAGTGTCAAAGGGTTTTTATCATTGTATCATATTTTTTTCACTGTTTCAATGGCACATATAAAAGCCATTCTTTTCATATTCTTTCTTGAAAGGACTGTGAAAAGATGAAAAAGACGCTGTTTATCAAGAACGCCCTCATTCTCACCGTCACATCCATTGTTATTCGGGTGTTGGGTATTGTGTTTAAGGTATGGCTGGCCGGGCGAGTGGGGAGCGAGGGCATCGGATTATATCATTTGGTGTTTTCGGTGCATTTATTGGCGGCCGCTTTTGCTTCCTCCGGTTTGCCGACTGCTGTTACCCGGTTGGTAACGGATGCTTTGGCCGGAGAGAATCAGCCACGGGCGGCACGGGTCTTGAGACGGGGCATCAGTCTGGCCATCCTGTTATCGCTTGTCGGCTTTTGTGCCGTATTCTTTGCGGCCGACTTCATAGCCGGACAACTACTGGGTGACGCTCGGGCTGCCGACGGCCTGCGCGTGATGTGCTTTTCGTTGCCGTTTATGGGGATCAGTTGTATTCTAAAGGCCTATTTCATGGCCCGCCGTCGGGTCTCGCCTAATTCAGTGGCCGTTATCTTGGAACAGGCGCTTCGTATTTTGCTGTGTGTGGTACTGATTAACCGAATCGGTACGCAGGATGTGGGGCGTTCCTGCACAGTGGTGCTCTTGTGTGATACGGTTGCTGAGGCGTTGTCTTGTGGGTATATGGCTTGGAGATTTGCACTCGACCGACGAAAATTGCCCAAACTGGAGGCAACCGGCGACGGGAAAGAAACAAGGGAACTCATTCGCATTGCCGCTCCCATCACCGGTGGGCGGTACTTGACAACGGCCTTGCGAACATTGGAAACGGCAGTAGTACCGCGTTGTTTGTCGGTTTGTCTATCTGATCAACAGGCGTTATCGGTGTTTGGAGCGGTGAAGGGAATGGCCTTGCCGGTTTTATTGTTTCCTTCCTCTCTGCTCAATGCACTCTCTTCACTGTTGTTGCCCGAAATGGCCGAGGCTGTGGCTCAAAATCGCCCCTTTGTGGTCAAAAGTGCGGTAAGAAAAACCATTTCGACCACTTGGCTGTTGGGGGTTCTGTTTGGCTATGTCTTTTTGTTTCGGGGTCAGGGCATTGGGCAATTGATTTATCATGACAGTCTCACCGGAGAACTTATCGCACAATTAGCGCCGTTGGTCCCGCTCATGTACCTTGACAGTATTTGCGATGGCATATTAAAGGGGCTCGATCAGCAAAAATATACCTTCTTCACGTCAACGCTTGACGGCGTCAGCCGACTTGCGTTGATTCTCTTGCTTGTGCCAACTCGTGGGACGGTTGGTTTTGTGGCAGTCATGTATATCAGCAATCTGCTGACGGCCGTACTGCATGTCGGAAAGCTGTTAAAGCTGACCGGCTTGAAGCCGTCTTTTATGCACCATCTTTTATTACCGATGCTCTCGGGTGGCGGAACGTGTCTGTTGCTATCCCGACTGTTGCCGGGGCAAGACCTTTGGTCGCTTGGTTTATACGGCGTTGGCAGTTGCCTCTTGTTTTTGGTGATGATTCGTCTTTTGCGGATAATTGACCCGGCCGATTATTTACGATGACTTAATTATATTAGGCAAACTAACGAATAAGCGTTACAAACAAACAAAATTTCTTTATATTCTTTTAATATTATTTTGTGGTCTTCCCGTTTTATGATTTGGTGTTATAATAGCCGATGAGTTAAACATAAAACGGGGGATTGGACATGAAAGAAAATAGGGTGTTGTCTTACTTAAATATTGTGGGAGTAGCCTTTTTACTGGCCTGCAACTATCAGTTGTTTATTTTCAAAAATGCCTTTGCACCGGCCGGGTTGTCGGGTATTGCCACCATGGTGCAGTACAAATTAAACTTCAGCATCGGCTATATGAATTTGCTGATTAACCTTCCGTTATGCGTGTTAGCCTATTTTAAGATGAACCGCTCCTTTGCCTTTAAGAATTTGACCTTTTGTCTATCCTTTACCGGTTTTATTCTGTTCTTTAAGCAGTTTCCGCTGTTGGACGCCTATGCCTATGTAACCGAAAACGGGACAAGCACTATATTGGCACCGGTGGCGGCCGGGGTTGTGTCGGGCTTTGTGTACGGCGTGGCGGTGCGGGAGGGCGCGACAACCGGCGGTACCGACATCGTGGCTGCACTGATCCGTCAAAAAGACCCGGCTCGTAGTTTATTTTCGGTGATTTTTGCTATCAACACCGTGGTGGCGGTGGTCTCTTTCTTTGTATATGACTATCGGTTTGAGCCGGTCATCCTTTGCATTGTATATTGCTTTTTAAGCAGTCGTATCGGCGATGCTATCATCCGCGGCGGCAAATCGCAAATTAAGTTTGAAATCATTACCCGGCAGTACGAGGAAATGTCGACTGAAATTATTCAAAAATTGCGACACAGCGTGACGATGCTGCCGGCCAAGGGAATGTTCTCCGGCAATGACACCGAGTTACTCATTTGCCTTGTGAACAGGCACCAAGTACCGGCTTTGCGGGAGATTATTGCTCGGTATCCCGGCTCGTTTGCCTATGTTGCCCCGGTCAGCGAGGTGTACGGAAACTTCAAACAAATTGCTCATATCGTATCGACAAAAAAGTAGTCGCCCGCCAAACCCCTTTAAGCGACTCGGCGGAGAATAAGTCAAACAGATCACGCCCTGCCAAACGGATGTTTAAGCGACTCGGCGGAGAATAAGGGAACAGATCACGCCCCGCCAAACGGATGTTTAAGCGACTCGGCGGAGAGTAAGGCGAAGCAACAAAAAACATCCCTCAAGGAGTTGTCCTTAGGGGATGTTTTTGTTATTTGGGTTTATTTCAGCAGGTTTTTCCCGCAGCAACGCTTATACTTTAGGCCACTGCCACAGGGGCAGGGTGCGTTAAGCGGTACGGCGCCCGAGCCCTTAACGGTGTTGGGCTTATCCACTGTTGTTTCGGTGGCCACCTTTTCCCGCTTGACATCCTCTTGGCGGCGCACCTGCACCGACAGTGCCAAACGAGCCGTTTGTTGCCGAATGGCATCGGTCATAGCATTGAACATATCATAGCTTTCCTGGCGATAGGCCACCACGGGGTCATGCTGACCGTAGGCACGCAGGCCGATTCCCTGTCGCAGCTGATCCATGGCGTCGATATGATCCATCCAGTTAGTATCCACGCTGCGAAGCAAAACCACCCGTTCCATTTCCTTGGTCAGCTCCTCGCCGAAGCTCTCACGGCGTTCCTCATATCGAGCGTGTGCCTTCTCTTTAAGGGTTTCAGCGACATCTTCCTTGGTTAAACGGTTCAATTCATCAACCGTGTAATGCAAGTCGGTATTTTGGCATACCCAACCGGCAAAATACTCACGCAGTGCCGCAAAGTCCCAATTCTCGCACAACGCATCCTGACAACAACGATCCACCACTGAATCAATGGTGTCATCAATCATCTTGGCAACCGTACCGGAAATATCCTCGCCGTCAAGCACCTTGTTACGCTGGGCGTAAATCAGCTCGCGCTGCT
>JAEDLK010000045.1 GCA_016295355.1 Clostridiaceae bacterium
GGTGGTTAATTCCATGCCGGCCACCGGGATAATATCATGCCGTCGTGCCGCCTCAAAAAAAGCGGGACAGTTGGCTGTGGTATTATGATCGGTTAAGGCCATGATCGACAAACCGTTAAGCTGTCCCATACCGGCAATACTGTCGGGTGTCGATTCATTATCCCCACAGGGGGACAGACAGGAATGAAGATGAAGATCGTATGCAAAACGGCTCATAACAGCTTACCGACCGTCACGGCCACGCAAAAGGCATCCTGTTCAGAGGAAAGAAGGTTGACACCTTTTTTTTTGGCCGTTTCGAGCATATCGGCATCGGGTTCAACCCCTTCGGCCAATACAATACAGGAAACATCAGCCAATGAAGCAACGGCGACAGTGTTCATATTGGACATAATGGTGATCCAAACATTGCCGCTTTTGGCCCGACCCATGACCCAGCTTAATAAATCGCCGCAGTAGGCACCGCTCACGGCTCTTTCGGGATCCGGCAGACAAAGGGCCTTCCAATCGGCCGCCCGCATCAGTTCTTCAACCGTCACAACGGCTCACCTGCCTTCATTGATTCTTTCTGCGATATGCAAGAATAGGACACTCTTGTGTTTCACTGCGCTTTCTGACTAAATCTTCGGCATATGCCCGACAGGTGGGAGCTCCGCAGGAGCCGCAATCAATCCCCGGTAAACCCTCTCTGATTTTTCCGATGTCGGACATCATCCTCATGGAATCGGCCAAGTTGTCACTTAAGCGGGAAATCGGGCGGTATTTCGGAAAATCCTCAAACAGCACCCTATCCGGCAACGTCTTTTTTTCCTCATCACTTAAAAAGTTACGGGAAACCGGAAGATACCGACGCAAGCTTCTCAAACGAGCCTTGGCGATAAACGGATTTTGAATGGTTAAGACGCCGCCGACGCAACCGCCGCTGCAGGCGTTCAATTCCACAAACTCCAAATTCGGAATACTGCCGTTTTCAATTTGATCCAACACATTGATACAATTCTCAATGCCGTCGGCCGCCAAATAGTTGTCATTAAAGACAGCCGTAGCCTCACCGCCGGTGGACGCCCAGCCGATGCCGATCATCCCCGAATGGGACAATGAGTCAATTTCGCTGTCAGACCGCATCTTTCCGATCAACATAAAATACAGCTCGCTGATCGGCACAACCACATCAACCCGACTGTGATAGTCATTAAAACCGTTATTGACATAACTGACCTTGGCCGGACAGGGTGAAATAAAGAAAACACCGATATCCTCATCGTTTAGTTCCGGGTGAGCCTTCTTGGCACGATCCCGCGCCATCCCGGCCGCCACTTCCATCGGAGGCAACATTTTAATAATATGATCAACCAGTGTGGGAAACCGAAGCTGAATCAATCGAACAATCACAGGACAGGCCGAACTGATAGCCGGTTTGGAAACCGAGGCGGTTTTCAAATACTCTCTCGTATAGGCGGAAACCAACTCCGCTGCAGCCGAAACCTCAAAAACATCATTGAAGCCAAGCCGCAACAAGCCGTCCAGCACATAGTCAACGTCGTCAAGGTTTTCAAACTGACCGTATAAGCTGGGAGCCGGAAGCGCAATATTCCATTTGAAGTTTTTCATGGAATCCAGACTGCCGCAAGCCGATTTTTTAGCCTTTTGCGGACAGGCACGGATACATTCTCCGCAATCAATGCAACGGTCACCGTCAATAACGGCATGGTTGTTCCTAATACGAATCGCCTCTGTCGGACAATGGCGTAAGCAGGTGGTACAGCCGTTGCACTTGTTTTCATCAAGATAAACCGAATGACTGTATGCTTTCATAATACCTTCTCTTGAAATATGTTACAGATTAACTCTCATAGTGATACTGGTACCCTTGCCCACCGTTGAGCGAATATCCATATAGTCGGTATAGCGTTTCATGTTCGGCAATCCCATGCCTGCGCCGAAGCCGAGAGAGCGAACCTGTTCGGTTGCTGTGGAATAACCCTCCTGCATGGCTTTATTGATATCGGCAATTCCCGGGCCGGTGTCGTCCAGCTCAATCGTTACGCCGCCTTCGTCAACCGTAACGGTAGCCACACCGCCTCCGGCATGAATAACCATATTGATTTCACCCTCGTACATGGCGATGGAAACCCGACGAATAACCTCCGGCGGCAGACCGATCTGCCGTAAATTCTGCTTGACCTTGACCGAAGCCTCACCTGCCGATGTGAAATCGGATCCGTCCACATTATAACGGAAGGTCAATGATTCAGACATGTTTCACCTTGTTTCCCACAAGGCCGTTACTGTACAGAATACCGCAAGCCTCATACATTCTTTTATCCGTAGCCATCAAGACGATGCCGCTTTCTTCTGCCAACGAAATCATTTCGGGCGTGGGCATCTTGGAGCGAACAAACACAATACACTTCATGTCCATCATTTCGGCAGTGCGAACCACTTGTGAATTCACCAGGCCGGTCAACAAAACCGCCTGATCCTTTACATAAGCCAACACGTCGCTCATCATATCGCTGCCACAGGCTGAATACACATGGCTGCCGAGCAGATCTTCATGACAAATGACATCGGCACAAAGAAGCTCCCTCATCATACTGATTTTCATAACCGTCTTATCCTTTTTTCTGGCTGTCAGTTGTACTTTTCGAGAATACCATCAACATCATCAGCGGTCAAACGACCGTAAACATCGTCGTTCACGGTCAAAACCGGAGCCAGACCGCAAGCACCGATACAACGGCAGGCGGTCAGCGAGAACTTACCGTCGGCTGTACACTCATCGGCACCGATACCCAGCTTTTCTTCCAGCTTTTCCATAATCTCGCCCGAACCCTTAACATAGCAGGCAGTGCCCAGACAAACAGAAATATTGTACTCACCCTTGGGCGAAAGCGAGAACTGTGCGTAGAAGGTCGACACGCCAAACACCTTTTCCAGCGGAACGTCCATCTCCTCTGCAATTCTCTCCTGTACTTCCATGGGCAGGTAACCGTAAATGTCCTGTGCCTGTTGCATAACAGAAATCAACAGGCTCTTGTCGTGCTTATTGGCCTCAAGAACCTCATTGAGCTTCTGCGCTTGCTCCTCGGTACCCTTGAAAGGAAGTTTGCTGATTTTCTTTTGCATTACCAAATCCTCCTTATGCAGATATTAGGTTGGCATACCCCTCGCCAAAGGCCGTTCCTGTCAAAGAACAGTCTGCAAACAGCACACCATTTACCAATGATACAGTATAGCACAGTTTTCTGCGTTTTTCCACCTTTTTTTTGCGATTTGACGAAATATGTCATATATTTAACAATCAAAAGAAAAAAGAAAAGGGGAAACCGGCACAATGAGCCTGTTTTCCCCTTTTATTCACAATAAACGCCCCCGTGCAAACTCGTCCATCAGAACGGCGAAAATACCCGCACCGATGACGCAAAGAGCCGCCATCACCCGTCCGCCTGGTTTGGGAATCTTAATGGGCAGAACAAACAACGCCGCCGTCAGCACAACCGACACCAATGTCGCCAATGCAAAATACGATCCGACAATCGGCTTAAAGCACCACAAAAGCGGAAAAATAACCGCTGAACTGGTCACCGGTAAACCCATAAAAAACCGACGCTTTTCACTGGTTTGATCCTGTCTGATCTCCTCGGTCACATTGTAATAAGCCAATCGAATCAAGGCTGTCAGCACATACACCGATGCCACAACCACGGCGCTGATGCGCATTTGTTGTGTTTCAAGCACACGCATACAGATAATAGACGGCAAAACACCAAAGGCCACCAAATCGGTCAAAGAATCAATTTGAATGCCAAAACGGCTTTCCTCGTCTGTACGGTTTTTCTTAGTGCGGGCAATCGTCCCGTCAAACATATCAAAAAAACCGGACAGCAACAGACAGATAATCGCCAAATCGGGACGGCCGTTAGCGGCCTTGATAATCCCAACAACGGCACTGATTAAGCCACAGTAGGTCGCAATAACCGTATAATTATAAAAGCCTAACACATTGACACCTCCGACGATGATACGCCCATTTTACCACATAATTCGACAAATGCCAACTCTTTCTTTTAGTTTTTTGTGTAAATCCACAATTTTCTTGTTTTTTCGCACGGCTGATTGAACGAAAAGCCCGTTATACTGCCCCATGTGCCTCATCGACCGCTTGACGAGAAATGCCGTATAAGCTATACTATATATATTCTCTTAGGAGGCAGGTTATCACCTATGCGTTCAACTCTTTCAAACCTTCCGACATTTTTGTGTGACAAGTTAACACAACAGTACTCGGCACTTGCCGAACAGATTGCGGACGGACTGTGCGAGCATTTAACCTGTCTTCGGGTTAATCGCTTAAAAAGCGATCCGGAAACGGTCAAGTCCTGCTTGCAACAAGCCGGCTTTAAGACCGAAGCTCTCCCCTTTTATGAGGACGCCTTGCTTGTGCGTAACGGCGACCTTTCAACGCTTCGCCATCTATCAGCCTACTCTGAGGGTCTGTTTTATTTACAAAATCCGTCGGCCATGCTACCGGCGCTTTGGCTACAGCCAATGCCCGGAGAAGATCTGTTGGACATGGCGGCCGCTCCCGGCGGAAAAACCACCCAATTAGCGGCTCTTTGCGGCAACAAGGCGCAAATCACCGCCTGTGAACGGCATCCGATTCGTGCCGAACGCCTGCGATTCAATTTAGAGCGGCAGGGAGCCGGATCGGTCACCGTTTTGGTGAGAGATGCCAGGCAGCTGGAGGATTGGTTTTCCTTTGACCGGATCCTATTGGATGCACCCTGTACCGGCAGCGGCACGCTGAATGCGCAAGATGAAGCCGATTCTGCTCATATTACCCCGATTCTCTTAAAAAAATGCACCACCACCCAAAAGGCTCTCCTACAAAAAGCCGACCGACTGCTAAAAAAAGGCGGCCGCTTGGTATACTCGACCTGCTCGGTACTGTACGAGGAGAACGAAGCCACCGTAATGCCTCTGCTTAAAAGCGGTCGCTATCGAGCTTGCCCCATTGATCCCGACAGACTAAACGGCATTTCCCTGCTTCCCTGTCAAATTCCCGAGGCCGTATGTGTGTGCCCAACCGACTGTTTTGAAGGCTTTTTTGCCGTAGCTCTCGAAAAGTGTTGACGGTGGCTCACAAGGTCGAATCGCCTTGCGCCGTTTTCGGTTTTCTTATGTTCGACTCGGCGTAGCATGATGATACAACCGACACATTCAAAAAACAACCCGTTGGAGATTCCTTTCTTCAACGGGTCTTTTGTATATGATTCCTGCAACCGGGCCTTAAGTCTTACGGCCGTTTGTAAGCCTCAAGGCGGTAAATCGGGGCACCGGCGGCGGCAAAGCGCTGTTCATATTCGGTTTCGATATTGCCCTCAAAATCACTGTTATGCAAATCAAGCGACACATTTTCAAGCCAAAAACCGCCATGGCTGTATTGCTCCAGTGAATACTCAAAAAAGTGCATATTATCGGTCTTTTGATGAATGGCCGCACCCGGTTTAAGCAGACGGGCATACATCTGCAAAAAATGATCGGCTGTCAAGCGGTGCTTGGCATACTTAGTTTTAGGGAACGGACAGGAAAAATTCAAATACAGCCGTCCCACACTGTTTTCCGGCAAATATTTTTCCAAGTATTCGGCCGAACAGTTTACAAATCTCACATTGGTCAATCCGGCCGCCTCGGCCTTTTCACAGGCTGTCACAATCACATTGGCACTTTTCTCGACAGCCAAATACAGAATATCGGGATGGCGAGCGGCCTCTTCAACAATAAACTGACCCTTACCGCACCCGATTTCCAGCCACAGTTCTCCGTCCCTACCGAACAAGGCCGGCAAATCAAAGTATTCCTTCTCCTTCACAGCTGTCTGATAATGTCGGTCACTGCACCGTGGGCGAATCAGCAAACGACAGGCGTCAAGCCGCTCATCCAAATATTTCTTTTTTCTCATGCGCATAGTTAAGCAACTCCTTTGTAACGGCCGCCTTCATCCCGAAAAGAATTGCCAACCGCAACCTTTGTCTGCCGTTGTGCCGGATAAACCCGTTAATTACATGGTTTCGGGCGCATCAATCTTTAACAGATCCAGCACATTACGAATTACAACAGCCGTGTCACGGCACAGGGTGATACGGGCGCTCATAAGCGGTTCGGCCTCGCCGCGAACACGGCAGGCATTATAGAATTTATGGAACTTGGTGGCCAACTCCCACACATAATGGGTGATTTTGGCCGGATCGTACGTCTTGGCCGAAGCAATCAGTTCATCCGTGTAGGCCGCCAAATGACGGATTAAATCCAATTCTTCAGGCGTATTGAGCACACACAATTCCTCAAGACTGCAACGACGGGGTTTAACGCCCTCGGCCTCTAAATTCCGCAAAATGCTCATAATACGGGCATACGCATACTGTACATAATACACCGGGTTGGTATTGGACTGCTGAATGGCCAAATCTAAATCAAAATCAAAGTGAGAATTCGGCTCACGCAGATTAAAGAAAAACCGCGCAGCATCAATAGGGACCTCATCCAACAAAGTAACCAAAGTAATGGCCTTGCCCGAACGCTTGGAAGCCTTGATAACTTCACCGTCACGCACCAGACGCACCATCTGCATCAAAATAACATCCAGCTTGTCGGTATCAACGCCCAAAGCCGTTAAAGCACCCTTCAAGCGAGGCACATAACCGTGATGGTCTGCACCCAAAATATCAATCGCCTTATCAAAGCCACGGGTAACCAGCTTGTTATAATGATACGCAATATCCGGCACAATGTAGGTTGGAACACCGTTGTTACGCACCAACACAAAGTCATCGCTGCCGAAGTCCTCGCCGCGGAACCATAAAGCGCCCTCTTTTTCATAGGTATGTCCGCTTTCTTTCAGCCGCTCAATCGTGCGCTGTGTTTCGCCGGATTCATGCAAGGAGCTTTCCTTAAACCAGGTATCATAAGTAATCCGATACTTCAACAAATCATCCTTTAAGCCTTGCACATTCTTCGGCAAAGCAAAGGCTACCAGAGCTTTGCGACGTTCTTGCTCGCTCTTATCCATATAGGTATCCCCGTAAATGGCGGCAAAAGCGTTAGCATGAGCCACAATATCGGCACCGTGATAGGAATCCTCCGGCATTTCTACGCCGTCTTCATAAAGCTGACGGTACCGTAAATCAAGCGAAAGACCGAATTTATTGATTTGGTTGCCGGCGTCATTGATGTAGAATTCCCGTTCTACCTGATAACCGACCTTCTCCAACACAGAGGCCAGGCAGTCTCCCAACGCACCGCCTCGGGCATTACCGATGTGCATCGGGCCTGTGGGGTTGGCCGATACAAACTCTACGAGCACCCGCTTGCCCTCTCCGTAGTTGCTTTGTCCGTAAGCCTGTTGCTTATGATCAATATCATCGACCACAGAAGCATAATAAGTTGCCGATAAGAAGAAGTTAATAAAACCGGGGCCGGCTATTTCATAACGATCTAAATAGGTGCCGGTCAGATCGACCTGTTCCATTAAAATTTCGGCGATCTTGCGGGGAGCACTGTGAAAAGTCTTTGCCCAAACCATGGCTGCATTCACGGCATAGTCGCCATGTTCACGGGAGGCAGGCACCTCCACATTAAAGGAAGGCAGCTCGCCTGTAAAAGACAACAACCCCTTTTCCATCGAGCGATCGGCCGCCTGACGCAGACACTCAATAATTTGTGCTTTTGCTGTTGATACCAGTACCGACATACCGTATTATACCTCTTTCACTTTGATTTCCAGGCGGTTTTTGCTGATAACGCCGCCTTCAACATCCAATTCATATTCAAACACCGCTTGTCCGCCCGACTCGCCTAAATCGCTTTCGCAACCGACGCCGTAGACACCTAAAAACAATTCGCCTTGTTGCGTCCGATATAATCCGCAGTGCCGTTTGCCCTTTTCAATGGTCATGCGATTTTCCGTGGAACCGGAACGATCCAAAATCAGCTTTCCCTCCGGCTCAATTTTGATGAGCGTCTTGCCTCGTTCGTCGGGCGTAGATTCGTGATACACAATTAAGCTTTTGCCGTCCTTGTATCCGTATCGACCGCCGATTTCCAGTTTAATCTGCTCGGTGTCTTCATCCACCGTTTGATAACCGGTGAGTGTGATCCATACATCCTTCATCATAGACGATCAATCTCCACCTGCTTGACAGAAATCGATTGAGCATCCTGCCCTAACAGCACCGACGCCGTCCGGCAAAAGGAATCGGTCAAATCGCTGACAAATAAGGATTGTTTGCCCGGTTTGGTTCCGTCACATAAAGAATCGGTAACCTTTAACCGTTTGGCCACCGCCGCCGCTGTGGATGTACCCATGTTGATGAGCGTGACCTGCCGACCCATAATGCCCTCAATAACCTGTGACAGCAAAGGATAATGAGTGCAACCGAGAATCAAGGTGTCAAGCCCCTCCTTGCATAAATCATCCAAGTAGGTGCGGGCAATTCGCATGACGCCGGGATCCTCCGGCCGATACCAACCAGCCTCAACAAGAGGTACAAACAAACTGCAGGCCCGGGTAAAGACCGTTGCACTGGGCAGTATGGATAAGATAGCCCGCTTGTGCGCCCCGCTGGCAATGGTTGCCTCGGTTCCAAGCACACCGATGCGGCCGTTTCGGGTTGCCGCCACGGCCGCACGGGCCGCATTTTCCACCACACCCATGTAGGGCACCGGCAATACCTGTGGCAAATCTTCAACAACAGAGCTGACCGTACCACAGGCGGCAACAATCATTTTTACATCCATCGACAGCAAAAAAGCAGCATCCTGATGGGCAAAAAGACTGATGGTTTCTCGGCTTTTCGTACCGTAAGGAACACGCTTGGTGTCCCCAAAATATAATATTTGCTCATTTGGCAGTTGCTTTATCAGCTCTTTCACCACGGTTAAACCGCCTAAGCCGGAATCAAAAATACCAATCGGTCTGTTATCCGCCACCCGGCAGCCCCCCTCTTCGCTCATAATGGTTATAGATAATCGAAATAGTGGTTAAATACACTATTTCGACACCAAATCTTCGATTTGGTAGCAA
>JAEDLK010000046.1 GCA_016295355.1 Clostridiaceae bacterium
TACCGCCATCTCCACCAAAAGCAGATAATCCGAAGCTATTGCCAAACGGTAACAGTTTCGGATTGTTTTCATATAAGCGGTAATCGAAACCGCACCGTCCATCTTTTGCATAAAAGTGCCGATATCGGCAAAAATATAAATACATATCGTTTTCTCTTAATTGATATTTTGCCGATAATGTGATATACTAATGATACAAACTGGGAGGTCTGTATATGAAATACTTATCTGTTAAAGAGGTTGCAGTGCTTTGGAATACATCCGAACGTAGTGTTCGGAATTATTGTGCTGCAGGTCGCGTCCCCGGTGCTTTCCTTACGGGCAAGACTTGGAACATTCCCGAAAACGCCGAGAAACCCGAAAGAAGCAATAAAAGAAAACCTGCACCGCAGACTTTGTTGGATATCCTTAAAGAGGAAAAGCACGCTCAGGTACACGGTGGAATTTATCATAAAATACAGATTGAACTGACCTACAACTCCAATCACATCGAAGGCAGTCGCCTTACCCACGATCAGACTCGTTATATCTTTGAAACTAATACAATTGGTATCGCAGATGAGGGTGTTCGTGTTGACGATATTATTGAAACCACTGCTCACTTCCGCTGTATCGATGAAATTATTGATAGTGCAAAATCGCAGCTTAGCGAAAAATTTATAAAACACCTGCATTTTATTCTCAAGACAGGCACAAGCGATGCTAAAAAAGATTGGTTTGCCGTTGGTGATTATAAAAAATTGCCTAACGAGGTTGGTGGCAGAGAAACCACCTTGCCCGAAGATGTGTCGGCTGAAATGAAAAAACTCCTTGCCGATTATAACAGCAAAGAGAATGTAACCCTCGAAGATATCATCGAGTTCCATGTGCAATTTGAGCGTATCCACCCCTTCCAAGACGGTAACGGCCGTATCGGTAGACTGATTATGTTCAAGGAGTGCCTTAAATACAATATTGTTCCGTTCATTATTGAGGACAAAATTAAAATGTTTTACTATCGCGGACTTAAAGAATGGAATCAGGAAAAAGGCTATCTTACTGACACCTGCCTCTCTGCTCAGGATACATTCAAAAAGTATTTGGATTATTTCAGAATAAATTATGAGGAATAAAGTATGTCCAAAAATACGGGTAAAAGGGTCTGTTGCATTCAGATGCAAAAGTGTTTTCTTCGCCCTGAAGCTGTACAGAGGTACCGCGAACGGGCGAAGAAATGCTTGAAACGGCAACCATATTTCAATATCCATAACAAAGAAAAGCTATAATTTACGGAAAACATTTTGCCTTTCGTAAATTATAGCTTTAAATTATTGTTTTTTGGTCTGCTTCGGGCTTGTTACGCTGCCTGCTGTGCAACGGCCTCGGTAATTGTGAATTCCGCGGTTGCGGCCTGTCCGCTGAGGAAGGTCTTGGTCAGTCTGTAATCGCCGGCCTTGAGATAAGGCATACCGAAGATGTTGAGTTCAATAACGCGGGTTGAAGAAGCAAGCGGCTTGATATCGCCGGAAACGATGTCCTTGTTTGCGCCGAGAATCGAAACCTCTTTCCAGCTTTCGCCGTCCTTAATCTCAAGCTTGTAGCTTGAATAGCCTGCTTCGTCCTTAACTGTTTCAAAGGTGTAGTTGCTTATCTCAACGGCAATCGCGGTGGTGTTTGTGTCAACATTGCCGACAACTCTCATTGCAACCTTGCCGGTGTTTCCGGTGGAGAGCATTGTGATGAGGGCAACGATGATAGCCATAAAGCCGGTGAAAATCGACTTGAGCGAAATTGAACCGAGCTTGTCCTTGAGCAAAGCATTGATAATATCTGCCATTTTAGTACCTCCTGTTTAGTAAAAATCGGTATTGTTTACCAATTAATAATAACAGAATGCACGCGCAAAGTCAAGGAAAAGTTACGGCTTTTTGAATTGAAAATAAATAATAATTAAGAAACGCCCCCGGCAGCAATGGCCGGGAGCGAGGGTGTGCGCCTTAATAGTGCTTTGCACCGCAGGAGCAGTACTGATTTGTTTTGAACATCTTCCATAAGATGCGCATAATTAGATAGACTATCTTCACAATCCCTGTTTTGTGGCAGGCGCAGGAGCAGTTTTCAATGGGTTCATCAGGACTTTCGGGCTGAATCTGCGACCAGTGTGCATAAAGCGTATGATTGCCGGTTGCGGTAACTTTTGTTTCCGAGGTTACTTTTGTTCCATCGCTTGCGGCTGTATACCAACCGTCAAAGGTATAGCCGGTTCGGGTGGGTGTGGGCAGTGTACCATAAGCACTGCCGTAGGTTACGGTTTTTGATGAGGGCGAACACGAACCGCCGTTGGGGTCAAAATAAATATATGATTGGTCATAAGCAAAAATGTTATCATATACACATTTAGTCGAATTCTCAGAATAATCAAGAGCATAAAAATGAACAGTATAGCTTCCTGAACCACCATATTTTGAAGTATCAATGTTATATGAGAACTTTCCTGTGGATGCAGGAATGGAAAACTGATATTCACCACCAGGAGCATAAATGACAAGCCAACCTCTTTGAATACCTACGTTGTCATTTAATGTGGCATTAATAGTAAATGATTTTCCGCTTATGTTTGAAATGTATGCGTTTGAAATTGTTGGTGCAGTAGAGTCAGATATGGCTTTAATATTATTAAAAGCTTTAAATGATGAGTTCTCAGAATAATCTATTACATATAAATGAACTGTATAATCTCCACAGCCACCATATTTTGAAGTATCAACGGTATAAGAAAAATTCCCGATAGATGCAGTAACGGAAAATTGATATTCCCCTCCGGGCGCATAAATAACAAGCCAAGCTCTGCTAATTCCATTGTTGTCATTTAAAGTTGCGTTAATTTTAAATGAACTGCTGCTAATATTTGAAACATATTCATTTGTAATTGTGGGCGGTGTTGTGTCGGAAATTCCACCACCCGCAGTATATCTATATACTTTTGTCCAAGAAGTGCCGTTGTTACCGGTTTTATAATAATTTGTAACGGATATTTCCTTTCCGTTCTGATCGCCTGATTGCGGATATCCGTAATCACTGTGAGCGCCGACAAGCTGGTTGTCTCCGATATATATTTCTGTGTGACCGGTTTTCCAGAGAATATCTCCCCTCTGAAGGCTTGCAGATGACGAAAAGTTTACATCTGATAGCTCAGTAAAACCTGCGTTTCTTAATGCGCTGCCCATGGTGGCTGTGTTAAACCATGCCGGTGAAAGCGAAAATCCGGCAGATGAAAATGCATAATAAACCAAAGATGAGCAGTCATAGTCCGGTCCCTGTCTGTTTTTTTGTGAGTAGCCATGAGAGTTATCGTTGGCGATTGCTACAGCGGTTTGAACTGCATTTTCCACTCTGCCGTCAACGGCGGAAACTTTCGCAAAGATATCAGACAGACCGCCAACCGGCACAGCGCACAGCAGCATTATTACCGCAAGCAACAATGACAAAGATTTTTTGATACGATTTTTCATTTTGACATCTCCTTATAGTGATTATTGGAATTTATCTATTTGTATAATAACACATAAGTGTTCAAGTGTCAACATATGTGTTTAGTATCAAGGCGAAACTAACATAAAATATACCTTGAGGTGAGATTATGTTCAGTCCGTCGCTTGACCCGGTTAAGGTTGGAGAAACAATTTCATATTTCCGAAAGCAAAAAGGTCTTTCACAGGAAGTTTTGAGCGGTCTTGCGGACATCGGCAGAAGTCACCTGAGCGCAATCGAAAGAGGAGAGAGAAAGCCTACCCTTGAAACACTTTATAAAATCTGCACCGCAATGGACGTAAAAATGAGTACGGTTATCTTAAAGCTTGAAGAAAATTTATAACATGAATTGCAGATATAGAAAACCTGTGTCGCCACGGTTAACGGCAAAAAATTCGGAGTTAGATAATAGATATTTCACGGATAAACGCCGGTATAGCGGTCAAAGATTAAATAAAAAGGGCGTCTCGTCAAAATAAATACTTTTTATTCGGCGAGAGGCGACATTTTTTTCATGCTGTCTATTGCAACGGAGAGAAATTTCTGTTATTATATTGGATAGCATAAAACAGGCAAGTTCAGCGCAACCAACGTTTTAGCAACTATATTCCGAAAGGAGAACAAAACACATGACTTATTCAAACGAAGTTGAAAGAATGTGTACGGTCGCAAAAGGACCGAACCACGGCCCCGCACCCATTCCCGAAGAGGGCAAATGGGTCAAGGCATATGAAATCAAGGACATTTCCGGCTTTACTCACGGTGTGGGCTGGTGCGCTCCGCAGCAGGGCGCCTGCAAGCTTTCGCTCAACATCAAGAACGGTATCATTGAGGAAGCTCTTGTTGAAACCATCGGCTGTTCCGGCATGACTCACTCCGCTGCAATGGCAAGTGAAATTCTTCCCGGAAAGACCATTCTCGAAGCTCTCAATACCGACCTTGTTTGCGATGCTATCAACACCGCAATGCGTGAGCTCTTCCTCCAGATCGTATACGGTCGTTCACAGTCCGCTTTCTCGGATGACGGCCTTACCGTCGGCGCAGGCCTTGAGGACCTCGGCAAGGGTCTTCGCTCGCAGGTCGGAACAATGTACGGCACAAGATATAAGGGCGTCCGTTACCTCGAAATGGCTGAGGGCTATGTTACAAGAATGGCTCTTGACAGCGATGACCAGGTTATCGGTTATGAATTCGTTTCACTCGGCAAGATGACCGACTTCATCAAGAAAGGCGATGATCCCAACACCGCTTATGAGAAAGCAAAGGGCACATACGGCAGATTCAGTGAAGCTGCAAAGTATATTGACCCGCGTAAGGAATAAGGAGGTAGAGAACAATGGCATTATTTGAAAACTATGAAAGACGTGCCGATAAGATCCTCGGCGTCCTTAAAGAATACGGAATTAATTCTATCGAAGAGTGCAAGGACATCACCCTTGAAAAGGGCATTGATGTTGACAAAATTGTAAGAGGCACTCAGCCCATCTGCTTTGAAAACGCTGTCTGGGCATACACCGTCGGCTGCGCCATCGCACTCAAAAAGGGTTGCGTAAAGGCTGCCGATGCAGCAGCCGCAATCGGTGAGGGACTCCAGTCCTTCTGCATTCCCGGCTCCGTTGCCGACAACCGTAAGGTTGGTCTCGGCCACGGCAACCTTGGTAAGATGCTCCTTTCTGAGGAGACCGAGTGCTTCTGCTTCCTTGCCGGTCACGAAAGCTTTGCCGCCGCTGAGGGCGCAATTAAAATTGCCCTCAACGCAAACAAGGTAAGAGTTAAGCCGCTTCGAGTTATCCTCAACGGTCTCGGCAAGGACGCCGCAATGATAATCTCAAGAATCAACGGCTTCACATATTGCAAGACCGAGTTTGATCCTTACACCGAAACCGTTAAGGTTGTTGAAGAAAAGGCATACTCAAACGGCGACAGAGCAAAGGTAAGATGCTATGGCGCTGACAATGTTCCCGAGGGCGTTGCAATCATGAAGCTTGAAAAGGTCGGCGTTTCAATCACCGGAAACTCAACCAACCCGACTCGCTTCCAGCATCCCGTTGCAGGAACCTATAAGAAATGGTGCGTTGAAAACGGCGTTCATTACTTCTCTGTTGCTTCCGGCGGCGGCACAGGCCGTACTCTCCATCCGGACAACATGGCAGCAGGTCCGTCCTCATACGGCATGACCGACACCATGGGCAGAATGCACTCCGACGCCCAGTTTGCAGGTTCGTCCTCCGTTCCGGCTCACGTTGAAATGATGGGACTTATCGGCATGGGCAACAACCCGATGGTCGGTGCGACTGTGGCCTGCGCAGTTGCAGTTGAAGAGGCTATGAAATAAGAATCCGGGTACTTCGTATTCAAAAGGTTTTGAATAAACAATTTTTTCCTCCTTTGTTTTCGGACAAGGGAGGGGTTTTTTGCTTAGCTTTTGGTTCTTGATCTGGAGTATAAGAGAATTTGATTCAGGCGTAATTTGCGTTCGATTCGTTTGGATTACCGTTCGTTCCATTTTGCTTGATATCCTTTTCAAAAAATGATAAAATTAGCTTTATGGCTTTATGCAAAAATGAAAAACAAAGGGGAATGGAAAAAATGAAAAGAAAAACCGTATTTAAACGTATCCTTGCCTGCTGTTTAGCGGTCATTCTCATGCTTACATCTGTACCGCTTGCCGGAATTGTCGGGGTTGATTTGTCGGGTATGAGTTTAATGAAGGCGGAGGCGATTGACAGTAGAGTGGAAAAAGCAGTTCAGACTGCTGTTGCTATTGCAAATGATAACAGTCACGGATACTCTCAGAGTAGACGACAGGGACCGGATTATGACTGCTCATCATTGGTTTATTATGCTTTTTCATCGGCGGGATTTTCACTTTCACCCACTTGGTTTAATACTCGGAACATGGGAACAGCCTTGAAAAATGCCGGCTTTACCGAAATTACAAATATAAATTTATCAAATTCAGGAAGCCTTCAAAGAGGAGATATTCTTTGGAAATCTGGACACACGGAAATTTATGCCGGATCAAACAAGTTGGTTGGTGCTCATTCTGATTATGGATATCCGCAAACAGGCGACCAAAATGGTAAAGAAATTTCCGTAGGAAATTATTATTATAAAGGTAATAATGGTTCTGTGTGGACGAAGGTTTATAGATATAATGTGTCCAAACCGAGTGCACCAAGTCCGGCAAATATCGGGGATAATTTTTATGCATATATTATTAAAAATAACACATGGAAACATCTAGGTGTTTCAAATGATAATGTATGTATTTCACCTGATGGTAATGATTCAACTTCACCTAAGCAGATATGGCATTTTATTAGGCAGGGAGACAACAGCTATAAAATAGTTAATGAGTACAACAACAAATGTTTGGATGCAAACAATTTTGGAACAACAAATGAAACAAACGTTGGAACAGTAGGCAGTAACGATTCAAAAGCTCAACGTTGGTTTATTTATTACACAGGTTATGGATATAATATAAAAGCTTCATATTGTGATTTATATTTGGATAGTCAAGGAGATAAAAGTGATCCAGGAAACAATATTCAACTGTTTCAACGTAATAATACAGAGGCACAGGTGTTTGCTATATACAATTTAACAAATGATGGACTTAATTATAGTAAACCGGCCGCTCCTGATAAGGTTAGCGTTAAAGTTAATATATCTGACAATAAAGTGAAATTTTTATGGAGCGAATCGCCAAACAAGGGAATGTATGATACACGTGAATATGTGATAAGAATCTATAGAAAATCAACAAATAAGCTTGTTAAAAAAACAGAAGGATTAAAAAGCACATCAAAATCATACATTTCAAACAAATCAGATGAATATTGGGCAACAGTAACCGCCGTTAACACAAAGTATGCATCATATTCTACGGTTTCTGATAAACTTTATTATTGTACACATTCATATTATGATTATGACTCGAAAGATCCGACATGCGGTTCAGACGGATATATCATAAAAAAATGTTCAATTTGCAATGATACCGAAACTAAAAAAATTTCGAGAACTGGAGACCATAATTATGTTTCAGAAGTAACTACCGAGCCAACGTGTTCAAATACCGGAATAATTACATTCACCTGCTCAGTTTGCGGAGATAAATACACTGGATCTATACCGGAAAAAGGTCACCATATTGTAACCATATTTAGAGTTGATTCAACTTGTACGGAACCGGGAACTTCATCAGGTTTAAAGTGTACTAATTGTGGTTTAATAACAACAGCTCCAAAAGAAATTCCCGCTCTCGGACATACCGGCGGTTCGGCAAACTGCGTTGAAAAAGCGGTTTGCACTCGTTGCAATGCTACATATGGTTCAATAAACCCAAATGAACATAAGACTGTTGTTAAAGATTCGGCTGTTTCCCCGACATGCACGGAAACCGGACTCACAGAAGGTCAGCATTGTTTGGCTTGCGGAAAGATTATTACCGAACAGATTGTTGTTCCCGCTTTGGGACACATCGAAAGCGATTGGATTTCCGACGCAAACGGAGCAAGGCACACCGAATGTACCGTGTGTCATACGGTTTTGAAAACCGAAGGTTGCAAACATACCGACACGAAAGAGGTTACGGTTAATCCGACTTGCACAAAACCGGGTTCGATAATAACAGTCTGTGAGCTTTGCGGTGAAAAGCTTGAAGAAAAGAAAACTGCACCGTTGGGTCACAAAATCAGCACCACCGTTACGCCTGCAACGCTTTCAAAAAACGGAAAAACTGTTCAGAAATGCTCAGTTTGCGGAGAAACTGTCAGCACAACAGAAATCAGCCGAATTTCCAAAACCACCCTTTCAAAGACCTCATATACTTACAACGGCAAAGTTCAGAAGCCCGCTGTAAGTGTAAAAGATTCATCCGGAAAAGCTTTGAAGATCGGAACGGATTATACCGTTGAATATTCAGGAGGTTGTCAGTTCAGTGGAACATATACGGTAACAGTTAAATTCAAAGGTAATTATTCCGGAACGCAGAAACTGACATATAGAATTGTTCTGAATGTACCTGCTGAACTCAAAGCAACAAGGCAGAAGGCATCGTATATTACTCTCTCGTGGAACAAAGTAAGTGGTGCAACAGGATATTCCGTATATCAATACAACGCCAAAACGAAGAAGTATGAAAAGGTTGCATCTTCAAAGGGTAATACAGCAACCGTTAAAAATCTGAAAGCCGGAAAGTCATACAGCTTTAAGGTGGTTGCACTCGGAAA
>JAEDLK010000014.1 GCA_016295355.1 Clostridiaceae bacterium
GTCATCTGCAAAGCGTTTATTCTTTGAAGCCATTGTTGCCCTCCTTGTTTTCATCAAAACACTGAATTATATAAAGCAAGATAATAAAAAATGTTCAAATTATGTCATACTTTATATAAATTATCAGTTTTTAACGTTTTTTCATTACACGAATTCAGGCCACATAGGTATTGAGTTTTTGTGGTTTTATCGTGTGTTATTTAGTGTTAAATAATCCCTAAAAAACGCATAGAATAAGCGATTTTGTCTGTTTTCGTTTGATAGAAAGCAAAAGATTCGACTGCATTTTCAGGAAAGATTCTCTGAGTTCACTGCAAAGCTGAGCGGCTAAGGTTTTGTTGTGCGCCAGCACCAAGGTCGGACGGTTATATCGGGCGATGATGTTGGCCATGGTAAAGGTTTTACCCGAACCGGTAACGCCCAGCAAAACCTGTTCTTTCTGACCGCTTTCAAGACCCTTGACCAGCTTTTTGATCGCCTCGGGCTGGTCGCCTGTGGGGTTTTAATCGGAATGTAAAATAAAGTTGTCCGGCATCCTTTTTCACCTTTCATAAAGCAGTGGCACTTGCTACATATAAAATCAGTATAACACAAAAGGACCGGCAAGTAAACAAAACAGTTCCACATAAAGCGCATAAAGAAATCCCCTTGGCAGTGTGCTGCTTGTATCAACAGGCGGTCGCATAAGGGGATCTCTTGCGTTATGAACCATTAGGCGGCCTTAAAAGAAAACGCTCTTGGCTTTTTCCTTAATCTCTTTGGAGGCCGCAAAGGGAATACGGGTGGTGTAGCCGTTTTTGGCGGCGACGATTTTTTTGGTCGGCCACGCAAAGATGTCTTTATTCCACTCGTTAATGGTATCGTTGTACAACTCCCTGGCGGCGGTGATTTCTCTTTGAAGATACATATTCTGCTGCATAGCATCGGCGATCTCCTTGTGAGCCGCAAGGTCGGGATAATTTTCCATGGCCACATGAATATCTCTGGAAACGGTTTCGATCTGACCGCCGATTTCGTTACGAGCCGAGTCTGCATCCCCGCCGTGAGCCGATCGGTATTTAGCGGTGTTTTCTTGGTGCAGATTTTTTAAGGTGCTTTGGTATTCTTCTAACGGATTGTAAATGACCGGCGGCATTCAATTCCTCCCCTTAAGTCGACCCTCTTCAGCTCATATAACAGTATACAACATTCCCCGACAGATGTAAATAAGTAGATGACAGAGAAAAAACGGCGTATGGATAGGAACGCTCAACAGTCGCCTTGCTTTTAAGACGGTGCTTTTGGGTAATGCCTGAAAACAGGGGCGCATAGCATTCATACGCATGATACGGCCGGAAGGGTTCGCCATTATGCAAGAGACTCCGGATACAGCTCCCATGCGATGAAAAAATATCAAAAGAGCAAAGCGCGTCGCATGATGGCAAAACAGCTTTTGACTTTGTCAGACGGAGCGGTGTCGGCCATATCAGTCCTCATACAAGTCGCCGCTGTTTTCTTTATTTAAGGTACCGTCCATTTCCACCATCAAGAATTTGGTCAGTTCTTTTACCACCGGTCTGTGTCGGGTGCCCTTCGGGACAATGACAAACTCACCGGCTTTTATCGGCAAAAGGCCTTCGTCGGTTTCCAGACAAAAAGCACCTTCCAATACGCAAAACATTTCGTCGGATTGCTCGTGCACATGGAAATCCAGCGTGCGGTCGGCCACTTGCACCACACTGATGACCTGATTGTTCAGGCGACCGATTTTTTTATATAAATACAAGCCGCCGGTGCTGTTGACCTCATCCATAAGGTGTTTAATGTCTAACATATCGTAACCTCCAACCCAAATAGGACGACCCGTTCAATAGCCAAGCGGGTGGACCATATGCTTTACTTTACCATGATTTTGTTAACATTTCTACCTGATTCTCCCGAAACCGTTCTTTTTGGGCTCAAAAACGAACAAGTATGAACAACATGACCAAAATGATAATAAAAATAGACAAAATCATTATTGAATTCATATAAACGCCATGCTATAATGAAAAAAATGCGGGATAATGCCCGTAAATGCTGGGGTGAAACAGATGAAAAAAGCATTGGCCATTCTTCTTTGTGCAGCATTGCTGTGCGGCATTTTGCCGGTCTCGGGTTTGAACACGGAGTCTGACAAAACCTTAAAAATTTTATCCATCGGCAACAGCTACTCTATTAATGCAACTCGCCTGATCTCTCGGATTGGCGAGACAATGGGGATTAAGGTACAGGCAACCAGTCTGTATAAGGACGGTTGCACCTTAAAACAGCATTACGATTATATGACCGGCAACAAAGCCAATTATGCCGTGACCACAGATGATTCTCCGCTTCAATGGGGTCACACCATGCAGGATGTGTTGGAGAGCGAAACCTACGATATTATCACCTTCCAGCAAAGCCCTGTGGGTTGCGATGATTTTTCGACCTATGACACAGAAGAACATCCGTATTTAACGGCTATTGCCGATTATGTACGGTCTAAACAGCCGGATGCCACCTTTATGATTCACCAGACATGGGCGTTTTGCAAAGAATGCGCTACCGGCACCTATGACGGACCCGAAACGATTTATTATCCGGTTAACTATCCCAGTACCCATGATATGTTCGGGGTTATTCGTGCTTGTTATGAAAAGGCGGCGGCTCTGCTCGGCGGATTGGAGATTATTCCGGTCGGTGAAGCCATTCAGTTAGCCTTTGATGATTACGGCTTTGATGACGCACTGAACCTGCCGAAATCTTTGCATAAAGATACGATCAGCCACTTGAATGAGCGCGGCGGTTATTTGGCGGCTTGCGTGTGGATTGAAAAAATCTTCGGCAGGGATAGCCGTACGGCCACTTTCGTGCCGGATAGCCTGACCGAAGAAGAATGCGTGATGCTTCGTAAGATTGCACACGAAACCGTCACGGGCGAGACCGATACCGTTATTGACGGTTTGCGAGTTTTGCCCAACGGTGACGGTTATAAGTTGATGCGGGATACCCGTCCGGTTCCGGCAAACGGCGTGATTAGTGTTCCGGCGACCGTCGGGGGTAAGGCTATCAACGCCATCGGTGTGAATGCCTTCCGTTACAAGGGCCTCATTCGCAAGATCATTCTGCCACAGGATGCCACCGAGTGGGCTGTGGATGAGGGTGCTTTGACCCTTGCCAGCTCGATTGAAGAAACGGTTAATACCATGAGCTTTGACACGGCTTATGAGAATAACGAGGGCAACTACTTTATATCCTGGTGGAGTGTTTACGGACAGCCTGGCGGTATTGCCCAACGGAATGAGACCGGAAACTGGTTAGTCGAGCCCAATACTGGCGGTCATCGCGGAAATGCAACGGTATTTTACAATCATCGCAACGGTGCCAGCTGGGATGCCGATTCTCAATATATCAATTTCGGGGATATTGACCACACAGGTAACGGCGGTCACAGCATTTTCGTGAAAAATTCCTACAGTAAATCCACCGGCCAGTTTGCCCATTCCTTCTTGAAGGTTTCCCGCCTATTCGGCGATGCAACCACCAAATTTAATGATACCGACCTGGGGCGTACCTTTAAGATTTCCTTCTGGGTTTATGTGGAGCAAACGCCGAGCGGCAATGCTGCCGTGTTAGAGTACGGAATGTGCCCGATTGCGGCTCGTGACTGTGAGGGAGGCGTCGGCGGTGGCTACTACGGTAAATACTATAAAGTTTCGGCGCCGATCGGCCAGTGGAAACAGGTGGAGTTCACCGTTACCCTGGACGAAACCCATGTCGGCCCGAACCAAGTGGGACTCCTCGGTATTTACGATTATGGCGGAGGAAGTCCGGCCGGCGATGGAAGTGATGCTTTGACTTATTATTTAGACGATATTACGGTGACCGAGGTGGGTCAAGTGACAACCAAGGTGCAGTACGGTCAATATCCGACCGATCAGACCTTAAAGATTTTATCCATCGGCAACAGCTACTCTATTAATGCAACTCGCCTGATCTCTCGGATTGGCGAGACAATGGGGATTAAGGTACAGGCAACCAGTCTGTATAAGGACGGTTGCACCTTAAAACAGCATTACGATTATATGACCGGCAACAAAGCCAATTATGCCGTGACCACAGATGATTCTCCGCTTCAATGGGGTCACACCATGCAGGATGTGTTGGAGAGCGAAACCTACGATATTATCACCTTCCAGCAAAGCCCTGTGGGTTGCGATGATTTTTCGACCTATGACACAGAAGAACATCCGTATTTAACGGCTATTGCCGATTATGTACGGTCTAAACAGCCGGATGCCACCTTTATGATTCACCAGACATGGGCGTTTTGCAAAGAATGCGCTACCGGCACCTATGACGGACCCGAAACGATTTATTATCCGGTTAACTATCCCAGTACCCATGATATGTTCGGGGTTATTCGTGCTTGTTATGAAAAGGCGGCGGCTCTGCTCGGCGGATTGGAGATTATTCCGGTCGGTGAAGCCATTCAGTTAGCCTTTGATGATTACGGCTTTGATGACGCACTGAACCTGCCGAAATCTTTGCATAAAGATACGATCAGCCACTTGAATGAGCGCGGCGGTTATTTGGCGGCTTGCGTGTGGATTGAAAAAATCTTCGGCAGGGATAGCCGTACGGCCACTTTCGTGCCGGATAGCCTGACCGAAGAAGAATGCGTGATGCTTCGTAAGATTGCACACGAAACCGTCACGGGCGAGACCGATACCGTGTACGGCGACTTCCGTGTGTTGCCCAATGAAACGGGTTGCACCTTGACCCGTTTTGTCGGCAAAGTGCCGGCCGACGGCAAGATTGAAATTCCCGAAACGATCGGCGGTATGACCGTCACGGCTATTGCCTCTGGTGCCTTTGCCCGTCTTAAGGGGATCCGTGAAATCTCCGTTTCCAAGGCTGTCACGAATGTTGAAGAGGGCGCACTGGATATTGCCGAGACAACAGCTACTTTGGTTAACAAGATGAGCTTTGACACGGCTTACGAGAACAACCAGGGTGCTTACTTTATTAACTGGTGGACTTATTTCCAGGGTGATGCCAGCATTCATAAGCGCACCGAAAACGGCAACTGGCTGGTTTATCCGAGTACTGATCCCAACAATCAAACCACGGTATTCTATAGCCATGTGAATGAAAACAGTTGGGCCGACACGGCTGAATATATTGACTTCGGACAGCAGGATCACACCGGCAACGGCGGTTACAGCATCCGACAAAAAGCCTGTTACAACGGCAGTAGTTTTAACAATTCTTTTTTGAAGGTTTCCCGTCTGTTCGGCGACGAAAAGAAGACCTTTACACAAGAGGATCTCGGTCGTAAGCTGACTATTTCCTTCTGGATATATGTGGAAAGCAGTCCTAACAACAGCTCTGTTTACCTGGAATACGGTCTGTGCCCAATCGGCACGAGAAACGATCCGGACGGATACGGTTTCGGCTATTACGGAACCGTGGGCAAGGTCTCTGCACCGGTAGGAGAGTGGAAGCAGGTCTCCTTGGATGTCACGCTGGATGAAAAACATATCGGAATGAATCAAATCGGTCTTTTGGGTATTTACTTGTACGGCGGCAGCAGTCCGGCAGGGGATGGCAGCGATGCGACTATCTACTACCTTGACGATATTGAGGTTAACGAGACTAAAGATGTGAAAGCTGCCGTTACTTGGCGCGAGACCGTACCGGGCGATTGCGACGGCGACGGCGAGATTGATACGGTGGACTTGACGCTTTTGAAGAAAAAGCTGGCCGGCTTGTTCGAAGGCGCCTTGAGCAATGGGGCCGATTTTGACAAAAACGGTAAATTGGATACGACTGACCTGGTTATGCTCAAGAAGAAATTGGCCGGTTTGATCTAATCATGACTTCGTGCTTTTTCGGGCGGTCGTTTGGCCGCCCGAAATTTTTCTGTGAGTGGTTGCATTTTCGTCGAAAACCCGTTATAATGACTGCATATTTTAGGCCGTTGTGCCGTCATAAAACATTTGATATGCGAACAAAGAGAGAGGAAAACGCCGATGAAAATTTCTGTGATTGGGTGTGGCCGATGGGGATCGCTAATTGCCTGGTACCTTGACGGGTTGCATCATCCCGTCACCTTGTATGGCCGTTCGGGTTCGCCTCGCTATCAAGCCTTGGTGCAAACACGAAAAAATGATTTGCTGACCTTGTCCGATCGTATTTCTTTAACGGATGATTTGACAGTGGCGACAAAGGCCGATGTGTTGATTATGTCCATTGGTTCGCAGGGTTTGCAGGCGTTGTTTGACGAACTAAAGCCTTTGCAACTGCGAAACAAAATCGTGGTTTTGTGTATGAAGGGCATTGAAAGCGCCACCGGCCGTCGGCTGTCACAGGTGGCCGCCGATAATCTGGATGCAAGTAATAAGGTGGCGGTTTGGTTAGGCCCCGGTCATGTGCAGGAGTTTTATCGGGGCGTGCCCAACTGTATGGTTATTGACAGCGAGGATGTAAGCACCAAGCATTTGTTGGTTGAGAGTTTTAACAGTAACCTGATCCGTTTTTACTACGGCGATGATTTGATCGGTAACGAAATCGGTGCCGCCGCTAAAAATGTGGTGGGCATTGCCGCCGGTATGTTGGATGGACTGGGTCTTTCCACCCTTAAAGGAGCGTTGATGGCCAGAGGCGCCCGGGAAGTGTCCCTGCTGATCGGTGCCATGGGCGGTAAAGAACGCTCTGCTTACGGACTTTGTCATTTGGGCGATTATGAGGCTACCGTGTTTTCGCCGTACAGTCACAATCGGCGGTTTGGCGAGGCTTTTGTGCGAAGAGAACCGTATGAAAAACTGGCGGAGGGCTTCGGCACGGCGGCGGCGTTGCATAAGCTGGCGGCCGATTACGGGGTGGAAATGCCCATCTGTGCCACGGTGTATCGTATTTTATACGAAAACAAGGACGCTATGTCTCAAATTGCCGAATTGTTCAATCGCTCCATTAAAGGAGAGTTTTGAGGTGACATTTTGTGAGGGAGCCTTCTTGATTGAAGGAGCATTCATGGGGCGGTTTTGATCCGGTGATCCATTTCACCTCACAGCCGGCGGCCGACTGGCTCGCCTCCTCATAAAAGGCTATGTAGGAACCATATGGTATCGACGGCGTTCAGTTTGAAGGCGGCGACGCTTGTGTGTTTTCAAACATAAACATGAACTGTTATACAGAAAAAAACGGGTCGGTTTTCGTTTTTGCGAAGGCTGTCCCGTTTGTTTTTGACCGTTATATCAAAAAAACAAGATATTTTTAGCTATATTTACTAAACGTTTGTCGAAAAATGCAAAAAAATTGCTATAACTTTAACAAAACTTCCTTGAAAAATCGAAAAATATCTGTTATCATAATAATAAGAACTTGATTAGCGGGAGGATTTGTATGCACTCACAGATAGGGGATTTTCATGGCTGCGTACGCGACGATCTGTATCATATTTTCGGGTCGTTTGCCCAAGAGGACGGCGTTCTGTTTCGGGTGTGGGCTCCCGGCGCCGAACAGGTCTGTGTGACGGGGGATTTTAACGGGTGGGATACCATCGCTCATCCTATGCAACGTTTAGATGACGGTGTGTTTGAAACTGTGATTTCCGGTATTAAAAAATATGATTCCTATAAATATGCCATCACGGCCGGCGGTCGTACGGTCTTAAAGTCCGACCCCTATGCCAGGCATTTTGAAACAGCGCCGGGCAACTGTTCAAAATTTTACACCGACGAGTATCGTTTCGGTGATGCCGAATGGCAAAAGAAAAAGCAATTGGTTAATCCCTATGAATCGCCCATCAACATTTATGAGGTTCATCTCGGTTCTTTCCGCCGCTTTGCCGATGGACAGACCATGGATTATGTGACATTGGCCAAAGAGCTTTCGGCCTATGTCAAGGATATGGGCTATACCCATGTGGAACTGATGCCGGTGACGGAATACCCATATGAAGGCTCTTGGGGCTATCAGGTAACCGGCTATTTTGCCCCGACCTCCCGATACGGAACGCCGGAGGATTTCAAACGGTTTGTAGACATTCTTCACAAGAACGGCATCGGGGTGATTTTAGACTGGGTGCCGGCCCATTTTCCGAAGGATGAATGCGGTCTGTACCGGTTTGATTCGACGCCGCTTTACGAATATGCCGATCCTCGCAGGGGCGAACACAAGGAATGGGGCACCTGCGTCTTTGATTACGGCAAACCGGAGGTTCGCAATTTTCTGATTTCCAGCGCTTGCTTTTGGATAAAGGAATATCATATTGACGGCCTGCGGGTCGATGCCGTGGCCTCTATGCTGTATCTTGACTACGGTCGGGAAGACGGCCAGTGGATCCCCAATGCCTACGGCGGACGGGAAAATCTTGAGGCAGTTGAACTGTTGCGACAAGTCAATGCCGCCGCCTTTTCAGCTGACCCTCATGTGCTGATGATTGCCGAGGAATCCACAGCCTGGCCGATGGTGACCAAACCGCCGTATGACGGAGGCCTTGGGTTTAATTTCAAATGGAACATGGGCTGGATGAACGATATGATTCGGTACACCTCATTGGATCCGCTGTATCGAAAGTATAACCATGATTGCTTAACCTTTTCGTTCTTTTATGCTTTTTCAGAGAACTTTGTGCTACCCATTTCTCATGACGAGGTGGTACACGGAAAATGCTCTATGATCCGCAAGATGCCGGGTGAATATGAGGATCAGTTCAGGGGATTGCGTGCCTTTTACGGCTATATGATGGCACATCCGGGAAAAAAGCTGTTGTTTATGGGACAGGAATTTGCCCAGTTTATTGAATGGGACTACCAAAAGGAATTGGACTGGTTCCTCTTAAAATATGAGGCACACGCCAAAATGCAGGCTTATGTACGGGCGCTCAATCGGTTTTACCGTCAACAGCCGCCCCTCTACGAAATTGACTATGACTGGAAGGGCTTTCGTTGGATTGCCAATGATGACAATGAGCAAAGCGTGATTGCCTTCAGCCGAAAGGACAAGCAGGGCAAGGAGTTGATTGTGGTTTGCAACTTTGTGCCGGTGGCCAGAGAGAATTACCGTATCGGTGTACCGCTGCCCGGCAGTTATCAAACCGTTTTTCATTCCGAAGAAAAAGCCTATGGCGGTACGCTGGAGAAAAAGGTGACCTATAAGAGCGAAGCGATACCCATGCACGGGTGTGAACAAAGCTTGGCTTTGCGGCTTGAACCGCTGTCGGTTATGTATCTGAAAAAAAGGACTTCCGGGAGAAAGGCAAGCATATAAATAGACGGGTTCGGATTTGTACGCTATGGTTTAGTCGAAGGGAATCGAACCCCGCACAGCTTACACATGAAACGGTTTCGTTTCATGTTACCTTATCGGCGGTCATACGTCGGTATGACGGCGCTTCGCGGTTTTGTGAAAAAATTTTTACTGTTTGTAAGATTCAAAGAGGTTTCTGGCGCCGGATTTTCTGTACGGTGAAACCGTGAATGGGCAGCCGGACTGGCGCCTTGCCAAAACCAACGCAAAGCCGTGCTCAAAAGGCGGCGAGAGAAACCAAAGGGTGATCGACCTCTTTTGACTTATTCAATACAGATGCTGATGTTACACAGGAGGAAAGGACATTGAAAAAGACAGAATGTGTGGCCATGATTTTGGCCGGCGGGCAGGGAAGCCGGTTGGGGGTGTTGACCAAGAAGATTGCCAAACCGGCCGTCCCTTACGGCGGAAAGTATCGGATCATTGATTTTCCGCTGTCCAATTGTATCAATTCCGGCATTGAAACAGTGGGCATTCTCACCCAGTATCAACCGCTTGAGTTGAATGATTATGTCGGCAGCGGTAAGCCGTGGGATCTTGATAGACGGGGCGGCGGTGTGCATATTTTACCGCCGTATCAAAAGAGCAAGGGCGGCGATTGGTATAAGGGTACGGCCAATGCCATCTATCAGAACATTCCGTTTATCGAACGGTATGACCCGGAATATGTGTTGGTGTTGTCGGGCGACCACATTTACAAAATGGATTATTCGGCTATGATTGACCATCACAAAAACGCCGGGTCGGATTGCACCATTGCCGTGATGGAGGTTCCATTGGAGGAAGCGCCGCGCTTCGGTATCATGAATGTGCGGGACGATGACAGCATCTATGAATTTGAAGAAAAGCCGGCTCATCCCAAAAGTAATTTGGCTTCTATGGGTATTTATGTATTCTCATGGGATAAACTGAAGAAATATCTGTATCAAGACGAGCAGAACAAGGCGTCGAGTAATGACTTCGGCAAGGATGTCATTCCGGCTATGTTGGCAGATAACCAGAAGATGACGGTGTATCGTTTCAACCGGTACTGGAAGGATGTCGGCACCATTGAATCGTTATGGGAGGCCAATCTTGATTTGCTCAATCCTAAAGAGGATTTGCGACTGGACAGCCAGGACTGGGTCATTTATTCCCGTACTCATTCTTTTCCGCCACAGTACATTTCGCCAACCTCGGATGTGGAAAACTCCTTGGTGAGTGACGGCTGTGAGGTATACGGTAAGTTGGAGTATTCCATTTTGTTTGAAAATGTGACCATTGAAGAAGGCGCCACGGTCGAGTATTCTCTGATAATGCCGGGGGCCACGGTTAAGAAGGGTGCCAAAGTACAGTACGCCATTGTGGCCGAAAATGTCGTTGTGGGCGAGAATGCCGTAGTAGGCGAGAACCCACAGGAAATCGGGGAACTGGATCAATGGGGCATCGCCGTGGTGGGCGAAGGATTACGAATCGGCAAAAATGCCGTTGTAAAGGCCAAGGCTATGGTGGACAAAAATGTGAAGGAGGGTGAAACGATATGAGATCGAATAAGCTGTTGGGTTTGATTTATGCCAATGTACACGAGGATTTGATTCCCGAATTGACCAGCGTTCGTTCCATGGCGTCGCTCCCCTTTGCGGGTCGGTATCGGTTGATTGACTTTTCTCTTTCCAACCTTGTGAACGCCGGTGTCACACAGGTGGGGATTATCACCAAGGCCAATTATCAGTCACTGATGGACCATGTGGGTAACGGCAAGGCGTATGATTTAGATCGAAAGGCAGGCGGCCTGTTCATTTTGCCTCCCTTTTCCACGGCCGATTCCGACGGTAAGGTATACGAGGGACATTTGGATGCACTGGCCGGCATCATCACTTTTTTGCGTCGTGCCAGTCAGGAATATGTTGTCTTGTGTGACAGTGATGTGGTGAGCAGTTTGGATCTTTCTCTCATGATGAAACAGCACAAGGAAACAAAGGCCGATTTCACCATCGCTTATAAGCACGGCCGTTTGCCGAAGAATCATAAAGACATCATGGTGCTTGAGCGCGACGGGAACAGGGTGACCGGCATTTCCTTCCCCAACGAGAGCGAAAGCGTGGATTACAGCCTGAACATCACCATTGTCAAACGGGAACTGTTGATAGAATTAGTCGAGGAAACCAAGGAAAAGGGCTATACCAGCTTAAGCCGTCATTTGTTGGCTCATTCCTTGAATCGATTTCAGATTTACGGCTATGCCGTGACCGGCTTTGCCGAGGTAATGGACAGCACCCAAAGCTATTTTAAGTTGAACAAAAAGATGTTGGAAAGTCGTTCCAGAAAGCAACTGTTTTGTCCCGAGCGACCGATTTACACAAAAACACACGATCGGATGCCGACCCGTTACGGATTGTCCTGTCGGGTGGAAAATAGCCTGATTGCCGACGGATGTCGCATTGAGGGCACGGTTAAAAACTCGGTCATTTTCCGCAACGTGACGATTGAACAGGGAGCTGTTGTCGAGGATTCGATTGTCATGCAAGGGGCCGTGATTGAAAAGAATGCTACCGTACGCTATGCCATTTTGGATAAGCAGGCCGTGGTGACGCAGGATGTGACGGCACAAGGCTCGGCCGCTAAACTGTTGCTGGCGGCCAAGGGTGAAAGAATAGAATAGGAGAGTCTGTATGAAAGTCATTTATGCAACCAGTGAGGCGTATCCCTTTGCTCAATCGGGCGGACTGGCTGATGTAGCTTATGCTTTGCCGAAGGCTTTGCGTCGTCGACTGATCGGTTGCCGTGTCATCATGCCGCTGTATGATACCATTGCCGAGGAATACCGACACCAGATGACCTTTTTGACCAACATCACGGTGCCGGTGGCCTGGAGGCGTCAATACTGCGGCATTTTTGAGGCCAAAATCGACGGGGTTATTTATTATTTCATTGATAATCAGTATTATTTTAAGCGTCAGGGTTTGTACGGCTTTTATGATGATGCCGAACGCTTTGCTTTTTTCTCCCGCGCCGTTTTGGAGGTACTGCCGCACATTGATTTTTGCCCCGATATCATCCACTGCAACGATTGGCAAACAGCACTGATCCCGGTTTATTTGAATGCCTTTTATCGGCACAATGCTTTTTTTGCCGGGATTCACACCGTGATGACGGTGCATAACATTCAGTATCAGGGCAAATACGGATATGAGCTGTTAAGCGATGTCATCGGTCTGCCAAGCGAGGAAGCACGGATTGTCGATTACGATCATTGTGTGAACTTCTTAAAGGGCGGATTGCAACAGGCTGACCGAATCACCACGGTTTCGCCTACCTATGCCAAGGAAATTTTGGATCCGTACTATGCTTATGGGTTGGACGGCATTTTACGGGAACTGTCCGGTAAGCTGAGAGGCATTGTCAACGGTATTGACACCGATGTGTATGATCCGGCGAACGATCCGTCTATTGCCGCCCCATATACAGCCGATAACCTCGAGGGCAAAACCGTTAATAAGGAAGCTTTGCAAAAAGAGCTTGGTCTGCCGGTACGCCCCGATGTGCCGATCATCGGCATGGTGTCCCGTATGGTGCGGCACAAGGGCTTTGATTTGGTTAAATGCGTGTTTGAGGAAATGCTGCGAGCGGATTTGCAGTTTGTGATTTTAGGCTCGGGCGAATGGGAATTTGAAACCTTCTTCCATGATATGGCAAGCAAACATTCCGATAAGGTGGCCTTACGGCTTGGCTTTGTACCGCAACTGGCTCACCGCATCTATGCAGGTGCCGATCTGTTCTTAATGCCCAGTCAAAGCGAGCCCTGCGGCTTGGCACAAATGGTGGCTTTGCGCTACGGAACCATTCCCATTGTCCGTCAAACCGGCGGCTTGGCCGATACCATCACCGACAGCGGCGACGGCAAGGGCAACGGCTTTACCTTTGGCAGTTATAATGCACACGATATGGAAAATGCCGTCTGGCGTGCTTTGGCCGGCTATGCCGACAAGGAGGGCTTTGCCATCTTACAGCGTCGTGCCATGAAGGAGGACAATAGCTGGAACCGTTCGGCTTCCGAATATATCCGTCTGTACAAAGAAATCCTTGGAAAATAGATCGGTTTGTGCTATACTGTGTATCTATGCTGTGAAATTGGGCAAATAAGCCGGTTCATGGCAGAATATATTAGAATATCACCGACCGCAGAGGGTCACTTATAGGGGGAATCGTATGACAGACATTATAAAGTCCATTTTGCTGGGCATCATTGAGGGCATCACCGAATGGTTGCCCATCAGCAGTACGGGGCATTTGATTATTGCTCAAAAGCTATTGGGCTTTGCGGCTGATAACGAAGCTTTTCGGGAAATGTTTGAGGTGGTTATTCAGTTTGGCGCTGTTTTGGCCGTGGTGGTGCTGTATTTTCAGCGATTGTGGCCGTTCTGTGCCGATAAAAACCGCCATTTTATCAAACAAAATGTGATCAATTTGTGGCTGAAGGTAGCGGTTGGTTGTTTACCGGCGGCGATTGTGGGTCTGTTGTTTGACGAAAAAATCGATGCGTTGTTCTACAATGAAACGGTCAACGCCTATGTTGTGGCGGCCATGCTCATTCTGTACGGTATTCTGTTTATTGTGGTAGAGCGTAGGCAGGCCGATAAGACGCCCCGCATTCGGGTGATGAAGGAGTTGTCTTTTGCTACGGCCTTTTACATCGGTTGTTTTCAGATTTTATCCTTGATTCCCGGCACGTCCCGTTCCGGCGTAACCATTTTGGCGGCCGTGATGTTGGGCGCCTCCCGAACCGTGGCGGCCGAGTACAGTTTTTTTATGTCGGTGCCGGTCATGGTAGGCGCCAGCGGGCTCAAACTCTTTAAGTACATAAAAGGCATTGCCGAGTCAACAGAGGTCGGCTTCAGCAGTCAACCGATGGAATGGGTGGTGCTGTTGGTCGGCACGGTGGTAGCCTTTATCGTTTCGGTGTTGGCGATTAAGTTCTTTATCGACTATATAAAGCGTAAGGATTTCAGCGTATTCGGGTATTACCGCATTGTGCTGGGTCTTGTCGTGATCGTCTTTTTTGCCTTCATTTTTCATTGAGAATACAGCAAAGGAAACACCTCTGTTTTGTGTTAACACAAAACAGAGGTGTTCTTTGTCCTTAATCTTGTTTTTTATAACCGCCGTAGCCAAAACAGCAAAAAATTTGCAACAAAGGCCGAGCAGACGGGGAACCAAACAGAAAAACAAGCCCCGTCAAAAGACAAGGCTTGTTTTATTCACCGTTATTCCTTATTAAAGCGGGCAAGCCAAATGCTGGCAATGTCCATCGCTTCATAAAAACCGGTTCTCTCACTGGATTTGGCAATCCGATCCTTTTCGTTTAAGGTGATGTCGCTGAGCATCAGCTCAACACGGATTTTTTCGGCAATATCCTTTTGCTTGGAAAGAACGGTCATGCGAATGACATATTTGTCGCCCATGTTGCCGTAATAAATGACATCGTCTTTACGTACAAGAGGATATCCCTTGTAGGTTAGAAAATCCTTTTCGGCCAAAGTTAAGCACTTCCTTATTGGTTATTTCCGGGCACTTCGCCGTACAGATTAAAACGGAACAGCTTGCTCTCGTCCTCCGGATCGGTGCAGCGAATGGTGGCTTCGGAAACCTTGGCGCCGTTCAGGACATTGGCAAGACCCATCATCTGGCAGAGCTTTGATTTGAGATTCAAAACATCGCCCTCGTCTGTTTCCAGATAGACGTCGCCTTTACAGGTGTCCAGCACATTAATTAACTGCGCAAAATCAAGATCATGCAGTTTAATGGTGTCGCTCATAGCAGATTCCCTCCTATTCTTCATAAATTATATAATAAGCTCACCAAGAAGTCAAGAATAAGTGTTAATGTGGCCGAAGTTTTGCAATGCTTCTTGACAAGCGAATTATTTTAGAATACACTATAATTTGTTATAATAGGCAAAAATAGGGTCGTTCGGTTACCAGCCGTTCACCCGACAGGAGTGAAGAGTCATGGAAAAATGCAAAGTAACAATGGATACAATCGTTTCATTGGCCAAGGGTCGGGGCTTCGTCTATCCGGGCAGTGAAATTTACGGCGGCTTGGCCAACGCTTGGGATTACGGTCCCTTGGGTGCCGAGTTGAAGAATAACGTGAAAAAAGCCTGGTGGAAAAAGTTCGTGCAGGAATCCCCCTACAATGTCGGATTGGATTCGGCTATTTTGATGAATCCCGAAACATGGGTGGCTTCCGGCCATTTGGGCGGCTTCTCCGATCCGCTCATGGATTGTAAAGCCTGTAAGGCCCGTCACCGTGCCGATAAGCTGATTGAAGATCATATTGCCGAAAACGGCCTAAACGAGAATCCCGCCGGTTGGAGCGACGAGCAGATGATGACCTACATTCGTGAAAAAGGAATTGTTTGCCCTGTTTGCGGGAAAGCTGATTTTACCGACATTCGTAAATTCAATTTGATGTTCAAGACCTTCCAGGGCGTCACCGAGGATTCGGCCGCAACGCTGTATCTGCGTCCCGAAACGGCCCAGGGTATTTTTGTCAACTTCAAGAACATCTGCCGTACCACCCGTAAAAAGATTCCGTTCGGCGTGGGCCAGATCGGTAAATCCTTCCGTAATGAAATCACCCCCGGTAACTTTACCTTCCGTACCCGTGAGTTTGAGCAGATGGAGCTGGAGTTCTTCTGCAAGCCGGGTACCGATTTGGAATGGTTCGATTATTGGCGTTCCTATTGCCGTAAGTGGCTGTTGGACTTGGGCATGAAGGAGGAATCCCTGCGTCTGCGTGACCACGATCCGGAGGAATTGTGCTTCTACTCAAAGGCGACCACCGATTTTGAATTCTTGTTCCCGTTCGGTTGGGGCGAGTTGTGGGGCGTGGCCGATCGTACCGATTACGATTTGTCGCAACATGCCGAGCATAGCGGTGAAGCCATGGATTATTTCGATCAAGAGTCCGGCGAACGCTATATCCCGTATGTCATTGAGCCGTCACTTGGCGCCGACCGCGTAACCTTGGCTTTCCTTTGTAACGCTTACGACGAAGAAATCAAGGAGAACGGCGAAAAGAGAACGGTGCTTCATTTGCATCCGGCTTTGGCTCCCTTCAAGTGTGCAGTGCTGCCCTTGTCCAAAAAGCTCGGCGAGCAGGCCTCGGCCATTTACAGCGAGCTTTCCAAGTACTTTATGACTGACTATGACGATGCCGGGTCTATCGGCAAGCGTTATGCCCGTGAGGATGAAATCGGCACACCGTTCTGCGTTGTGTACGATTTTGATTCCGACAATGACGGATGTGTGACCGTGCGTGACCGTGATACCATGGAATCGGTGCGTATGCCTATCGCTGAAGTCAAGGACTACATTGAAAAGCGCATTGCGTTTTAACCATTCATAAGGGGAGTAGGAATGAGCGTACTTGATTTTTTGACCATGTTCGGCGGCCTTGCCTTCTTTTTGTACGGCATGAGCGTCATGTCATCTTCGCTTGAGAAGATGGCCGGCGGTAAGCTGGAGGGAACCCTGCGAAAGGCAACGGCCAATCCGTTGTTAGGCGCCGGCATCACCATTGCCGTTCAGTCGTCCTCGGCGCTGACGGTTATGCTGGTGGGTTTGGTTAACTCGGGCATCATGGATTTTTCTCAAACCATCGGTGTGATTTTCGGTTCCAATGTCGGAACAACCCTCACCTCATGGATTTTGAGCTTGATGGGACTTTCGGGTGATGAATTCAGCTTGTTAAGTCTATTCAGCCCCACTTATTTTTCCCCCATTTTTGCGTTTATCGGCATTGTTTTGCGCATGTTTGCCAAAAGTGACCGAAAACGCGAGGTTGGCACCATGATGATAGGCTTTGCCGTGTTGATGTACGGTATGTCCTTCATGAGCGACAGCGTGTCGGCCATTAAGGAAATGAATAATTTTGAGCAATTCATTTCTTTGTTTAACAATCCGCTGACAGCGGTGTTGGTTTCGACCGTCTTTACCGGTATCATTCAGTCCTCGGCGGCGACGGTCGGTATTGTGCAGATTTTGGCCGGCACAGGGGTTATCACCTATCAAATGGCCATTCCGCTTGTTTTGGGCGCTAACATCGGCACCTGTATGACGGCGTTGCTGTCCTGTATCGGTGTTAATCGGGCGGCCAAACGCGTGTCGATTGTGCATATCTATATCAAAATTATCGGCACGGTGTTATGGCTGCTGTTGATGGCTGTATGCAAGCCGTTTACCGGAAGTCTTATGCAAACGCACGTTTCGGAGTTTACCGTGGCTATGATTCACACCGTGTTCAATGTGATGAACACGCTGGTCTTGTTCCCGTGCGTGAAACTGTTGGTAAAGCTGACCTATAAAACACTTCCCGATAAAAAGGATAAGCAAGAGAAAACAGTCTTTTTGGATGAGCGTTTGTTGCTGACGCCGCAAATGGCCATGGAGGAATGCCGTCGCTTGACAGCCGAGATGGCGGATTTGTCAAGGGAAGCTATTTTTGCCTCGATTGACCTGCTCAACCGGTATGACTCCGAACTGGCGCAAAGGGTGGCCGATATGGAAACCATGACCGACCGCTATGAGGATAAGCTGGGCACCTTTTTGGTGCGGTTGTCGGGTACGGATTTGTCCGACGCAGACAGCCATGCCGTCGGTCGAATGTTGCATACCATCGGCGACTTGGAACGCTTGGGCGACCATGCCGAAAACATCAGCAATGTGGCTCGTGAGCTTTTCGAGAAGAAGATTCAGTTTTCCCGTTATGCCACCAATGAGGTAGAAACCATTACGGCGGCGGTCAAGGAAATCGTGAATATGACCATTGACGCTTACAAGAGCGATGACCGGGAGGCTTCCTCGCATGTGGAGCCGCTTGAGCAGGTAATTGACGGGCTTAAAAAGGAACTGTTGGCTCGTCATGTGGAGCGTGTGCAAAAAGGCGGTTGTACCGTGGAAATGGGCTTTGTGTTCTCGGATCTGATTACCAACTACGAGCGCATTTCGGACCACTGCTCCAATATTGCGGTTTATACCATGCAGATGCACTCGGTTAAGTTGGATACCCATAAATACCTGCGGGGCATTAAGGGCGGAGAAAATCAGGCCTTTTTGGATGATTTTGCTTTGTACGAAAAGAAATATGAACTGGCCGCAGAGGAATAATAGGAGGCAGAATGTTACAATTAATAGATGTTTGTTATGAAGCGGAAACAGATGGGTCGGTTAAGCGGATTCTCGATCATGTCAATTTAACGGTGGAGGATCGCTTTACGGCGCTGACAGGGCCTAACGGCGGCGGAAAATCGACCTTGGCCAAGGTTATTGCCGGTATTATCAAGCCAACATCGGGTCGGGTGCTGTTGGACGGAACCGACATCACCGACCTGTCGGTGACCGAAAGAGCTCGCAGGGGTATTGCCTTTGCGTTTCAACAGCCGGTTCGTTTTAAGGGCATCACGGTTAAAGACTTGATTCGTTTGGCCAAGGGACAGGATATTTCGGTCAGCGAGGCCTGTCAGTATCTGTCCGAGGTCGGTCTGTGTGCTAAGGAATATATTGACCGTGAGGTCAACGCCAGTCTGTCCGGCGGTGAATGCAAGCGTATTGAGATTGCCACCGTCATGGCCAGAGGGGCTCAGTTGACCGTTTTTGATGAACCGGAGGCCGGTATTGACTTGTGGAGCTTTTCCAATTTGATTCGGGTGTTTGAACAAATGCACGAAAAAATCGGCGGCTCGATTCTCATCATTTCTCATCAAGAGCGGATTTTATCCATTGCCGACAGAATCGTGGTTGTGGCTGACGGTAAGGTTGTCGAACAGGGTGTCGGTAAGGATCTTTTGCCCGGCCTGCTAACGGGAACCGGCATCTGCCGTACCTTGGAAGAAAAGCTGTAAGGGGGCGGATGGAATGGACGATATTCAAAAGAAGATTTTAGAAGAAGTGGCTGATTTGCACGAGGTGCCGACCGGTGCTTACAACATCCGTGCCAATGGTAAATTGGACAGTCGTCGGACGACTGACCGCATCAACATTGTCACCAAAAGCGACCAACCGGGTATTGACATCATCATTGCACCCGGCACCAAGAATGAGAGCGTGCACATTCCGGTGATTCTGTCAGAGACCGGACTGAATGATTTGGTCTATAATGATTTTTATGTCGGGGACGATTGCGATGTGCTGATTATTGCCGGTTGCGGTATTCATAACTGCGGCACACAGGAATCCCGTCATGATGGCATTCACACCTTCCACGTCGGCAAAAACGCCCGTGTTCGTTATGTGGAAAAGCATTACGGCGAAGGTGATGGCGAAGGAACCAATGTCATGAATCCGACCACCGTGGTGCATCTTCAAGAGAACAGTTTTATGCAAATGGAAACCACGCAGATTAAAGGAATTGATTCGACCGCCCGTGTGACCAAGGCCGACTTGGCCGAGGGTGCTTCCTTGGTGATTCGGGAGAAAATCATGACCCATGGGCATCAAACCGCTACCACTGATTTTACGGTTGATTTAGACGGGGCCGGCTCCAGTGCCAGCGTGGTGTCACGCTCGGTCGCCAAGGAGAATTCTCATCAGGTTTTTGCATCTCATATTAACGGCAATAACCGTTGCTACAGTCACACGGAATGTGATGCCATTATCATGGATCACGGTAGCGTGAGTGCCATTCCGGAGGTGACCGCCAATCATGTGGATGCCTCTTTGGTGCATGAGGCGGCCATCGGCAAAATTGCCGGTGAACAGCTTATCAAGCTGATGACATTGGGCTTGACCGAAAAAGAGGCTGAGGAACAAATCGTCAAGGGCTTTTTGCAGTAGTGTGACGAGCCTTTAACCTGTCACACTAAGCCGGAAAAATCCAACCGTATACGGTTCTGCTCATTGTCATCCCCATCCGGCTTGGTGTTCGTTTTAGCAGGCATTGGCAAGGTGTTTTTGCACCGATCAGTCGGCGGCAAATGGCTTACAAAACGGCGGCCGGTTTATCACGGCAGCCCGAGCAACCATGAATGTTTTCTGCACAGATCATACGGTTTGTGCAGTCTTTTATAACTGTCGGTTGATGGGGTTCTAAGGGGGATCTATATGTCACATCAAACAAAGGCCGTGTTTCAAATGGCCTTGTGTGCCGCTCTGTGGAGCATTGCCGGTCTATTCATCGGATTTTTGCCGTGGCATCCCATGGCGATTGCCGGTTGGAGAAGTTTTTTTGCCTTTTTAGTGGTGGCGGCGTTCATGGCCGTTAAAAAGGTGCGCGTGGTCTTTTCTAAAAAGGTGTTCATCAATATGTTTTTTATGGCCGGCACCTTTATTTGTTTTGTGTCGGCCAATAAGCTGACAACATCGGCCAATGCCATTTTGTTGCAGTTCACCTCGCCGGTGTTTGTGATGCTGTTTTCCGTCATTTTTTTGCGCCGTCGCTTTTATTTGTCCGATTATCTGACGGCGTTTATGACCATCGGCGGTATTGCGGTCTTCTTTTTAGACAGCTTGAATGCCGGCCACACTCTCGGAAATATTTTGGGGGTGGGCGCCGGTGTCTTTATGGCGGCCATGTTGGTGGCCGTGACGCAGGTCGGCGAGGACGAAAAGCTGAGCGGTATCTTGTTCGGGCAACTCTTAACGGCGCTTTTGGGCATTCCGTTTTCCTTTTTTGCACCCTTTAGCGTTAATCTGTCGGCGGTGGTCAGTATTGTGGTGTTGGGTGTGTTTCAGTTGGGCATTCCGTACCTGTTGCTCGGTCAATCCTCTCGGTATTGTCCGGCGCTGGCTATGTGCTTATTGGGCGGTATTGAACCGATTCTCAACCCGGTATGGGTGGCAATCTTCACCGGCGTTATTCCCGGAACCATGTCCTTTATCGGCGGTGCCATCGTGTTAGTCGGTGTCACAGCCCAGTGCTTGCTGAACAATCGACGCACCAAAAAAATGATGCGCGCTTTACATAACAGCGTGAAATAAACAAAAAGTGCCGCGGTGTCGGGTTGACATTCGCAGCACTTTCTATTATACTAAATTTAACTGTATTAAATTTAAGGGAGATGGTTGGCCATTATGCCGGACGGGAGTATAGGCGGGTATTTGATTGGATTTTTGTTGCTATTGTTTGCCTCAGCTTATTTTTCGGCCAGTGAAATGTCGTTGTCGAGCGTCAGTAAGATTCACATGATGACGGCGGCGGACAACGGAAAACGAGGGGCTTCGAGGGCTCTGTATTTGTTGGAGCATTTTGACGAAACGCTGACCGCTTTGCTGATCGGAAATAATCTGGTCAACATTGCGTTTGCCACGCTGGCTACGGTGGTGGCCTCCCGGCTGTCTCAAAAGGCGCTTGGCGTCACTCCTGCCTTGGCAGCGACCATGGCTACATTGGTCAGTACGGTTGTGATTGTGTTTTTCGGTGAAATCATTCCGAAATGCTATGCCAAGGCCTGCAATGAGAGCTTTACCATGGCAACATCCGGTATCCTTCTGTTCATAACCAAGCTGTTATGGCCGTTTTCCAAATTCTTTTCGGCTATCGGTCGGGTGTTGACACGACCGTTTCTTAAAAATGTTAAAGAGGAACCAACCGTTACAGAAGACGAGCTGAAAGACATGGTGGATTCCATTGTGGAAGGCGAAAACGATTTCGACGAGGATACGGCCGAATTGGTTCAGTCTGCTATGAAATTTGCGGATCTTACGGTTCGGGATGTGATGATCGAGTGGGATCGGGTGTTTAAGATTTCCACCGGCATGAAAACGGCCGAGATTTTAGAGGCCTTGCAAAATTGCGGTCATTCCCGTGTGCCGGTTGTCGGCCGGGACGGAAGTTGTAAGGGCGTTTTGCGGATTCGCAGTTTCTTTAAGGCTTATGTGACCGGTCGCAAGAATGTGGTGTTAGCCGGTGTGATGGATCGTCCGTTTTATGCCTCTCCCGATAAGAGCTTGGACGATATGTTAACGCTGTTAAGCAGTCATCGGCGAAATTTAGCCGTGGTGCGGGATAAGGCCGGCACCCTGCTGGGTGTGGTGACGGTGGAGGATATTTTAGAGAAACTCGTCGGCCAAATATCCGATGAAAGTGATCGGGAGGAACAGCAGGATGAGTAAACTGTTTCTCATGATTCTTCTGATTCTTTTGTCGGCCTTTTTCTCGGCCGGTGAAACAGCCTATGCCAGTGCTAACAGCAGTCGGTTGAAAAACAAAGACCATGAAAAACGCCTGTCAACCCGTGCGGCGGTTTATATTAAGGAGCATTATGACAGCGCTTTGCTGGCGGTGCTCATCGGCAACAATTTAATCAATAACGCCGCTTCGGCTGTGGCTGCCATTTTGGCGATTTCTTTGTTGGGCGATAACAATAAGGCCACGGCGGTGTCCACGGCTTGCACGACGCTGTTGATTTTGATTTTTGGGGAGATTTTGCCCAAAATTGTTGCCAAGCGCCGACCGGAATCGGTGGCGCGAGCCTTTTCGGTTCCCCTTTTGGGCATTTATTATCTGCTTCGCCCCCTTGTGTTGCTGATCGATTTGGTGATTCGCTTGCTTTCCAAGGTGTGGGCGACCAAGGCCAGCGATGCCGAGGCGGTCAGTGAGGATGATCTGGAAACGGTCATTGAATTGGTCGAGGATGAAGGCGTGTTAGATGAGGATCAGTGTGATTTGTTGCAAAATGCACTGGACTTTAACGATGTGTTGGCCTATGAAATTATCACGCCACGGGTGGATATGCTGGCCATTGATATTCATGATACGCCGGATAAGAATCGTCAGATTTTGTTGCAGTCGCCCTATTCACGCATCCCGGTTTATGAGGATACACCGGATCATATCATCGGCATTTTGCATTTGAATCGGTATTATCAGGCCTTGGTATCGGCTCCCGATGAGAAAATCGCTATCCGTCCGTTGATGGTGGAACCGGTCTTTGTGCATAAGACTATGCCGCTGCCCGATGTATTGGATAAAATGAAACAGCAGAGTCGCCACATGGTGGTGGTGCTGGATGAATACGGCGGCACCATGGGCATTCTCACCATGGAGGATGTCCTGGAGCAGTTGGTGGGCGATATTTGGGATGAGTCCGACGAGGTGGAGGAAGAATTCATCTGTGTGGATGATACCCATTATGAAGCCTTGGGCGAAATGCGGGTAGAGGATTTGTTTGACGAACTGAATATGGATGACCCGGAGGACGAAGAGGACTTTGAGGACGCCAATGTGACACTGGGCGGTTGGGCAACCGACTGTCTGGACGGCGAGGTGAGCGAGGGCGCCAACTTCCGTTATAAAAATCTTTCGGTCACGGTTTTGTCTTACGAAAATATGCGTATTGAACGGTTGGGCATTGAAGTTTTAGAGGAAGAAACCGACGAACAGGAATAACCAAAACGAGTTTTGTTATACTATCCGAAAGCAAGCGGCTTTCGGATAGTTTGTTATAAGGAGTTTGTGACATGGAAAAAGAAAAAACGGTTTTCGGGCGGATTTATGATGTGGTCAGAAGCATTCCGAAAGGGCGCGTGGCCACCTACGGACAGGTGGCGGCCATGGCCGGCAATCCCCGATGGGCACGGGTGGTCGGTTATGCTTTGCATTGTAATCCCGAACCGGGTGTGATTCCCTGTCATCGGGTGGTCAATCGGGACGGTAGGGTTTCGGCGGCCTTTGCCTTCGGCGGCGAAAATGCCCAGATTCTGCTGTTGCGGCAGGAGGGCATCGCCGTGGGTGACGACGGTGTGGTTGATTTATCTTGTTACCGTTGGTACCCTGAAATAGTTTGATCTGTTTCTTGCCAAAAGGGCGAGGGTATGATATACCATTGGCAGAACCCGGCATACAATAACCATAGGGGGATCATCATGAAAAAGAAATGGTTGGCTTTAAGCCTTTTTTTGACTTTGGTGGCAGGTGTTTTCAGCGGATGTGCCTTGTTTGATCCGAGAGAGCGCGCCGTTAATCAGTACAATGCCGCTTATTTGTTGGCCGGTATCGGTGATACCATTTCCCTTCATATTGAAGCAAACATGACCTATCCGGGTGCGGAAACCGAGCGAACAGATACGCTGACACAGGAGAGTACCGTGGAATATGAAAAGGAAAATGTTACCGGGTTGAGTGTGGAAACCTATGTTAAATGTGACGGCGAGTCCTACTCGAGCAAGACCATCTATGTCGACGGGGTGTCTTATTTTGACAGCGAATCGTTCGGCCGTTTTTGCAGTAAAATCAGCGTTGAAGAGATGAATCGGCGGATAGAGGAGGAAAACGAAGGCGGCGCCGGCGGCTACAACATTGAAAACTATGAAACCGTTGAGTCGTCCAAGGAAGGCAAAATGATAACGATCACGTTCCATACCCCCAAGCAGGAAGCGCTTGCCGATTTATATGAGTATTATGACAATTATGTGGATACGTTTGTCACGGAAGCCACGGTTCAAGACGCTTCCGGCACGGTTGTGACCGATGGTAAGGGTAAGCTGGATACAGCCACCATGACCATCAGCGGTACCGGCCTTTTGGACGGTCAAACGCAGGCTTTTCAGTTGCAGCTGACAACCAAATTGCTTGCGACCGACAGTCGAGCCATTGATAAACCGATTGATGCCGAGGACTATGTGATGGTCCAAGATTTGGATGAACTGTTTGTCATCAATACGGCCATGAACGACTTTTTCGCCGCATCCGAGTCCAAGGCAAAGGTTGATTTGGCCTACGAGTTTGATGGTATCAGAGTTGAAGTGGCGGCGGATTGCCGTTTTGCGTGCAAGGCGGATAAAACGTATACCTTTGACATTACCGGTCGTGAAACGGTGACGACAAAGGAAGGCCGTTTCCCGTTTGATATGACCCTTTCTTATGACGGAACAACGCTGATGACTAAAATGATGGGTGAAACTGAAAGAACAAAGATCGATAGTAGCACGGCTATCGGCGCCTTTGTGTCCTATTGTCCGTGTTTTGTCGGCACGAAGGCCATTAACGGCATGAGTGTCACTCCTGAGGAAGGCAAAAAAACAGCAATGGTTACTTTGAACACAGACGGTGCAGCAGATTACTTTTCCGGCGTGTTTGCTCTGACCGATACCTTTACGGTTGACCCGACTGACAAACAGGTGGTCATCGTTTATACAGAAGACAAAGAATTGGTCAGTGTGACACTGGACATCACCGGAACTGTGGGTGAAAAACCGTATTCTATTGCAAGCACCGTGACGTGTGGCGATCCTGCTTAGGAAAAAATTCAAAAAAAGACTTGACATTTGTAAAAAAGCAGATTATAATGTCATCAATATCAAAAACCGATGCGTAAGAGAAGTACCATATAAACCACCTTTCAGAGAGCCGTCGATGGTGTGAATACGGCAGGCATTTTATAGGGGAATGGACTTACAAGGGTGAACCGAACGGGGTGTGATTGCCTTCAGTAGGGGAGACGGGTGTCGCCCGTTACAGCGAATAGCGCATTATCATGTGCGCGAAAGAGCGCTTTTGCGAATTTGGGTGGTACCGCGGATTGTATGATTCGTCCCGAACCGTTTTATACGGTTCGGGTTTTTTTATTGTCCATTCATACTCGCTGAATTTAAGCAAAAAAGGAGTTTTTATCATGAAAAAAATCGTCTCTCTTGTCCTGTGTGTATGTCTGTTGGCCTGTGCGTTCTGCGGATGTACGGGTAAAAGCAAACCGGTCATCGGCATTATTCAGTTCGGCTCACATGAGTCATTGAACAACTGCTATGACGGCATCATAGCCGGGTTGGGTGAAACACTGGATTTATCCCAGTATGATGTGCAGCACTTAAACAGCAACTTTACAGCCGAAACCTCTTTGGCACAGGCTACCAAGCTGGTTAACAGCAAGGCCAAGGTCATTATCGCCATTGCCACACCTTCGGCCATTCAGGCGGCTACGGCGGCATCCGGTAGTGATGTGCCGGTGGTCTACTGTGCGGTGACCGACGCAACACAGGTGGCCAATTTCAAAAATATGACCGGTACGAGTGATATTCCCGATTTTTCGGCACAGCTTTCACTGGTTACGGCCTTTATGGGTCGCACCGATTTGAAAATCGGTGTGATGATGTCCACCGAAGAATCCAGCGACACAGCACAGCTTGCTTCATTGACCCAATGCGCCACCGCTTATAACGGTATGAGCATTGTCAGCGAGGTGGTATCGGATATCACCACCATTGATGCCAAGACAGATGCGCTGATTGCCAAGGATATTGACTGCATGGTCAATCTGTTGGATAACACCATCGTCGGCAAGTTACAGAATATTCTTGTTAAAACCGATGCGGCCGGCATTCCGGTGTTCGGCAGTGAAATTGAGCAGGTAAAAGCCGGCTGTGTGGCCTCCGCTTCCATTGATTATGTGACGGTCGGCACCTTAAGCGGCCGCCAGGCGGCACGCATTGTGGCCGGTGAGTCGGCACAGCAGGTGGCACCCCAAACCATGGAGAACGAAACCTATCCGTTCTACAGCTCCAAGGCCATGCAGAAGTTTCCGGCACTCAAATTGCCGAATCTGGTCGGTTTGACGGATGTAGACGCTCAGTAAAGAAATCTGCGTAATCGCCGACGGGCAATGATACGCTGTTCGAGCCCGGAAAGGATGGAAGATCGAGTATGTTGTTTTTGAATACCACCATTGACGGTTTGCAATTGGGCCTGTGCTACGCTGTCATTGCCATGGGTATGTATGTGGCTTTTTCCATTTTGGATTTTCCCGATTTAACCACCGACGGGTCTTTCCCGTTGGGTGGTGTTGTCGGTACCATTCTGTTATACCGTTTGGGTCTGCCGCCGCTGTTATCTCTGGTAGGGGCTTTTGCCGCCGGTTGTTTGGCCGGCATGGTCACGGGACTGCTTCATGTGCGGTTCGGCATTTCCAAATTGCTGTCCGGTATCATTGTCATGACGGCGCTGTTGTCGGTTACACTGGCGCTGACCAAACTGTTGACCGGTAACGGCTATACCACGGTTAACTTTTCGTATACGGCCAACGCTTTCAGCGGTCTGTTCGGTGGCAAAGACGGCAAGATTATGGCCGACGGTCACATTTTGCTGATTTTGGCGGCGGTGGTCGTGCTGTGTAAGCTGCTGTTGGATTTCTTTTTCAAGACCAAATGCGGCTTTATGCTGACGGCAACCGGCAACAATGAAGCCTTGGTGACCTCGCTTGGAAAAAACACCGGTTTTTACAAGGTGCTGGGGCTGGGACTTTGCAACGGCATGGTGGGACTGGGCGGTGCTTTGTATGCACAACTCACCCGCAATTATGATAATACCTGCGGCAGCGGTAAGGTGGTACTGGCCTTGGCGTCGGTCATCATTGGTTTGGCACTGTTCTCCAAAGTACGGCTTGTTAAGCCTACCACAGCGGTCATTGTGGGCGCTGTAATCTATTCGCTGCTACTGAATTATCTGACCTTGGTGGATACCGACGGTACCTATTTGAAAATGATGAACGCCGTCTGCTTTTCGGTGATTCTCATTGTGAATAACACCCTGAAAAAGCAACGGATACACAAAACCGTTGCATCGGCCGGGGAGGTGAGTCGTCTATGATCCGCCTGGAGCATATTGATAAACGCTTTAATACCGGTACAGTCAATGAAACGGTGTTGTTTACCGACTTTTCCTTCAAGGTTGAAACCGGGTCGTTTGTTTCGGTGGTCGGCTCGAATGGCAGCGGTAAGACAACCTTGTTGAACTTAATTTCTGGCACGATTTTACCGGATGTCGGTTGTGTTCTCTTGGATGATAAGGACATCACCTGCCAAAAAGAATATATCCGATCCCGTCGTATCGGTCGGGTTTTCCAGGACCCGTCCCGCGGGGTGGCACCGGCCATGACCATTGCCGAAAACATGAGCTTGGCCGAGCATAAGGGACAGCATTACGGTTTAAGTGTCGGCCTATCGAAAAAGAAATTGGATCATTACCGTGAAATGTTATCCCCGATAGGACTTGGCTTGCAGGATAAATTGCAGGTCAAGGTCGGGGCATTGTCGGGCGGCCAGCGGCAGGCACTTTCGCTGATTATGGCGACCATGGTACCGGTGGATGTCCTGGTGCTGGATGAGCATACGGCCGCATTGGATCCCAAAACGGCCGATATTGTGATGGAGCTGACCGACCGCGTGATTAAGGAAAAGAAGCTGACAGCTTTAATGGTGACCCATAACCTGCGGTATGCCGTGGAGTACGGCGATCGCTTGGTGATGATGAACCAAGGACAGGTGGTCTGCGATAAGGGCGGTGCCGAAAAGGCGTCATTGACGGTCAATGACCTGCTGGGCATTTTCAACACCATCAGCATTGAGTGCGGTAATTAAAGAGCTATAGAAAACTCGGCGATACTTTTTGTATCGCCGAGTTTTTATATATCAACATGATCTTGTCCAAAAGAGACCCATAGCGTAACAGACTTCCTAAAGCCGAAGAGAGCCGGAAAGCAGCGTTTTCAGGTGGGCTGGATTTCCTTCGACTTTAGGTGGAGAAATGGGCACTCCCTGTGTAAGCGAAGGCGGAGTGGCCGTTTGGCAAAGACCGAAGGGTTGCTATGAACCGAGTGTTACCGGATGCCTAAACAATCTTTGGATAAAAGTCCTGCCTTATGCAAAGGAGGCTTTTTGGTTGTGTAGCCGATAAGTTTGTATGCAAATGATTCGCAAAACGGCCATGACAAAAGATGCGCTGTTGCGTAGTCGGTATAGGTTAGACCTCAATGCTGAACGGAAGTATGGTATGCGTCAAACCCGCTCGGCTGTCAGGCAATCGTCCTGTCGGCCGGTGAGGCGTACTGTGACGGTGCGGCCGTGCAACGGTTCAGCATCGGCCAACAGCACACGGCTGTAATTGGGCGTATAACCGCTATACACGCCGTTTTCGTTTGTTTCAAACAGCACCGGCATTTCCTTTCCGATTTGGGCATCCAAAAAGGCATATTCACTCGCCAGCGTGGCGGCGATCATTTGCCGACTGCGCTCCTTTTTCACAGCGGCCGTTACTTGTCTGTCCAAGCGGTCGGCTACGGTGCCGGCACGACGGGAATAGGCAAATACATGGGTTTTAGCAAAGCCGATGTCTTTAACAAAGGCCAGATTTTCGGCAAATTCTTGGTCGGTTTCACCGGCAAAGCCCACCATAACATCGGTGGTAATGGCCACATCCTTGAAGATGTTCCGGATGCGGTCGATTAAATCCCGATAAAAGGCACTGTCGTAATGTCGGTTCATGCGTTTCAGCGTGGCCGAACAGCCCGACTGTAAGGAGAGGTGGAATTGCGGACAGAACTTGGGCTGATTCTTTAATCGGCTTAACATGGCATCGGTCATATGATCGGGTTCCAATGAGCCGAGGCGAATCCGGCTGATACCGTCAATGTCTGCAACAGCATCGACCGCATCGGCCAGCGTCAGGCCGTTATCCGATCCGTAGGCCGACAGATTGATGCCGACCAACACAATTTCACAAAAACCCTTTTGTGCCAGCAAAGCGGCTTCGCTTTGGATATCTTCCAAGGATTTACTGCGTACCGGCCCACGGGCGGTGGGAATAATACAATAGGAGCAATAACGCTCACAGCCGTCCTCGATTTTCAAATAGGCACGGGTACGTTCGGCAAAGTCGGAAACAAGGGGTGTGTTATAGGACTCTTTGCGCTGATGCGGACTAATGGAAACCTGTCGTTCACCGGTTTGCAAAAACCGTTCCACAAAGGCGGGAATCTGTGATGGGGCGGTATTGCCCAGCACGATATCGGCCTCAAGCAGTCTATCAGCGACATCGGGAAAGGCTTGGGGCATACAACCGGTCAGCACCAATACGGCGTTTGGCCATAACAGACGATAGTGCCGCAGCATCTGACGAGTTTTTCGGTCACTTTCGGCCGTCACAGTGCAGGAATTGAGAATCAGCACATCAGGCTCGTCCTGCGGTTCTACAGCTAAGTCACCACGGTGCACAAACTGTTCACGAATGGCCTGTGTTTCATATTGATTAACTTTGCAACCAAGGGTATAAAAAGCGACTTTCACGGTGAAAACTCCTGTCGGTAATGGTGGGCGATTTTCGCAAATCTTGACATTTTAAGCAAAATCGTGTAGAATAAGGGCACGGAAAAAGGAGGCGCACAAATGACAGCGACCTTAATGCTGGACAATATGGAAAAGGTCAAGGCCTTTTGCAATTTGGCCATGAGCAAGCCGTTCGACATTGACCTGCTTTCGGGCAAATATGTTGTAAACGGGAAATCCATCATGGGTATTTTCAGTTTGGATTTAACCAAGCCCATCATCATGCGAGCTGATACAGAAGACCCCGACTTTATCGAAGAATGCAGTCCCTATGTGTTCGTTCAACCGTAAAAACCGGTTGTCCTGTTTTTTTTAGCAGGACGGCCGTTTTTTGTGTCTTTATGTCGGATTTTTTTGGGTGATGGTGCCGTTTTCCAGTTGCAGTCTGCAGGTGCAAATGCTGTCATCCACCGTGTGATGGGTGACCAGCAGCACCGTGGTGTCGGGCAAATCCCGTAGGGCAAGTAAAAGAGCTTGCTCGGTTTTCTGATCCAGTGCATCGGTCGCCTCATCCAACAGTAAAATGGGGGCATCGCACAAAAGGGCTCTGGCAATAGCCAGCCGTTGTGCCTGCCCTTGAGAAATGCCTAAACCGTTTTCACCGATGAGGGTGTCCAAGCCATTCGGCAAGGAAGCCAAAAAGTCATCCAGTTGAGCGGTGTGCAAGGCTTCATATATTCTTTCGTCGGTCAGGCCTGTTTGACACAACGACAGATTTTCCCGAATCGTGCCGGTTAAAATCATGCTGTCCTGCGGGACATAGGCAAACAGACGCCGGGTCGAGGCATTGATTTCGTAGGTGTTTGACAACCTCAAGGTGCCGCTCTGCGGTTCATAATAGCCGAGCAGTAAGCGGAACAGAGTGGTTTTCCCTTTGCCGGAAACACCGGAAATGACCGCCACACTGCCTCTTGGAATCGAGAAGTTGCAGTTTGTCAGTACCGGAGTTTCGTTGTAGGAAAAGGACAAATCCCGTGCGGTGATGCTCTCAAAGACGTCCCGCATGGCGTCCAGCATTTCATCACTGACAGGTAATAACTCATCCTCTACCTGCTCCAGCTCGCACAGTCGCTCCGCCGAGGCAATCATGGTGTAGTACTGTGGCATGATACCCGAGATACTTTGCATGGGGCCACGCATTTGGGCAATGATTTGCAAAAAGGCAAGTAGTGAGCCGTAGGTGACCAGACTGCGCTGGATGCCGGTGGCACCCCAAATCAGCACCAAAAAATATCCGGCGGTAAAGAACAGATAAAAACCGCCACCGGTGGCAATGGTCAGCCAGTTTCGCTTCATTTTCTTCCGATAGTTTTCGCTTAACAATCGGTCAAATTTTCGATTCATGGGCTCTTTTGACGCAAAAGACTTGATGACCGGCAGATTGCGGAAATGCTCTTGCAAAAAGGCTTTAATCTTTCCGCCGGAGGCTTGCAAATCCTTGTGATAGCGTTTATAGCGATTGGCCAGCAGGCGCACCAGAGACGGGACAATGACACCGATGAGAATGAGTGCCGAGGCCAAACGCCAATCCAAAAACAGCAGCGCCACAGATCCGGCAATCAATTTGGAGATGGTGGCAACAGCCGAGGGTACCAAGGAAGTTATGTTGCTAACCACTGTTTCGCTGTCGGCGGTAAAGCGTTGCAACAAGTCGCCGGAATGGTAGGTGCAAATCTGACTGTATTTCTTTTGCATGAGTTCGGCCAGCAATCGTTTTTGCAAATACACCGACATTTTTCCGGCTGCCACGGTGGTGTTATGGGAGGAAACCACATAGCAAATCAATTGCAACAGTACCGTACCGCCCATCAAAAGGCCGTACGGCACGAAACGCCCCGTTGCCTGACCGACGGCAATATCAATCAGTTGTTTGGAAAGCAAGGCGAATGCAATGTAAGCCACCGAAACGATGGCGTTTAAGATGCAGTTGACGAGGATGCGCACTTTTTGTCCGTGGAGACAGTCCCGAATCAAACGACGGGCGTTGCTGTTCGTCTTATTCAAGGATTTCATGCTCCTTTAAGACACTTAAAAATACACGCACATCGTCCTCAGCGGTTTTTTTGTCCACTGCATATTCATCCGTCAGGCGTTGAATCAGGGTCTGTTCGTCACAATCCTCTTTCAACTGTTCAAACAAAAAAGCGGCAGTTTCGTTTAGTGTGATGGCGGCGTTGAAGTTCAGCACACTGTTACCGGTGGGAACGACCACATTTTGGTCCGCCACCTTTTTCAACAAAAAATCACTTTTGATTTTCATGGTTAACCCTCCCATCTATCTGTTCATATTATAGCGAAAAAGAATCACTATTGCAAGTGTTGTCCGTTTTGAGTATAATATTGATATAATGTTCTTGAAAGGGGCGTATTTTTTTTGGATCAGTGTCATGAACAGCTGATAAAGATTCGACGCACCAAACGCACGGTGGTTCTGTATTTGGCTATTTGGGCCTCTATGGCCCTTGTGGCGATAGCCGCTGTGGTGTTTTTGTGGAGTTTTTTGCCGCTGTGCTTTCTCTTGGTTGTGGGGGCTGTTTTTGTCGGCGTTCGCATGAGCCGTATGCTCACGGTGGAGTACGAAACGGTTTTCACCAACGGCACGGTGGATTTGGATGTCATTATCGGACGCTCTGACCGTAAACGGGTTATTTCCTTTGATTGCCGTGATATTGTGCGAGTTGAGCCATTCCGCGGACAACAGCCGGTCGGTCGGTACGGCCGTGCCTTGATGTGCTGTAACCGCGATGAGCAGGACGCTTTTGTGTTGATCATCAACCAAAAAACCGGCGATCCCGCTTGCCTTACCTTGGCTTTGGATAAAACCATGCGCCAAATGATGCCGGCGTATATGGATAAGCTGGTGGCACGGGAAGCCTTTAAGGAACCGTCATGAGTGAGGAAAAACAGGGCGGTTTTTATACAACAGCCTCTTTTGATAGGACAGAATACCAAACGGAAAATGACACCATTCCGGAAAATCCCGTCCCGGTCATCAAAAAGCGACCCCTGACGGCTCATAAGGGGACCTTTGGCACTGCTACGCTGATTTGTGGGAGCGACGGCATGGCGGGAGCGGCTATGTTGGCAGGAAAAGCGGCACTGAAAAGCGGCGTGGGCATTTTGCGCCTTGTGCTGCCGAGAGCCATCTACGGTGTGGTGACCATCAGCCTGCCGGAGGCGGTTTGTGTGCCGTACGAGCAACTGTGCGATGTCACCGACCGTATCTTGGAAAGCGGCAGCCTGTTAATCGGTTGCGGTCTTTCGCAGTCTGACACGGCTCGCCAAATGCTCAGTTGGGCGTTAAACGCTTATACCGGTACGCTGATTATTGATGCCGATGGTCTAAATTTGTTGGCCGGATGCATAGAATGTACCGTTCAGACAAAAGCCAAGATGATTTTAACACCTCATCCCGGTGAGATGGCTCGTCTGTGTGGGGTAAGCGTGGCCGAAATCGAGGCTCATCGAGCCTTTTATGCCACCAAGCTGGCACAAACGACCGGGGCGGTGGTGGTCTTAAAGGGACATGAAACCTTGATCGCCTCTCCGGACGGACGCCTGTTTTATAATCCCACCGGCAATCCCGGTATGGCAACCGGCGGCAGCGGTGATGTATTGGCCGGTATGACAGCGGCTTTGGCAGCCAACGGAAGAGATCCGTTTGAGGCGGCCTTGACGGCGGTGTATCTGCATGGGTATGCCGGGGATATGGCGGCAGAGCAGGTGGGAGAAGTGTCCCTGCTGCCGTCCGATTTGATTCGGCTTTTGCCTGAAACCTATAAACGGTTTGAGGAGCGGTCATGAATGAAACGGCGCATAGCCACCTTGCTTTGGATGCTTGCCTTGCTTTTTTCGTTGGTTGGATGTGTGAAAACGGCCGGGTCGGTACAACCGATTACGGTCGGGTATCAGGCAACGGCCCATTTGTTTTGCGAATCGGCCGAGTATGATTGTGCCGTAACGGTCGAACAGGATGGCACCTGTCGTTTTTTAATTGAAAAGCCGTCCCATTTTCACGATTTTACTTTGGTGTTCTGTCCGGACGGCACTGTTTATTCCACCTATAAGGGTATGCGGTACAATACCGACCTTGCCCATTTGCCTTACGGAGGCGCACTGTTAACTCTGTGGCAAATGCTGTCAACCCTTCAAACAGAGTCCCTGACGGTGTATTCGCAGGGCGGCCGTTTCTTTGTTGAGGGGCAGCTTGAGTCCGGGGCGTTTACCATGGACATCGGCGGCAGCGGCTTGCTGTTATCGGCCGAATGTGAAGAAGAAAACCTGTCGGTCACCTTTTCAAACATGAGTCTGTTAGCGGATTAAGAATGGTGGTTTTTCCAAAAGGGTCAAGTACTTGCCTTGATGGCGTAGCTACCGAAACGGATCGGCAAACGGCATCCGCCAAAGCGACAGCGATTTGTTGGATGCGAGCAACCGGAACAGGTGTTATCTGCCGGTCGGTGAGGATGCCATTCACCTAAGTGCCAACGGATAAGATACTATCACATCCCGTGTTGCCAACCGGATGGAAACCGGTATGAAGTAGGGTGGCGCTGTTGTCAACGGCAACGAACAAGTGGATACCCAGGCCTCGGCGTTTCTTAAAAGGCGTTTAGCCGGGCCAGCTGATGACGGGGATGGCGCGGCCGTGCCGACGGCAAGACCGACGTTTTTATAAATACCGCTGATTTGGTGCTGTTAAAAAATACTTGGCCGGATTCACTTTCCACAATGAACTCAGCTCGGCTCAATTTACCGAAAATTGTCCATCACCGACCGTCTGTCAGTCACGACGGTCGGTGTTTTTTGTTGCTGTTACAGAGGTAAAATATGTCCTTTTGCTGTTGTAAAAAATCTGTCTAAAAATGAAAAAAAGCAAGAATTATACTTTACACGGCGCCTCAAAGGTGGTAGAATAACATTGTATGGATAATTCGTGCTTCGGTGCGTATTTTTCAAGTATTTTGAAAGGGGATTACATCCTATGGCCAGAAAATTCAAAACCATGGACGGTAATAACGCCGCTGCTCATGTAGCGTATGCGTATACCGAGGTAGCCGGTATCTACCCGATTACACCGTCCAGCCCCATGGCAGACTATGTGGATCAGTGGTCGGCTCAAGGGCAGAAGAACATTTTCGGCACAACCGTCAATGTTGTTGAAATGCAGTCTGAGGCCGGTGCATCCGGTACGGTTCACGGCTCTTTGGCGGCCGGTGCCCTTACCACCACCTTCACCGCTTCTCAGGGCCTTTTGCTCATGATCCCGAATATGTACAAGATTGCCGGTGAGTTGTTGCCCTGTGTGTTCCATGTGTCGGCACGCTGTGTGGCTTCCCATGCACTGAATATTTTCGGTGATCACTCCGATGTCTATGCTTGCCGTCAGACCGGTTTTGCCATGTTGGCAGAAACCAATCCGCAGGAAGTCATGGACCTTTCTCCGGTGGCACACCTTGCCGCTATTGAGGGTCGTGTGCCGTTTATCAACTTCTTCGACGGCTTCCGTACCTCTCATGAAATTCAGAAGATTCAGATCTGGGATTACGAGGATTTGAAGGATATGTGCGATATGGAGGCTGTTGAGGCGTTCCGTAAGCGTGCTTTGAATCCGAATTATCCGGTGATGCGCGGTTCTCACGAGAACGGTGATATTTTCTTCCAGAACCGTGAGGCTTGCAATGAGTTTTACAATGCCGTGCCGGACACCGTTCAGAAGTACATGGACAAGGTTAATGCTAAAATCGGCACGGATTACAAGCTGTTCAACTACTATGGTGCTCCCGATGCCGAGCGTGTGATTGTAGCCATGGGCTCCATCTGCGATGTTATTGAGGAAGTAATCGACTACATGAACGCTGCTGGCGAAAAGGTCGGTTTGGTTAAGGTTCGTTTGTATCGTCCGTTTGCTTCGGATAAGCTGGTTGAGGCTATTCCGGAAACCGCTAAGAAAATTGCTGTTCTCGACCGTACCAAGGAACCCGGCGCCATCGGCGAACCGCTGTACATGGATGTTGTGGCTGCTTTGGCTGCTACCGGCCGTAAGGTTGACACCGTCATCGGAGGCCGTTATGGCTTAGGCTCCAAGGATACACCGCCTTCCAGTGTGTTTGCTGTGTATGAAGAGCTGAAGAAAGATGCTCCCAAGCCTCAGTTCACCTTGGGCATTAACGACGATGTAACCCATCTGTCATTGGAAGAGACCCCGGCTCCCAACACGGCTGCGGCCGGCACCATCGAGTGCAAGTTCTGGGGTCTGGGCGGCGACGGTACCGTCGGTGCCAACAAGAACTCCATCAAGATCATCGGTGACCACACCGACAAGTTCATTCAGGCATACTTCCAGTATGACTCCAAGAAGACCGGCGGTATCACCATTTCCCACCTGCGCTTCGGTGACAAGCCCATCAAGTCGCCCTACTACATCAACAAGGCAAACTTCGTTGCCTGCCACAACCAGGCATACCTGCACAAGTATGACATGGTTTCCGATGTCAAGCCCGGCGGCACCTTCCTGCTTGACTGCGCATGGAACGTGGAGGATCTGGATGCCAATCTGCCCTCTGCTGTGAAGCAGTATATCGCAAGAAACAACGTCAACTTCTATATCATCAACGCAACCGCTCTGGCTGCCAAGATCGGTAACGTCAAGGTCAAGAACACCGTCCTTCAGTCCGCCTTCTTTGCGCTGGCTAAGATCCTGCCCGCCGCAGAGGCTGTCGAGTACATGAAGAAGATGGCATACAAGTCCTACATCAAGAAGGGTCAGGCGATGGTTGACCTGAACTATGCCGCCATCGACGCGGGCGCCGATGCCTTCGTCAAGGTGGATGTTCCCGCCGCCTGGGCTACCTGCCCCGATGATGCGCCCAAGGCGCTGGCAACCGGTACCCGTCCTGAGCTGGTGGATGCCGTCAACAACCTGCTGGAGCCGATTGGTTCCATGGCGGGTGACAAGCTGCCCGTTTCCGCCTTCAAGAACAATCCAGACGGTCACTTCGAGCAGGGTGCCGCCGCTTACGAGAAGCGCGGTGTGGCTGTCACGGTTCCTGTCTGGAACGAGGCAAACTGCATCCAGTGCAACACCTGTTCCTTCGTCTGCCCGCACGCCGCGATCCGTCCCTTCGCGCTGAATGAGGAGGAGGCTGCCGCCGCTCCCGCCGGCACCAAGTTCACGGCAAAGCCCGTCATCAAGACCAACTACAAGTTCATGATCGCCGTGTCCGCGCTGGACTGCATGGGCTGTACGCTCTGCGCCAAGGCATGCCCGGTGTCCAAGAAGGCACTGGAGAACGCCGAGAAGACGGTTGCCGCCGAGCATCCTGAGTACGACGCAAAGACCGCCGCCAAGGAAGCCGCCAAGCTTGCCGCTCCCAAGTCCGCGCTGGTCATGGCTCCGCAGGCGAAGGGTCTGTATCAGCAGGCTGCCTTCGATTACGCGGTGGCAAACGTTTCCGAGAAGACAGAGCTTGTCGGTACTACCGTGAAGGGCTCTCAGTTCAAGCAGCCGCTGCTTGAGTTCTCCGGCTCCTGCGCCGGCTGTGCGGAGACCTCGTATGCCCGCCTGGTGACACAGCTGTTCGGTGAGAGAATGTACATCTCCAACGCGACCGGTTGTTCCTCCATCTGGGGTGGTGCCGCTCCCGCTACGCCGTACA
>JAEDLK010000047.1 GCA_016295355.1 Clostridiaceae bacterium
CCACTCGCTCCCGAAAACTGTGACTTAAACAATTTTGTATGGGTATTTTTACTCACATTATCGAGAGTGTTCAGATTATCCGTAAAATACGGACTATCAAGATTTTTGTTGTCACTGTGTTGTCACTTCAACGAAGATATTATACATCATTAGCATAACAATTTCAATAATTGATCTACATTAATCAACTTTAGCATTAATGAGTTTTATACCACTCATGCTAACCATACAGGAAAAACAACTATCTTTCGACTCGCCATAAGCATTATATCTATACGCGCTCGCTGAAACATAAACTTGTTTTCTTGCTCTCGTAACACCAACATAAAATACAGATAATTCATCAAGAAGCAACTTCTTAGTATTGGCATCGATAGGTGTTGGCAAAACACATTTACACCCTTTTAACGAAGAATACTTACTTGCACAACCTTTACACGTATAGTAGTTTGGAAACATCCACCTTTCTGTGTCAGGCAAAAAAACATATTGCCACTCTAATCCTTTGGCGCCGTGTATAGTCGTAATTATTATGTTGGCATCAACATACTCCATAGCTTGTTTAAGTTGCCTGTTTTCAAAAATATCTGTTAATAAAGCATATTTATCTTCCGCGGAAATCGTCGCATAATCAACAGACATTTTTTCGATTAATGCCCCTAATAAGCATATGAGGGAATTTATTGTTTTGTTTGAGCTGGTGGCGTATGCATTAGAAACACTTTCTGCAAAGGATATCAACGACTGTTTACTAATATTCTTTCTTTGGCCAAATTTGGCTATAAATAAGTCTTGACATTTTATATGAAAATCAATATAGTCAGGATCTTCGTCAGTAAACATACCATAAAAATAGTTAATACCCTTGCTACTTAAAGTCGCTTCAATAACGTTCGAGTTTGGATTTCTTCCCCTACATAAAATCGCAATTTTTGTGCTAGGTTCGGCTTCTAGCAAGCATCCAATTTTATCTACGATTTGACTAGCCTCATCTTCTTGGTTATCACCCCAAAAAGCAGATAGATTGGAAACATTTTCTTCTTCCACATATGCGAATTCGCTTTGAGCATTCGCTCTGATATTAGCATCAAGTTTAAGCATTTCTTGATTATAACGAAATCGATAATTTTGATTAAGCGTTATAGAGGTCATATTATATTGTTCTGCTGCAACACTCATAATATTGGGAAGGGCGCCGATAAACCCGTAGATTCGTTGTAACGGGTCACCTAAAAACAACAATTGAGTTTCATTGGATATTAATTGTTTGAGTAATTCCCAAGCAATGCTATTCGTATCCTGAAATTCGTCAACAATAATCAACGGATAATAATGCTGGTAAAATATTTTGATTTTTGGAAACTTTGCAAACAAGTCAATCACAAAAAGTATAACAGCATTATGGGTAATAAAACCCATTGGCAACAAATTTTTAGATACAATTTGGTTGTAAAGTTGCAAGTCTTCTTGTGTAGGAAAATGACCTTCTTTAATCTGCTGTTCTACTCGCGCCGTTACTCGAACATCTTCTTGCGTCAACAAACAGGCAATATCTGAATACTTCGAAATTTCATTATCGCCAATTGCTTTGAATGTATTAATATCTTTTCGTAAGGCATCGAATAATAAATAGCCGTATTTTTTTAAAACCGTTTTGCAAAATCCATGATAATTTGTTACTGTCGCTTTTTCGTTTATGATAGTGGGATTGTTTTTTGCATTTATTAATGCAGGGAGTTTTTCGGAAATTTCTCGCTTAACTTTTAATGCAGCGTTAACACTAAATGTCAATCCTAAGATTCGTTTGGGATTTGGTATGCTGCCAACAGCAAACAAGTATGCAATACGACTAATCATTGTTGTTGTCTTTCCATATCCGGCAGGCGCCTCAACGATCACTCTTGGAGCTTCCGAAAATATAACTTCTAATTGTTTTTCATCGCCTTCATGTTGCTGCGAAAGCAATTCCTTTAAAGCGTCAATGTTAGGCATTTTTCGCTACCTCCTCAGCCTTTTTAATTGCATCGGCATAGCAAGGTGGTATTTGTTCTTTCGTCAACGTATCACCTATTAAACGTCCCAACAGAATACCTTTCTTCTTCATAAACCAAGCAGAATACATATTGCAAAATTCATTTACATCGCCAATCGATATATCTGATAATTTTTTTGGAGTGTATGTTGAAATATCAATACCCATTTTCGTTAAAGGCTTCTTAACATAATCTTTACTTAAAACATTGTTTTCACCATCTGAATCTAATTCCCGAACTATCTGTTTTATAACGGAAGTTTGCCCCAGACTATAGAGGTGCTTAACAACTTCTATTTCAAAACATAATTCGTTTGTAAAAAACTCGTCCGATGCAGGCGTCTTACCATCTTTAACATCTCCATCATAAATTGCAATGCTTGGAATTGCAAATGCATTAAGTAGATACTTTAATGGTTTAATCGTGCCTTCGCCACCAGCATTAATAACACTAATACCTAAATCATCCAAAGAAATATCAAGTGTTTCGGAAAACGAAGGTATACAACCATATTCAGTCTGTCCTTCGATTAAAATCACGCATTTTGCATAAAAAGCTTCTTTGATTTCGGGAAAATGCATAAGTAGATGTTTTTCATTTTCATCTATTAAATTCAAAGAAACGCCACTAATTATTTTCGTCGCATTGTTATCTTGATAAAAACGAACAAGGTTTCGATAATCACCAACTAACGCATCAGTAGAATGTGTAACGATAACCAATTGTCCGTCGAGACCGTCAATGCCAAAGCACATTCTTAGCAGTTCAATAAAATCATTATCTTTGTTCTGCAAAATTTGCTTGTAATATCTAATTAATGATCTTTGTAGAAATGGGTGTAGATGAACTTCTGGCTCATCTACAGAAAGAATAATAGGTAAAATCTTTTTACCATTATCATCGGTATATAGATGTTCCTCGAAATTAATAGATTTGCTTTTATATATGTTCATTATTTGACACAATACATTTATTGTGGCCATAGCAATAAACTGTACACCACTTCCGGTGTATTCGATTTTTCGATCACCATCCGAAAGGAAAAACAACTTTGAAAGCATCTCATTAGGGGTAGGGGCAACCGTAGCTTTAATTGAATAATCTTTAAAACTTTTGATTTTATTTAGGCGTTCATTGATATGTTCTTTCAAATTTTCTATTCTCTCAGAATTTAGAAATGACTCCTCATCTGCATTTTCTTCAAAGTATCTATCGATAATATTGCCAACTAATAATCCGGCACCCTTTTGGGTATCTATGCGCAACTCCTTGCTTGGCAAAGCGTTGGTGTCATATTTTATATAATGGATTTTTTTGAGCTGTTTAGTTTGAATACTTTCACCAGTATCACAACTAACACAAGTTGCAAAACTTTCATCAATTTTTTGTGTGTAACGCAATTTGATTGTTGTGGGATCTTCCGGAGAAAAGTTATCACCAAAAAAGCCCAATTCATTAGGTAAAAGTTGAAGTTCTAAAACAACTTCGATTGGTATGTCGGGATTTTTAAAGTCCTTTTCATCAAACGACTTGCCATTGCATACCGTATCTAAAAGAAACAAAAAATTACTTTTCCCAAGATTATTCTCTCCAATGAGGTAATTGCTTTCAGGGTGAAGCACCATTGAGTTGCCGTCGATATTTCTATAGTTCACAACGCTTATTGATTTTATTTTCATATTTATCAACGCTCCTACATTTTCAACCTTTTTAAAATAACTCTTTGTACCATTATACAACATTTCCCAGACAAAAACAATAAAACATGCTGGAGTTTAATTTACCATAACAAATAGGCGCCGCATTTCTGCGACGCCTTTCGTGTCATATTAGTTTATTCCGGAATCTGAAAATTTGCAGCCTTGCTTGATGTTGTATGGGTTACAGTTTCTTCACTGCCCAATTCCGGTGCCTCATCTTCTTTGCCGCTATCAAACGTGATGTTCACGTCAGCTATCGTTTGAGCGAATGTTATCGTATTAGTTTGTGCATCAATTTCGCCCTCATATACGACTTTAACATATTCACCTTCTTTGATATGATTAGTTTCAAAGTATCTGGATATCCGTATATCATTAAGCGGAACCTTATAGACAATACCTTCCGACGGATCATTACACAAAGAGGAGTCATCAATCAAAACATATTCATCGGTGAAGCTCGTCACTTTTCCGATGATGGATTGCTCATACGGTTCAAACTCCGCTTCTTCCGAGTGTTCACGGGCATATTCAATTATCTTGTTCGCAGCATCTTCGCCAATATAGAAGAGATATCCCCAATTGAATACATTCGTATCTAAATAACCGTCTTCCGTAATCGTAAGAACGTGCTTGTACACACCCAATGCATTTGCGGTAACGGTAAACGAGATATAATTCCTATCGTACTTGCTCCAATTCAGTCCATTTTCTTCGATGAAGGTTGCTTCGTCGCAATCAGATAAAACTTCCCAGATATAGTCATCGTTGGTCAGTTTATAATATTTACTGTCCGCTCCGCCGTCATCTTCGGAAAATCGTTCCAATGAAGTTAGTTTTGACAAATCCACGTTTTCAAATAGTTCGCCTAAAGTGTTGGGTGGATTGTATTCTTCCTTCTTATACGAATAAAACTTATCCGACAACTTAACAGCAACAAATTCGTCTCTGTTCACATTATCTATTAGATAAACATCCGCATCAACTGTGTGCCGTTCTTCGGTGACATGATCATATCCCACGATAGAATATGTGCCAATCTTTTCTCCAACAAATTCCTCGGAAATTGTTCGACCGCCATTTTTTGTGAATTTGACGCCATCAAGCATCAACTCATAATACCTTTCGGATTCGGATAAATAATCCCACGGCCACATAATAGCAAGAGTATCTTCCGTTACAAGGAACTCTTTATATCTCCCTTCGTTTGCATTTGGTGTTTTTTCTCCGCCGGGCACTTTACCAACATCCGACAACGAAGGTAAAATAAACGTGACAGCAACGGCTACAACAGCAAAACAGGCGGCTACGGAACCCCATTTAAGCCAAAAGTTTGGCTTTTCTTTTCGTTTGCACTCTGCGGCAGCTTCAACGAGGTCATCATCGAGGTTACCGATGGCATTTGAAAATCTCGGTTTCTTCATATTTCAACGCCCTCCTTAATGAGATAGTCTCTTAGTTTGTTTCGGGTGTAGAACAACATATTTTTGACCTTACTCTCGGTAAAGCCGAAGCGCTCTGCAATATCTCCGATGGTATCGAAGAAGAAATACTTTCGAATAAAGACATTTCGTGCCTCTTCTTTTTGATTACGCAAGAACGCACTGATCAGTTTACCAACATCCTCATCACTCACATCAGGTGCATACCGTTCGTCCGGCAATACTGCCGCAAGTTCATCTAAGGATAGAAGCACCTCTACCGTCCGTTTTTCACGTTTCATAAACTCAAATCGCTTCAAAGATAGATTTCTCGCAATCTTACAGACAAACGACATAAGATTGTTAGGACGTGTGGGAGGGATTGCATTCCACACACCAACGTATGTATCGTTTACACATTCCTCCGAATCTTCGTGATTGTGTAAAACATTGTAGGCGATGCTATGACAGAGCTTGCCGTACTTTGCATCCGTCTCCTTGATAGCCTGTTCGTCCCGTTCAAAGTAGAGTTCTATGATTCTCAGATCATCCATGTTGTTCACCTCCCTTGTCTGACCTAAAAGCGCTTTCACTTATTAAGTACGTTTTTTTCGGCGTTGGTCTTAAAAAAGCAGCTAACTTTTTTAAAATTATATCATAAAGAATAAAGTTTTTCCACTATACGCAAAAATGACGGCAGAGAGAAGAATCTCCCTACCGCCGTCCTTCGGTTAGTTGTAAATTATATCGTGATTTACGATTTCTGTGGCTCTGCTGCGGATGTTATTCATCCGAGCGACCCACTCCATTTGATTGTCTGCTTTGAGTTTTTCGGTTACGCCCTCACGCTCTGCCATCCGTTTTACGAGCCGAAAAAACATATCCTCTGCCTGCTTGTTTACGTCGGCAAGGTGTCTGTTCAGTTCGCATTTTGTGAGCAAGGTCGTATGAAAACCTTTGCGGTGCGCCTTGATATATTGCAAGTGCCGCTGTCCCCAAATGCCGACTTCGACTTGTTCTTCGGCGGGTAATACAAGGTCAGGCAGATAATAATCTCCCTGCAGGGTGTAGCTGATACCCGTTCTTTCGTCTGTGAAATGCTGTTTCATTGTGTTGTCCTCCTTATAATTTTATCTTGAGCGTTCATCACGCCGTTTAACTTTATTTGCTCTTGCTTGTTCAAGCAGATTGTCAATCTGTTTGCTGCCGAATACCTTTCGGAGCAGTTTATAATCACGCAGATCTTCACGAAGATATTCGTTTTCATTCTCCAAAGCCGCCACCCGATTTTTCAATCTCTCGTTGCTACTCGCAAGAGAATGGTTGGCGGTGCGCCACCGTTCAAAATCGGTTCTCGCTTCAAAATACCTACTCAGCGTTTTAATAACAAGCGCCTTTAATCGCTTTATCAGCGGATCGACAAACTTGGTCTTATAACTCCGTGCCGACATCATTGCCGTAGGTTCGGGCAACCGATATTCAGGCTCGTTTTCAAAATTTTGCGAGATGGTCGTGATAACCTTTGCACTCTCGGTGAGGTTTTCAATCTGCTTTTCGAGAATATTCGCTTCGTCGGTTTTCTCCTTGACAACCGCATCCAACTCCGCTAATTCTCGTTGTCGTTCCTGCAATTTATAATCGATAACATCGAGGTGCGGACGTTCCATTCCTTTGCGCTCCCACTCAATTCCGTGTCGTTCCATAATGGCAGCGAGCTGTTCTTTTTCGGCTTGTATCCACCTTGCCCACTCGCTGTCCTTCTTGTGAACACCGACAAAACCTTGCGCCTTTAACGCTTGCTTGAGGGATACTCTTGTTTCAAGTCCACGCTTGCCGTCGGTCTTGATAAAAGGTACAAAGTCGATGTGCAAGTGGGGTGTTGCTTCATCCAAATGAATGTGCGCCGAGAACACTCTGAGGTTGGGATTACGCTCGACAAACCCTTTCATATACTCGTCAAGTATCTCGGTGGCGAGCTTTCCGGTGTCGCTATCGACGGCGGTATTCTCCCAATCACCAATCTGCATTATGATTTCGTGGAACGGTTTTTCTTGCTTTCCGAAGCGTATTTTTTCGTAATAATCATCTATCATACGGTCGGTTCTCGTTTGCTTGGCATTGTATTTTTCGAGTGCTTCATCAAACAATTCGTGGTAAACATCACGGATATTTTCATCACAGTAGGCAATGTTTTGGTGCGACCTTTCGGGATCAACATTGCCTGCGTGAAAGGTGCGATTGTTGTGTCTGAGCGAGCCTTTTCCGACCATTCCGCTTATCGTTCTTTTCAAATAATCACTTCCTTTTTCCTTCGCCGCCGTGCGGCGGGTTTTGTTACTTTTGTCAAAAGTAACGCAAAAGCACTTTCGACAGCCTTCGTCTATCAAAAGGTGCCATTGCTCTCTCCGAGGGGGTTATGGGGCGTTGCCCCGTTGTCTGCGGACACCCCCCAGAAGTGCCGCCCTTTGAAAAGGGCACCCTTCACCCCGCCTAAACTTTCCCGTGTCGGTCTGTGACGATGGTGACGATGTTTTTGCTACCACCAATAACACCGTCACGACCGACACGCATCGTCACGCTTGCTCAAGGTGTAGGCGCACCTTGCGGCCATCGTGACAGCGTTTGTTCTCGTAGCAGATACCGTACTCATTGAACAAACGCCCTGCATTGATATTCAGTTTCATCGACAGAGCGTTGGCTTTCATATCAATGCCAAGAACCACGACAAGCTCCGTTGGTGAACCGCACCACTCAGCATTGTCTGCGGTGATGAACGCCGCCACTTTTTCAAGTAAGGGTTCGGGTGGCTCTTTCCAAAGTTCCGTTTCCACTCGCTCCAATTCCCATAAGAGAGTTTCGGTGTTACGGACAAGGTGTAGCTTTTGGTCGGGTTGATCTCTGCCCGATACCTCAAGGGTGGCATTGTTGATTGTACGCTTTTCCTTTTGCAAAATGAAGCCGCCGTCTGCTGCACCGAGCAGAGCCGTCGTACCGGATATCATATCGAACTTATCATCTGCATTTTGCTTTCGGGTATGGTGCACGATTAAAACGCAAATACCGTAGCGGTCAGTAAATTTCTTAATACGGTTAATGATTTCATAGTCGTTGGCGTAACTGTAATTATCACCGCCAACCTCACGCACCTTTTGGAGTGTGTCTATGATTATGAGTTTAGTGTCGGGGTGTTCGGTAACGAACCCCTGCAACTGTTCATCAAGTCCTTTGCCGATCTGACTTGCCGAAACAGAGA
>JAEDLK010000015.1 GCA_016295355.1 Clostridiaceae bacterium
CGATGCATTTCGAAACGCTATTTGCGTCGTCGGTACGGCCACGGCAGACCGCTGATCTCGGCAACGCCGCCAAAACAGCCAACACTCTTTCCTATTCTTTTACCTCAGTATTTCCCACATCAACCGTTCACCATACCCTTGCCGATATAGCTATCTGTCATCAACCCGGGTCAATTTTTTATCAATGAATCGGCACACAAAAACGGCTGTCCAAGGACAGCCGTTTTCCTTTATTTTATCACAATGGGATCCAACGCAATATCGGTGTGCGAATTGATTTCAGCCGTGAGCTTACGGCAGATGATCAATTCCACACTACCGCCGAACAATTCTGAAACGCTATCCGCATCGGTGCCGGTTGTACGAACCAAGGCCTCATAATATCGGCCGATTTTTTCACTATCGGTGTCTCTGACAACGGCAACCTTGCGTCCCTTAATTTCAGTAATATCGTCAAGCGTGATACCGGCCCCTTTTTTACAGGCCACCACATATTCATCCTCTCCGGATAGCACCAACGGCTCCTTGCTCACATCCTCATCCTCCTCAACCACGGGTTTAGAAGATGTGGCAGAAGAAGGTTTAGTGTTGCCGTTATCCGTATTGCCGGTACAGCCACAGCAGACCACCAACAACGAAAATACCAGTAAAAAAGCCAAAACTTTTTTCATATTGCTCACCTCATTATATAAACCGTTTGTCCAACATAGATAGTTTACCACAGATTTAGCAGCATGACAATTAGCAATATGGATCAATATTATGATTTTAGTCTGTTCTTACGGGGTTTTGACGGGACTTGAGAAAGCAAAATGGCCGCAAACATAACCACACAGCCAAGCCCTTCCCGCATTGTCAGTGTGTTGCCGAACAACACTCCGCCCAACGCCGCAAAGACCGATTCCAAACTCATGGCAATGGAAGCAACGGTTGGATTGTCACAGGCGTTCTGTCCGATGATTTGCAATGTATAGGCTACACCGCTGGACATCACGCCTAAATACAGAACCGGCCATGCCGCCGAAAGGATGTCGGGCAATGCCGGTTTTTCCAGCAACAGCATCACAAACAAGGCAAACATTCCACACGATAAAAACTGAATGGCCGACAGCCAAATGCCCTGTACCCGAGTGACAAACCAATCCACCACCATGATGTGAACGGTGAAGCATAAGGCGCTGGCCAACAGGAATAAATCACCCTTATACACACCTGAAAAGCCATCTTTTAAGCACAACAGATAAAGGCCCACAAAGCTTAACATCACGCCAAACAACAACGCAATGCTAACTTTTTTACGGAAGAACAAGCCCACGAGTGGAACCATAACCACATATAAGGAGGTTAAAAAGCCGGCCCGAGCAGGGGCATTGGCTGTGTCGGGATAGGCGCACACACCCATTTGTTGCAGGCCACTGGCCGCAAACAGGCAAAAGCCGCACAACACGCCTCCCAGTAAATAAATTTTTCTTTTTTCCTTGGGAATTTTGTATTCATTCGGTTTCCTTTGTCGCATAAAAAGCAACACCGGTGTCAACACCAAAGTGGCGATAAAAGAACGAAGGCAAATAATGCTGTTAGCCTGCAAAGACTCTGCCGCCATGTCCTGTGCCACAAACGCCATACCCCAAATCATCGAGGCAAACACCAGTATTAAGGTTCCCTTTGTATTTTTGCCCATATATATCCCCACCCGTATAAAATCAACACGACCATTATAGCATATTCACAGGCCTTGGTACATCCTTAAAATAAAACAACATTCACTGCATTTTATAGACATTTTTCACAAAAAGAAGGGGCGTATCACCGCTCTGCAGGGCTTGAAAATCCCATTACCGCCCGGGCGGTAATGCCAATCCTGATTTCCAACACGAAGGCAAAAAATAGGATTGCCTTTCGCAACAAAGTATGATAGAATAATATGGTAAATTGTTTGACGATATAGGTGGCAACGCCACTTCTTTTTGGGGAGGAAACCATGCGTTCGGACAAAAAGAAAACAATAACCGTTAAACCGGTCAGCCATGACGGCAAAGCCGCCCTGTTCACCTTGGGCTTTGCTTATGTGTATCTACTTGTGGAAATTATCTACAAGTTTAAGCGCGAACGGGTTGTTTGCACCTGGGAATTGGTGTTGCTGTTTTTGTTGTTTGCCGTTTTTGGCTTTTTGAAAAAGCTGTTTTCCGAAACAGCGGTTCCCTGCTCTTTTGACGGGACACCGCTACCGGCCGGTGACTCGCAGGAAGACAAGGCCATACGTAATCAGCATTATAAAAAATCAGCCTTGTTGTACGCCCTTGTGTTTTCGACCGTTACGCTTTTGGCCACATCGGTCAGTTCCAACATTCACTCGGTCAATTTAGGGATAGAGTTGTTCTTTGACACAGAGGTCCCTAATTTTATTCTGGCCTTCATTGTGTCCGCCATTCTGTTCGGTGTGGTGTACCTACTCGCTTACATGATTGATTATTTGTGGTATGAAGAGCGTCTTTCGGCGTTGCAGAACCAGGAGGAACAAACGCTTGATGAGCTGATGTCCCATGAAATATCCTTAACGGATGCCGTGCCGGATGCAACAGACGGTACGCCGTTTGTCACTGAAAACGCTGGCATAGAGGAACCTGCCACCGCAGTCGATCCGATGGTAAAAGACGGGTCTATGCTTGAAGTTGAACCGCCTGTTCCGACACAACCACCAAGGCGAACACGAAAAACGCCTGCTAAAAACGCCGCCGAAAACGGTTCCGTGGCAAAAACAGTTTCCAAAAAGAAGACTGCTTCCGCCAAAGAAAAAGACGGCGAGGCATTGGAAAAGAAACCAACCGCACAGCGAAAAAAAGCACAGTCCAAGAGTGAGGATGCATCAGCCAAAGAAAAGGACGGCGAGGCATTGAAAAAGAAACCAACCGCGCAGCGAAAAAAAGCACAGTCCAAAAGTGAGAATACCACATCCAAGGTCCCATAAACAGTCACACGCACCGATCTGTCGGTGCGTGTTTTTTGTATCGTAAAATATTCAAGCTATTGATCGGTATGCGATAAACACGGTATAACGGTATACGTCAAAAAAACGCTGTGTGGCCGTAAGGCGACACAGCGTTAAAGTTATTCAAACAGGCGTATAGAACAAATCCATAATCAAGTCCATTAGCTTGTCTTCGTCGGGAGTCAATTCCGCATAGCCGTCCTCACCCACCGACAGCGTGCCCTCTAATTTGCGGTAGGTGACCGCCAGGTCATTGCGTCGGCTAAACATAACCGATGTTAAATAGGAAATTCTGGTCACATCCAAATTAGAAACCATTTGTCCGCTGACACTTCTGTACATCTTTACGGGGAAGGTCAAATCATTTTTAACCTTCTGTGAAACAAGAGCGCCTATGATTTTCATGTAATCTATTTGCCGTTCCATGCGCACATAACTGGCTTCTGTTTCCGTTCCTCTAAATCTCAAATACGGCAGAGCGGTATCCTTGGTTAAATGAATTGTTTGACCTTCATAGATATAAAAGATACGACCGTTTGTATCGACGAGCTTTTGCGTCTGACTCGGAACAACATCCACGCCGCCCACCAAATCATTGATGTTACCTACGGCCTGGAGATCAATGCACACATATTGATTGATAGGGATGCCCCGAAACAACCGTGAAGCCGATTTCAGCGTATTTTCACAACTGGTGACGGTGCCATCGCCATTGGCATACGCCAAACAGATTTGACGGTTTTCCGTCTTAATGAACATTCCCTCCGTCGTATATAAATCGACGCCGGTTATGGTATCACGAGGGATGGCCGTAATCACGGTTCGTCCGTTTGAGGTATCCACGGTGATCAAAAATAATGCGTCAGCCTGTCCGGCTTTTCCGATAGGCGCGCTGTTATCCAGCGATTGACGGTCAACACCTATGCAGAGAATAGAAACAACCCGATCGTTATAGCTATACCGAGTACCCTTATACACAATGGCATCATCATAAACCTCGGTGTTTGAACCGCCGATCGGGTCTAATGTCGGTGTCTGGCTTCTCATATACCACTGACCGATATACACCATACAGATGACGCTCAGTACAGCCACCGCTATAATCACCGCTATGATCCCCAAAATCCGGATAACCCATTTATGCTTGCGCCCTTTCTGACGCCTGCAATTTTCTTTACGGCACTCGCCCGTTTTGCCCCCGGTATCACGAGGTAAACAATCATCCGATTCTTCGTGCCATGACGAGGGTTCCTCATTTGGTTGGTTGGTCACTGATTAACACCCCCTGTACCAAATACCGATAGTCATCCGATGTAATACAGGTGTTTAAGGTCAAAAGACGGCTGGAAGCATCCAGCGTAATGCCCTCTCGTTCATTGACGATGGTGGAGTCCGGATTGCGAATCATTTTGAGATAATCGGCAAAGACATCCGGATCCCGCAAATTGAAGCAAAGCAAAAGATGCCGATTATCAAACCGATATGCCGCAAAAATATCATAGGTTAAAATATGACCGGGCGTGTAAATATAGATATACCGATTCTCATTAAAAAAGGCGGGATCACGGAATTTGTGCAGGGAAGCAAACATGGAACCGTTGAGCATATTATGCCCATAAAGAACCGTGTTCGGATCCTTAAAGGTTTTTGTATTAAACTGTTGTGAATAAATAGACCCGGCAAATTCGTATTGCTTTTTAATGTTACGATGTAAATAAAAATCATCATTGCTGTTACTGCTTTGCAAAACAGGATAGTCCACATTGGTACCCGGAACACGAATCCAAGCGTATATATCGCTGTTTTCAGCCTGTAAAGTAGCAAAATCGATGGGATTGTCCGGTAATTCCGGTAACGGCTCCCGGTTAATCTCAGACGATGTTTCCTGCTCGACGAGCGGCATTGGCTTGGGAGCCGCCAGATACGGGAACAAAAAATAGACGGCGACAGCCAAAACAGCAGCAATTAAAACGCCCAGCGAAGTCCAAAATATTACCTTTCGTTTCATAGTCCGTACCTCCTACGGTCGAATCTCAAGCCTAACGGATTTTTCCCGAACACGAAAACCCATATCCTATAAAACAGAAACGGCCGCTCAAATCATTGAGCGGCCGCCGATATCGAAAAGAACCGATCAGCGATCGAATACGCGTTTGCGGGAAGCAATAACGGTAGCAGCAGCGCCCAATATAACCAGAGCCAATGCTACAACCAAGCCGGTCTGATAGTCATAACCGGTAACCGGAGAAGGGATGTTGAACTTTACGTCAACATTACCGAACAACTCAGAAACGAATAGCTGAGCAATCAACGGCTTAATGGTAATGTTCAAGGCAGCATTGTTTAAGGACTCAATCTTACCGTCCACGATCTTATAGTCGGTGCCTTCAACAGCAGCCTTGCCACTGGCCAAGGTGACGGACACAATGGTGTAATCTCTATTCAGAACAGCTTCCTTCTTACCGTCAGTGGTGTACACACCCCAACCGTTAAACTTCAGTTTAGAGTCGCCCGGTTTCAGTTCCAAGCTGCCATCCTCTTTAACCGCTACGGTTTCAGCCACACTAGAGTTGCTGCCGTTAGCCGTACGGTTAATGACAACTTTGGCATTCTCCACACCTTGGGGACTGTTCAATGCAAAAGCAGAAACAGCGAAAGTGAATACCAGTGCCAGAGCCAAAAGAACAGATAAAATCTTTTTCATAATGTACCCTCCAGTACTATATTTGTCATTATGCAATTGTATTATAACACCATCTATACAAAATGTAAAGAAAAATTTTATTGATTTTATTTTTTTTGCTATTATTGTAATCATCCGTCATCCCATTAACAAAAACAGTATATTTTATTCGTATTCTTTTCTGTCTTATGGTTCTGCACATAAGCCTTCGCCCCCATCGTTCATCATCAAAAACTCCCATTGGTGGCGCTTACGCCAGCGTTTGCCTTTCACTCGGCTAACAATACAACAAGACCAAAAACAAGCACACATACTCCCTGATGACAGAAAATCACGCAGCATTTATCTTGCCATTTTTCACCGTTCAGTCTTTTTTTCTTCCCTTATATGTGTTATACTGTGTTTAATCCTACTGCGATGCGGCAAGGCTTTTTCTTTTATGGTTACTTGCCATAAGGCTCTTGTGAAAAACTCTTAAAGCATTTGCTAAAGAGGCACAAAACATAATGAAAGGAGTAAGGCGTGTGATAGACTCTTTTTCTTTGGATCAAGATCTATTTAAATCGGTTTTTATGCAAGCTTGTCAACTGAATGCAAGCCATGTTCACTTCAAAAAGACGACCGCATCAACCAATCAAGACGCCAAAACCATGGCGACTGCCGATAGCGCCGATGCCGTTATCATAGCCTTTGAGCAAACAGCCGGGCGTGGTCGACTCGGCCGTCAATTTTTCTCGCCAAGCGGTAGTGGCCTATACTTTTCGGTTCTGCTGCATCCATCCTGCTCGGCTGACCAAGTCATTATGTTGACAACGGCTTCGGCTGTCTTTATTGCCGAAGCCTTGGAACCGTTAGTCAAACAGCCTATCGGCATCAAATGGGTCAACGATCTTTATATGGATCACCGTAAGGTTTGCGGCATTTTAAGTGAATCGGGTTACGGTGCAAACAGCCGTCTTTTATACACCGTAGTGGGCATCGGCGTGAATGTGACCGATCCCGTCGGCGGTTACCCAACCGACATCCATCAAAAAGCCGGTAGCCTATGGGGAAACCACACGCCCGACAGTGCGGCCCTGGCAGAAGCTATTGCCGCGATGGTTAACCGGTTGCTGGCTTTTTCTAAAAGACTGTGTCGCGATGCTGTTATGCCGTCTTACCGAAAACGCAGTCTGCTGACCGATAAAGCCGTAACCTTTGAAAAGGACGGACACCTCTTGTCCGGAACGGTTTGCGGTGTAGACGACGAAGCTCATCTACTTGTTCGTGTCGGGAGTGACCTTCTCACCCTTTCAACCGGCGAGATCACCCTTCATTCAACTATTCTCTGAAACAGCCGTTTCCTCTTTTTCAAGACGGCTGTTTTTCTTTTTATCCTCCATATGGTCAGCTATCTCCGACACGGCAATCGACAAAAGTCCCAGCCCGGCACCCAAAACAAGGCTTAAAGAAACCGTATCCATGCCGAAAATGACCGAAAAGACGGTTGTAACAACAGCAGACATCGGCATGACAACCGCCACCGTCACCGCATCCAAATGCTTTAAGCAGGTGGTTCTTAAACACCAGCAAAACACGCTGGAGAAAAGCATTTGGAACACCATACCGGCCAAAGCTCCGTAGTGTGGGGTAAAACTGAAATGATCAAAGAACAGCACATAAATAGAGGTTATAACAAAATTCTCAAAAAATTGTAAACACAGATACAGCGAGGTATCGAGTTTTTGAGCAAAGAAGGCTGTTCCGGCAATATTAAATCCATAAAAAATGCCGGCAACAGCGCACAAAATGACGCCCGTGTTCATACTGCCGCCCGAAAAACCGCCGCTGATAACAAACGAACTGACAAGACAGATAACGCAAGACAGAATCTTCATAAACGACGGCCGTTTAGCGGTTAATGCCCACAATAAAAACGGCACCACAATGCAGGATAAATTCTCCAAAAAAGCATAGATCCCGGGTGTGGTTTGCTTTAGGGCAAACTTTTGGGCGATACAGGCAGCAGAATAAAAAAAGCCTGTCACAAGAGCCCATAAGTACTGTTTATTGAAGTGCTTCATTCTCGGAATAGCAATTACCCCCATGGCAACGGCCGCCACGGCGGTGTCAAACAAAGCCACAAAGCCCGGCTCGTAATAACGGTAAACAAAACCCTTTGTAAACAAAGGCGAGGCACCCCACACCAAGACGACAAATACCAATCCCAACAGATATTTACCCTTATTTGTTGTTTTTGCCAATGCCTGCCGCATACAATCGCCCCTTATGTTAAAAAATCAACTCTTGTATAGTATCATATATCTTGACATATGCGAAGAACCGATTTATCATAGTGTTGTGAAAAAAATTCAAAGCGAGGTTGTTATGGACGCCGAAGTTATTCGTATTTTACTGGAAGCCATCCGTGCAGGCAGTTTTTCCAAGGCCGCACAATCGCATTGTTACACTCCATCGGCCCTGTCCCATGCGGCCGATAAGCTGGAAAATGAATTGTCGATCACCCTCTTTAACCGCAACAGTAAAGGTATCTCGTTAACCGACGATGGGCAACAAATGCTACCGTATCTAATGGAATTTGTCGAAGCGCAAGCCAAAATGCGCCACGCCGCTTTGACCCTATCCGCGAAGAACGGAAACACGCTGAAAATCGGTTGCTATTCCAGCATTGCCAAATCCCTGCTGCCCCCGGTTCTTTCTAAACTGAATAAAGCCTTGCCGAACTTAACCGTTTCGGTTGTGGTCGGAGATATTACCGAAAACCTCCTGTCGGTTGAAAAGGCCGATGTGGTTTTTGCCGAAAAATGCGCATTGCCAAACACCTTGTTTACGCCGTTATGCAAAGATCCGTATGTAGCCGTGGTGCGCCAAGAGGATTTTAGCAATAAGGCAACACTGACACGGGATGATTTTTTCAAAAAGCCGTTTATCATGCCGAATGACTTGCTTGTGAGGAATTATTTTGACAGTCTGCCCATTACCGTCATACAGGTTTTCTCCGATGACAACGACTCGGTGATTTCAATGGTACGTCAAGGACTGGGCATCACGCTTTTGCCGAAACTGTCGGTCGTTGATCTGCCAAGCGAACTGAAAACCGTTCCGCTTGACACCCGTGTTGAACGAACGCTGGGACTAATCTATCGTGCCGACAGTTCGGCGGATGCGGTTCATGCTTTATTATCTTACCTACCGGACTTTTCACAACTAACGGTGGATTAGCATTAAGGCTCATTGGATGTATCCGGCGAGCCTCTTTTTCGCCCTGTTCGGTCATACTGAAGTGGCGAAAAAAAGCAGTTGCTGCCGTTTGGCAACAACTGCTGACTGTACAAACTATGTAACAAATTCTTAGAAACCGTTCTTACTGCTCTTCGGAAGACTTTACAATAGCAGAACCGTTTTCATCAAGCTGGAAGTGCATCTTCATGGTGCCGGACGCTTCTTCAACATTAAAGACGGCTTCGGGAGCGGGAATATCCCCGGCGTTATAACCGCTTGCCGGACGAGCCTGCTTGCTACTGACAACATCGATGGTCTTGGAGGCATTACCCTGTGCATCCAACTGCAATTCGACCGTGTGAGTACCAAATGAGCCCAAATCAACTTCGGCCTTAACTACGCAATCGGTAAAGTCAATTATATTAGCAGTGGCGTTTTTAGCCGTGACGGTTACAGAACACTCAGCCCAACGCCAAGTGCCGCCGAAATACTTTTCCTGATTGCCGTCATAAGCTGAAGTGCGTTGTGTAACACCGGAAGGAGTTCCCTCCAATAAAATATAGCTGCCATAGTTTAACTTCGTGAGTTGCTTCTCACGCACAATCTCTTTAACACTTGAATTACATCCGGCAACGGCAAACAGCATTGCCACAACCATGAGCAAAGCCAAGACTTTTTTCATCGAAAATCAACCTCCAAAATTTTTTCACCAACAGTATAGCACAGTTTTTTGGAATACTCAATCATTTTTTTAACAAAATATAAATTTTTTTATTAAATCCGCCTGATGACAGAAAACAGCTAAAAAAGCGGCGTTAACTTGCCAACCACCAAAAACCGCGCATCGTCATGACTGTACGCACAGGTTGACAATGTTACCAGTCGATCGGTTTCGCTAACCTGTACATTGGAGCGAAAGGCTGATTTAGAAAACAAATAACTGACAAGAGAAAGCATTTCATTATCGTTAAAGGCGACAACATAAGCTCTGTCATCGGCGGTCGTTTCAAAGCCGGAAAACACATCAATTCGATAATTGCCCTTAGGCGTGTACAAATAAAAACACGGATAGGCATCATAATAGGCCTGATTACGATACCGAAGCAGTGTGGCAAACATCGTGCCATTCTTCATGCTGTGGCCGTAAATGAGTGTATTTCGACTGGAAAAATCATCGTTACACAGATAATCCAAGAATAAAGAGCCGTTGATATTCTCCTTGCCGGAAATCAAATGATTCAAATAATACTCATTGTTGTCGGTCTGCATAAGCGGGTAATTGATGACGCCGTTTTCGCTGAACAACCACCCTACCGCTTCGCTGTTTTGCGCCTTCAAAGCCTCAAAATCCACCGACTTTGGAATCGGTGCATGAGAATAACCGGTCGGTTCCCTTTTCTCATCCTCCTGACTCTGCGATTCGCTTTCCTCGGTCGAAGGCCCATAGGAGACCACCTCGTCGGCCACTTGTGAAACAATTCCTTCGCTTTTGCTTTTCTGTCCGTAGTATCCTACCAACTGATACGCACAGAATCCAAGCACCGCTATGCACACAAGCAGCAGCAAATCATACACAAGGCGCTTGTTCTTCTTTTTGACATTCCGTTTTTTATCTGTCATACCGACCTCTCACATCTCATTCTAGATTTTTCAGATAACAACGACGGCGTTTATGCTGCCGTTTTTCAAAATGCTTCCACTGAGACAAAACCTTGCTGTTGGTTTCAAGCATCGGTCCTGTTTCGGCATAGCGAATATTGTGCTTAATGCCGCTTTGAATCAAATGATCCAACAGCACGGCGTTTACACCGGTGCTTTGCAAATCCGGCCGAACGGCAATCAGCAGCATATCCACGGTATCATTGATGTAGAATGACTTAAGTACCCCGAGAAAACCAAACGGGAACAATCGTCCGTGACTCTTTTTTATGGCCTTTTCCACCGATGGCGCACTGACACCGAAGGCCACCATGTTGTCTTGGTCATCCAACAAAAGAGCGGCAAAATCGGGCTGAACCAGCGGAGCAAACTTATGGGCATACTTTTCAATCTGTCGTTCGCTCAATTCCACCACACCGTATAACGGCGCATAGCACTCGTTTACCAGTTGGAACACCTGACGAATATACGGAACATAATCCCGACGATGTTTGAGCTTTGCAAAATGAAAATGATAGCGACTGTTCACCCGTTCGGCCAGCCTATGAAACCGCTCAACCTGCGGGTCGCCCTCGGCCGGCGCCTTAATGCGATATTCCATCCAGTCGGTATCCTTTTCGTAACCGAGAGCTGCCAAATGATCGTTGTAATACGGCGGATTATAATAGGTAAAGAAGAGGCCGGGCTCCTCAAAGCCCTCCACCAGCATACCTTCCCGATCCATATCACAAAAGCCCAACGGTCCGTGCACCTGCGTGCAACCCTTTTCACGAGCCCAATCCTCGACAGCACCAAACAAGGCTGCCGACACCGCACGGTCGTCTATAAAGTCCACCTGGGTAAAACGCATCCGCTGGGTGCCCCATTTTTCATTGGCACGATGGCTCAAAATAGCCCCGATGCGCCCCACGATTTTGCCTTCCTGGTACGCCAAAAAGCATTTGGCCTCACAATACTCAAATGCCGGATTCTTCTTTTTATCCCAATCCGCCAAATCATCGCCGTAAAAAGCCGGAACAAAATAAGGATTGTCACGGTACAGACGATTGGGATAATCCACAAAGCGACGCAGTTCCTTCTTGGTTGTAACCTCTTTGACGGTAATGGCGGGAGTTGTTTTTTCAACCGTTAACATACAGCCATCTCCTAAAAAACATTCTTGCGATTGTTCGCACAAGGGTCTTTATGCCCCGGAAAGCGTTGAAGATTGCGGCGTTTGGAAATCAAATACCGCCCGTCCCTGTTGTAAACATAAGCGGGCCTTAAAGGGCTTACCGTTCTTGGATATAAAGCCCTGTATTTCGGCCGTTTTTCCACTGCTTAACAGCAGGCGGACGTTTGCCAGCGAGATAACACGTCCGCAAATCGAAGCGGAAACAGAAAAATGACAGCCATCCTTATATCCGGTACACCGATAGCCGTATTTGCTTCTGACAACCGATTGACCGCACAGCGGACAAACACCGGCCTCATCCCCGAAAAAGCCCATATCGGTATCGGTTTCGGGCGGCTCCTCTTTGGGCTTAAATACTTCGGCGATTTCCGTCTCGGCCAGTGCAATGCAGTCCTGCACACCAATCTCGCCGCGGTAGACCTTTTTTAAGGACTGACCCAATTTGCTGGTCTGGTATTTATCCATCGAGATACCCATACGAATCAACGATTCAATTAGATACTCCCCATCCGGCAAAATGGTGTAAACATCCTTATTTAAGGCAATGTAATGACTGTGGATAGCATTCTCAATGATGCCGGTTCTTGTAGCCTCGGTTCCCAGCTCCAGCCCCTCAAACATGGCTCGGTATTCTTCGGTGTCGTCTTCGTTTTCGGCGGCGGATTTTTCCTGCCTAAACGGATTCTTCAAATAATTATTCAGCGTTTCAATGGTGTAATGCTTGGGCGGAGATGTTTCTTTTTCTTTGGGAGCGAAGGCCGTGTTGATAACCTGCCCCTTCATGAGCGGCGGCAACAGCTTATTCTTGGTTGCCGTATCATCAAACCGTGTCCAACCGGCCTGCAAAATCACGGTTCCTTTAAGAGTAAAGCTCTCCAGATCGCCCACCGACACCGTGATTTCGGTTTTCTGCGCCACGCAGGGTTCACTGCAAAAGACGGCCGCAAAACGGCGTACCACCGTTTGATACACCTTGAACTCTTCCTCGCTTAAGTGCTCTTTTTTCGGAATCTTATAGGTCGGTGTTAAGGCCGAGTGTGACTCAATTTTGCTGTCATCGAAAATGGTTTTATCTTCCTTCATGGTCACCGGGTAACCAATGGAGGCGAAGTTTTCAATAATCTTGGCAATCTTTTCTTTTTCGGCGGTCGCCAAGTATTCCGAGTTGGTTCTCGGATAGGTCAAAAAGCCTTTTTCGTACAACCCCTGTACCAACTGCAGACTATCCTCCATGGACATTTTATACTTCTTACCCAAGACATTCTGTAGTTTTGACAAAGAATACAGTTTACCGGGCTTGAGGGTATCCTTCTTATTTTTAACAGCCGTTACGACTGCCCCGGTTTCATTATACTTTCGGCACAGCTCCTCAGCCTTTTTCTTTTCTTCCTTTTTGAACCGCTTTTTGCTGACCAACTCAATTTCATGACCATCGGTCTCTTCCTTGCTGACCATCGCAAAGTAGGTGTCGGGCACGAAATGCCTAATGGCCATATCTCGATCGTAAATAGCCTTGACAATCGGAACAATCACTCGACCGACCCGTAACAGCGTACCGGTCTTCAGGGTGGCATACCGCGTCAAATTAACCCCATACAGCCAGTCGATATAAGTACGGGCAAAGCCCTCGTCGGCCAGTCGGTCATAAGATGCCGCTTCCTTTAATTCCTTTAAGGCCTGTGCCACCGTCTGCGGTGTTTGATCCGGCAGCCACAGTCTGTAAAGCCGCTTTTTGCTTTGCAAAGCGTGCTTTATGCAAAGCCGAATGATGATTTCGCCCTCTCGGTCGGCATCTCCTGCGTTGATCACGCCCTCTACATCCGGCCGATTACACAAAGCGGTGATGATTTCCATCTGCTTTTTTACACCGGCATCCACTTGTCCGGTTTTCTTATCACTGCGCATCTTAAACCGAAATTCATTCGGAAAACACGGAATGTTTTCAAGTGACCAACGCCCGGAAGCCGTGGGTCCCGTATAATCTTCTATGTCGCACAGCGAGTACAAATGACCGAAGGCCCAGGTAACCAAATAGCCGTTTCCCTCGAAATAGCCGTCGCAACGCTTCATGGTACCGATACCGGCCACAATATTACGAGCCAAGCTCGGCTTTTCGGCAATAATGAGTTGCTGCACCCGGCTCTCCCCTTTCTGTGTACACGCTGTATGATGATCAATTATACCACAAAGGGTCTTTATCTGTAAAGAGAGAATCGTCGATTCGCACCAAATGGTTCTCTGTTTTGGTTGTCATTGTTAAACCTCTGCTTTTTGTTTACCTTTTTGTCGACTCTTAAGGCGATACAATTCCTCGGTAGCCAAGCGTGTTTTGGCCACAACATCACCCTTGGCATTCGGAAAACAATAATACAGCGCCCGACTGTTGCCGATACAAATCACATCGGCGATTTCATACCAAAAATAGTCGGCATACAGACTATAGGAGTTCTGCGGCGGTTGATGATACGACAGTTTTCCGTCGCATCCATCCAAGGTAAAGCCATCAACCCCATGTTGCAGTCGGCCGGTTCCCACACGATAGATCTTTTTTGTATCAACCATCATCATGATATCAACCGGGACATCCAAACCGTAGGAGTCATCCTCTAACTCCTTACGAACGCAATCCCGCTCCCAGGCATACCAATCGGGAATATGCGTAAAGGCACTGTCGCCGTCTAATGCCTGCAAATAGCCCAATTCGGTCAACTCATACGCCTTACCGCACTGTTGGCAGGTCAAGGTTATGCCCTTGCCTACCATTTGTCCCTCTGTCCCGCAATGCGGACACTTATACAACACCCGATTCAGGCCATCGGCTCTGAACGGCTCGGTAATACGGACATGGTTTTGCTGTTGGGTACGGAAATGGTCAAAGCTAAACTGCTGTCGCAAAATTTCATTCAGTTCTTCGCCCGATTTGTTCATCAAATCCTCCGGCGAAAGCAAATACTCCATTTCGGCCGTCACCTTAGTGTGACGCAGTTGCAGATTGTTATACAACGGATCCCGTAAAAAAGCACCGTTTGTGCGAATCATCACCACCGGCACGCCCAACAGCTTTAAGCATTTGCCAAGGCTGTCCGGCAACGGTGTGGCCGTCCCGTCAAAGCTGTAGCTGGCCTCGGGGTACATCAAAACCGAGCTTTTCAAGGTCTGCAAAGCATATAGCATATCCCGAACCAATCCCACATCACTGATGAATTTTTTGGTCGGAATACAGCCAAGCTGTCGCATGAACCATTCTTTCCCCACAAACCCGTCCGAGGTACAAACAATATTCAAGGGTCTGGGATAAAACAACGACACTGCGATCTTCAAATCAATAAAGCTGGAATGATTCATCAGCAAAAGGCACGGCTCATGGCTCGACAGGCGTTCCATGCCTATCTTTCGACACTCAAAGGCGGTCGCTTTCAAATCTTTTGAAGACGCAACCTTTAAAAGCGTACGAAAAAAAAGATTCGGCCGTTTCGGTAACCGATGTTTCCCATGCGGCAACGCCATGACTTCTTCATAGCTTTTGTCCTGCGTTTTGATTTTCAAAGGAATCCCCCTCTGATGTGTATCTTGACGGTTATTTTCTTTTATTTTGTCATGTTTGAAGGAAAAAGTCAATGGTTTGTTTTTCCGAAAAAAATCAGCAAACAGCCAAGATGTATGACCCTTGCCTGTTTGCTGATATATTGATCGACTTGATCGTTTATTTTGCACCGAATTTTTTATGCTTACGACCATACACGGCGGTTTATCCTTGAACGGCTTTTTCAATGCGTCGGCGCAATTTGTGAATAATGCGTTTTTCAAGCCTTGAAATATAAGACTGCGAAATACCCAAGCAGTCAGCCACTTGTTTTTGGGTGTGTTCACATCTCCCTCCCAAGCCAAACCGCATTTCCATAATCTCCCTTTCGCGGGGCGAAAGTTCATCGATCAGTGTCCCGATAAGTTTCCGTTCATCCTCCCGCTCCAATTCGCGACCGACCTCTTCCCCGTCACTGCCCAAAATATCCGACAGTAATAACTCGTTGCCGTCCCAATCCACATTGAGCGGTTCATCAATGGAAATTTCACTTTTCAATGCCGAGCTTTTTCGCAGATGCATGAGAATCTCGTTTTCAATGCACCGAGAGGCATAGGTTGCCAGCTTGATGTTCTTTTCGGGGCAAAAAGTATTGACAGCCTTAATCAGTCCGATAGTGCCGATAGAGATTAAATCCTCGGCGCCGGCACCGGGTGACTCAAACTTTTTGGCGATATACACCACGAGACGCAAATTACGGGTAATCAGTTCTTCCTTTACTGCCTCTTTTTCACACTCAAACCGTGACAACAGTTCTCGTTCCTCGGCAGCCGTCAGCGGTGGCGGCAATGTCTGCGGACTGTTGATGTAATCAGCCCGTAACAGTCCTGTCTTTTGGATGAACCACAGCCGGAGCCGATCAATCAAACGGCGTATTCTCATTGTAACTCCTCCCATGTACCGGGGCTGATAATCGCCCGGTAATCTCCGTCCAAAGTGGTTTTTCCGACCGCCAGCAAAATCGGATGGCGCCCGGACGGGCCGATGTGCGCCTCTTTCACCGGATAAGCCGGTATCAGCTCTTGTCCCGTAACCGTACGGCAAGGCAGCAACAACGGATTCCGTTTATCCAAATCACCCAAAACGCAAGAGGCCGTCTGGGCGTCTGTCACCACCACCGGCCGTCCGGCATATACATCTATCAATGCAAGACCCGTATCCACCATTGCTCGGGTTTCTAAAGAACGGCCGTCCTCACTAAGATGCAATAAACATCGTTTGGCGGCCGGACTGTGACGGCGCACCAGCCATTGGCCGACGCAGAGCAACACATAGGCCACGGCAGCCACCGCCAGCATCTCAATAGCCGATATATCAAAATACACCACCCCGTTATGGAATACCATGCCATGCGGTTTGAAAACCGTAAACAACAATGTCATAACACCGCCGAACAGACAGTTGATGCCGATATATGCGGCCGTGCACTTCAAAAACGGCCATACGCCGTGAAAGCCAAAGCATAACAGGCAAACCAGCGAGCAGAAGAACAGACGAGTCAATAAATCCACAATCATCGGCAAGGAGGGCAAAAACAAATACAAAGAACCGAGTCCGCAAAGAACCGCCGAAAGAATCCGCCTAAACACCCGACACTTCCGCGAAAGCAGTGCTTCGGTCAACAGCAGTAGGAAATAGTCAATCAGTACATTGATACTTACCAACACATCGGCATAAACGGTCACTTCTTATCAACTCCTTTTGGTTGATGGTTATGATTCATCTGTTTCTTCCTCATTATAAACCTTTTATGGTTCGAATTGTGTCGATTTCGCCCTACCAAAAAAATTCCTTTTTACCGACAAAAAAGCCTCCGCCGAAACACATTCGACGAAGGCTTTCTTCCTAATTTGAGAGCTTATTGAATTAAACTTTCGCTGGCGGTATAACTTGAGGCACCTGTATCCGGTAACAATTCAGCGCGGACAACCGTTGTTGACCCTCCCTTGGTATACACCGAAAATTCCAAAGAATCACCCGGCTTGCAAGCCTCGATAGCATCTAAAATGACACCGTCGGTCGTAATAGGCACCCCCTGCACATGGGTGATTAAATCACCCTTTTGCACTTTTCCGTTCAATCCGCTTTCCGGGCTTATATCGGCAATCAAAACACCGGTTGTCGGCAGGTTGTTCACCTCTGCCGCTACAGCATCCACCATTTTGTAGGTAATGCCCAGCTTTGTCCTATCGTTGACGCAGCCGTATTGAATCAGAGACTCAATCACCGATTTTGCGGTGGCGGTTGGAATGGCAAAACCGATACCGTCCACCTCTTCACCGATTATTTTAGAAGAGGTAATACCGATGACCTGACCGTACATATTGACCAGTGCACCACCCGAATTGCCGGGGTTGATGGGTGAATCGGTTTGAATTAAGTTCATAGAATAGTTGGTGTTAACCGACACACGTCTCTTGGGCAAGGACACAATGCCACGGGTAATGCTGTTCTCCAAAACACCGTTCGGACGACCGATAACCACCACATTTTCACCGGTAATCAGCTCGTTTGAATTACCGAAGGTTGCCGGGTAAAACCCGTCACTGTCAATTTTCAAAACGGCCAAATCACTGCGTGTATCACCGGCCACATAAGCGGCGTCATACACCTTTCCGTCGTAAGTGGTAACTTTGAATTTTGCACCGGGGATGCCACTGTAAATATGGTCGTTTGTAATCACATAACCGTCTTCGGTATAAATGATACCCGAAGCCATTGAGCCGTTGCCGGCTTGGTTATAAGCCTTGACGCCCACCACGGATTTATTGACAAGATCGTAAACCTGCGCCGTGCTGTAGGCATCTGTATCCTGCGGACGATCGGCCAGATCCAGTGTGGTTTCGCTGAACAAACGATTGCCGGAGGCACCGCTTTTTTTACCCACTAAATAGCCGGCGGTACAGCCACAGGTCAGCAACAGAGCGACCGCCAAAACCATGGCAAATACCTTGACACCTTTGGGCGTAGTGGATTTCTTTTCAATAGGCGAATAGGCGGTCGGCTGATAATCCGGCACCCGCTGCCAGGGGTGAGGTTCTTGACCGTAAGGACTCGGGTAAGCGGAGTCCGCCGTTGAATCGGAAAACGGTTTGGCCGTTGCATGAATTGGCTGTGCTTCGGTGGTATCGACAGGTTCTTCCTGTGCCGCAGCGTTTTCTGTCGGTAAGTCTTGCGGTTCAAATGTCATGCTATTCGACGCCGACAAATCCGTCATCGCACCGTCACTTCCGGATGCCTCTGTCATGGAAGCATCCCCCTTTGAGGACTCGGTCGCCTCCCTGTCATTAACCGACGATTCCATCCCTTGAACCGTTTGGTCACGAAAAACAGACGGTTCGTTCACCGGCTGTGCTTCAGCAGAATCAGCAAAGCACGCAGTTTTTGAAGAATCGTCAGGCGTCGCATCAATTGCCGCCTGTTCCTTATCCGTCATTTCCCATTTTTTATCCATATTTGTTCCTCCCGTGTAACTCTGCTTAAACAGTATCACAATGCTGGATGGGTAAGAGAATACCGAACTCGGTAAACTCGTTTTCCTTGCTGCTGACAAAAACCCGTCCGCCGTGAATTTTGACAATGGTTTTCACCAAATACAAACCCAATCCCGTACTGTCCTTAACCTGCGATCGGGCCCGATCGCCTTTATAAAACCGATCAAACACAAACGGCAAATCCTGTTCACTGATCCCCTTACCGGTATTGCGAATCCGAAAATCGAGCATATTGCCGACCCGTTCCAACGAAAAATGAACGGTGCCGCCCTCATCGGTAAACTTGACAGCGTTGTCACATAAATTGTAAACCACCTGATGCAACAAATCGCGGTCGGCATACAAACGGTAACCCTCCATGGTATCCAAACCGGTAATGTTCAGTTTGCGAGCCTCGATGCGTTGTTCCTGACTGATGACAACATCCAACACCATATTGCTGAAATCAAAATCCGTGGGATTCGGTTTGGTTTCGCCGGCCTCTAATTTTGAAAGGCTCAACATACTTTGCACCAATCTTGATAACCGTTTAACCTCTTGCGAGACTAACTGTAAATAATGATTTCGCTGATCCTCTTCAATGGTTCCGTCAATAATGCCGGTGATAAATCCGTCAATGGTGGTCATGGGTGTTTTCAGCTCATGCGACACATTGGCAATAAAGCCACGCCTCATGTTTTCCAATTCAACCAGGGAATTGGTCATTTGATTGAAGGATTCACTGAGTGCGCCAATTTCGTCATTACCGGTGACAGGAATACGCCGTGAGAAATCGCCCTTAGCCATAGCCTGGGCGGCCTCGCTCATCAATCGCAACGGCTTATTCATCCGATATGTCATGGCATACAACGCAAAGAACATGATCACGATGGGAAAAATAGCCGCAAAAACGTACAACTTAAACAAATCAGCGTAAAAAACCGATAAGTTCGAGCTTGGCGTGGCCGCCACCACATAGCCGATTAACGCTCCGTCAATATCACCGGTCATCTTTTGAGCCGCCACATAGTGCATTTCGCTTAACAATCCGTCCAATCGGCTGACTTCCGTCAAACTCTCGGTCTGCTCTAACCTTTCGGATACACCGGTCGGTAATAACAGTCCCGCATGCTCGCATTCGCTCTCCACAGCAAAGGTTTGACAGGTGCAACTGACAATGCGTCCGCTGCGGTCGGCCACCAAAATCAAGCATTTTTCGGTATCGGCCACCACCCTGGTCATGTTATACATATTGCGTTGATATGCCTTTGAGCGAAACTCGGAAGAAGCATAGCGAGCCAAGGAACGACAGGTTGTTTCCATGCTGGCATATTTTTCCTTGGCCAAATAATTGCTGATGGGAAAACTCACAATCATGACAATGGCCGTCAGACACAGCAAGAAAATAGCCGAAGCCATGAGGAAGTATTTCTTAAAGGTAGTCAGCTTCATGCTTTATTTGACCTCAAATTTATACCCAACGCCCCAAACGGTTTTGAGCGACCACTGATCCGATACATTCTCCAACTTTTCACGCAACCGTTTAACATGAACGTCGACCGTTCTTGAATCGCCGTAATAGTCAAAGCCCCATACCTCATCCAATAGCTGATCCCGGGTATATACCCGGTTGGGATTGCTGGCCAAGTGATAAATCAGTTCCATTTCTTTAGGCGGTGTATCAATTTGCTTGCCGTCAACAGTCAATTCATAGTTGGTCAGATTGATGGTCAGCTTATCGTAGGAAACCTCCTTGACCGCCGATTTCTCCTTAACACCGGTTCGACGCAAAACCGCCTTAATGCGGGCGACGACCTCCTTGGTGTCAAAAGGTTTAACAATATAATCGTCCGCTCCGAGCTCAAGACCCAAAATACGGTCGAAGGTTTCACCTTTGGCCGTAAGCATAATAATCGGAACGGTTAAATCCTTACGAATTTCCCGACAAACCTGCCAACCGTCCAGCCCCGGCAACATGATGTCCAAAAGAATCAGCGCCGGCTTGTAGGAATGCGCTTCCTTGACGGCTGACTCGCCATCATACACGGTACGGGTTTCAAAGCCGTCCTTCTCCAAATACAGCCGCAGCAACTCGCCAATATTGCGATCATCATCCACGATCAAGATCTTGCTGTTGTCCATATCGTTCCTCCTTAACAGGTTTTTCTTATCTTATCGTATTTATGTGAAGAAAGTGTGAATTTTATTGTCAAAATTGTGTAAATTATTAAATAAAGAAAGCCGCCTACTTGCGTAAGCGGCAATATATATCGAAATATATATTATTCAGCAGAATTTTCCTTCATTTTTGCAAAGCACTCGCTGCAATACACCGGACGATCCTCTCTGGGCTGGAACGGAACCTTTGCCACAGCACCGCAAGCACTGCAGGTCGTTTCAAACATCTCTCTGGGACCTCTGGCAGCATTCTTGCGCTTGTCGCGGCAAGCCTTGCAACGCTGGGGCTCATTGGCAAAGCCCTTGGATTCATAGAATTCCTGTTCTCTTGCAGTGAATACGAATTCTTCTCCGCAGTCCTTGCAAACCAATGTCTTGTCTTCAAACATTTTTTGTACCTCACTTGTTTGGTTTATTGCCCCGGCCGGGATCGCACCGGCATCTTTGAAACAACGCTCTGCTGAAATTAAGCTACATGGGCGGATATCGTCAACAGCTTTCGCTGCTAATCGCACGAATTTTTTTGCGAGCACGCTGAAGTGCATTATTCATTTCTTTGCGTGCAATTCCCAATTTAACGCACACATCATCATAATTTCCAAAACCCAAATAATGGGACAAAACGGCATATTCAAAGGGGGACAGCGCTTGTCTGATTCGAGAAAGAAATTCATCGAAATTTTCTTTTCCGATCACAAAGCTTTCGGGATCTGCTTTGTCGGATGCCTCATGTTCCTCAATGGCGGAAAGAGCGGCGGACGGAACGGCTTTTTTGCTGCCGGCCTGCCGATACACCGAAACCATACTACGCTTCACACACACCGAAGCAAAGGTTGCAAACGAGGCACAAGACGGTTTATACACTTTTACAGCAGAATAGAGAGCTATGAGCCCTTCTTGCATAAGATCATCCTGCTGGTGCACCTGATCCGAAAAACGAGAAGCCCAATAGCGAACCATCGGCGTATACCGACTCAACAGAACGGACAGTGCCTCCTCTTGGCCGGAACGAATACGCTCGACCAACTCGGCATCCGTTGTTTGTACCGTATCAGAACGGCTTTTCGTGTCCATCAAAGCATCATCGCACTATTCATCCAATTAATTGCCTTTATCATACCTTATTCACACTTATTTGTCAAGTCTTTTCTGTTTTTTCTCCCCTTTTAAGTCTATTTTAAGTTTCAAACAACCCAAACCCAAAACGATTCACCGAAAATTCTCATTGCAACTTGACACAGCGTGCCGAAATCATTAAAATAGATGGGTATATGTGTCTTAAGTAAGATTGAATGACTCTGGGAGGAATGTATGTTGAATCAACTGTATGACCTATGGCTGAAAGAGGCTGTGGCCGACCCCGATTTGCACCGGGAGCTGACCGATATTGCCGGTAACGAGACGGAAATATCCGACCGCTTTTATCAAGAACTTTCCTTTGGCACGGCCGGCCTGCGCGGAAAAATCGGCGCCGGCACCAACCGCATGAATATCTATACCGTCGGCAAGGCCACCAAAGGCTTGGCTGCCTATATTCATTCACAAACCCAAGACGGGCGTGTAGCCATTGCCTATGACAGCCGCATAAAATCGGATTTGTTTGCCCGTACGGCCGCCTGCTTGCTGGCCGCCGACGGCATCAAGGTCTATTTGTATCAGGAGTTGATGCCCACCCCCATGCTTTCCTTTGCCGTTCGCTATTTCCATTGTGATGCCGGCATTGTCATCACAGCCAGTCATAACCCGGCCGAGTACAACGGTTACAAGGCCTATGGGCCGGATGGCTCTCAATTAAGCGGCGAAGCCTGCGAAAAGGTGACTGCTCACATGGAGTCTATTGACCCGTTTGCCGATTTCCATCCGGTCGATTTTGACACGGCGTTAGCCGACGGAAGAATCGAATGGATCGGACAAGAGGTTATTGATGCCTATTTAGACCGTGTAGAGGCCTGCTCGGTTTCCCATCACGACGGTGTAAACCACTTGAATGTGATTTACACCCCGCTTCACGGTGCCGGCAACAAGCCCGTGCGTGCGATTTTAGACCGTATCGGTGTCGGTCATGTCACCCTGGTGAAGGAACAGGAACTGCCAGACGGTCATTTCCCGACCGCACCCTACCCCAATCCCGAAATTCGGCAGCCTTTTGAACCGGCTCTGAAGTTGGCCGAAACGGTACATCCTGATTTGCTGTTAGCCACCGACCCGGACTGTGACCGTGTCGGTATTGCCGTGGCCTGCAACGAGGGTTATCGCCTGATGAGCGGTAACGAGGTAGGTGCTTTGCTGCTTCAGTATATTTTGGAATGCCGCACCGCCAACGGCACTCTGCCAACCAATCCGGTAGCTGTAAAAACCATTGTCAGTACGCAGGTTTGCCAAAAGATAGCCGACCGCTATGGCTGTCAACTCATCAATGTGCTGACCGGCTTTAAGTATATCGGTGAGCAAATTACCCTGTTGGAAGAAAAGGGCGAAGAAAGCCGCTTTGTGTTCGGCTTTGAGGAGAGCTACGGCTATTTAAGCGGCAGTCATGTGCGTGATAAAGATGCTGTTGTGGCCTCCATGCTGATTTGTGAAATGACAGCCTACTACAAAAAGCAAGGCAAAGACCTAACGCAAGTGCTGGACGACATTTATAAAACCTACGGCTATTACGGTTCTGCCCAGCGCAGCTTCACCTTTGAGGGGCAAAGCGGATTGGTCAAAATGGCCAACATCCTGGACAATCTGCGCGGAAATCCGCTCCCCAGCTTCTGCAATGATACGGTGGTAAGCGTAGACGATTATGAAATGAGCCGTTCGACCGACTGTGTAAGCGGTGTTCAAACCGTGTTGACCCTGCCAAAATCCAATGTGTTAGTCTATACTCTTGCAAGCGGTGGTTCGCTGATTATCCGCCCGTCGGGAACAGAGCCGAAAATCAAATTTTATTTGAACGCTGTCGGCACCGATGAAGCCGATTGCCGTCGGAAATTAACTGCCATGTCCCAAGCTTGCGCTGCACTGACCGAATAAGAGCGAAACATATCACAAAATTCTTGACATTTCACAAAAAACGGAGTATTATCTTATGTGTCCCGGCCTACAACACATGCCGCTGTGGTGGAATAGGCAGACACAAGGGACTTAAAATCCCTCGGTGGCAACACCGTACCGGTTCAAGTCCGGTCAGCGGCACCAAACGAAAATCCGTTCTCGTAAGGGGACGGATTTTCGTTTATTTTATTCACTTTTCATTTTTCATTATTCATTAAACAAAAGAACGGATTTTCAAATGAATATTGAATAAGGAGAATAAAAAATAATGTTTGAGTTCAAATTTGCAAAGAAATTGTAAATGAAACTGGCGGTGTGTATTTGTTATTACTTGAAATTCATAAGCAAGAGTGGTATAGTGGATGTGAGTACATGCAAGGAAGTGATTGTTTGAAACCAAAACTGAACTTCAGTCTTGAAAAGATTTCGGCTGCTATATTTTCTATGACCACTCTTTTATTTGTTGTTTTTGTGGTTTGCACAGTAGCCTCAAAGAATAACACCGTCTACACTGCCCGCAATACTTCTTCATATAAAACGGTGAAAGGCTATACGGAAAAAGAGATTGCCGATTCGTCTGCCCCTGTCGGTGTACGCAAGGAATACAGTTGGCAAATCGAAGAGATCGATAACAGCGAAAGCTGTTTGATGTTTTATGTGGTGCATAGTTATGCCGAAGTTCGCTTGGATGGTGAGCTGCTTTACAGTTTGACGGTGGACGAAAACACCGAAATCGGCCATTCTCCCAGCTGCGACTGGGTGGTTGTTCCGCTTTATCCAACAGATGTAGGCAGAACAGCTACCGTCACCGTAACCCCTGTGTATAAAAATGTTGAAAGCCGGAAAGTGGACTTTATGATCGGTTCCAGGTACGCCGTTTTTATGCAGAGATTGGCAATAGATCTTCCGCAAATCATCCTCTCGTTTTTGTGTATTCTAATGGGTATACTGCTGATTATCATACAGATATACTATATCGTCAAAAAGCGAACCTCCTCCGTCGGAATGCTTTATTTAGGTGTTTTTTCATTGCTCTTGGGAATTTGGCGGGTTACAGACACTCGGATCTCTCCCATTATATTTTCAACCAACTCGGCCGCTTTGGGGTATATTACTTTGGCCGCACTTTTTATCATGTCGGCTCCTCTGCTGCTCTTTGTGAATGAACAGTATGCAGGCAAATCCCGTGTGTTGCTGTCGGGCTTGTCGATTTTGAATTGCATTGTGGCGCTGGCCGCTTTAATATGCCATATTACGGATATTGCCGAACTGCACGAAACCCTTGTGGTATGTCATAGCATGCTGCTTGTGAATATTGGCACAGCTGTCTTTATATCCATGTCTGAAGTTCATAAAAATGCCAAGGGAAATCGCAACAGATTCTTCATTCTTTTGATTATTGCAGGAGCTCTAGTTGATTTTATTTATTATTACATCAATAATACATCTTCAGGTATGATATTTGTGACCGTAGCGTTTTTAGTGTATATAGTCTATCTGTTTACCGACAATGTTATAAATGTACATAAAAAGGCATACATAGATGGAAAAACACAATTATACAATAAAGCCCGCTGGGAAGAGGTTATTAGGGAAGATATTCCCTATAACGAGTCGATAGGTGTTATGATGCTGGACTTAAACGGACTAAAGCACACTAATGATACCTACGGTCATAAAGCGGGAGATAAGATAATCGTGAAATTTTCCGAAATTTTGCGTGACACCTTTGCTTCCAGCGAATTTCTGTGCCGTTGGGGCGGAGATGAGTTTGTTGCTATTGTAAGAAACGCTGACCTTAAAAAAATGGAAAACTATAGAAGTGCCTTGCACAAGGCTACTGATGATTATAACAATTTAGGTGTAAAGCCGGAGATACACTTTGCCTGCGGATATGTGCTGTCGTCTGAGTTTCCGAATCTTTCAATAAACGAACTGCTTACCGAGGTAGACGCACGTATGTACAGCGACAAACAGAAATGGTACGACAAAAAAAGACATTCTGATTCCAAAAATGCTTGACACTCGCTTTTGGAATGTTTATAATGATAATGATTAAACAATTATATATTTAGTAAACCTATCAAAAGATAGGGACACAAAGCTATGGGGCTAAAACAGATAAACCATTTGTCATGCTTGCCAGGTTGCAGTTTTTTAAGGAAAATTGCAACCTGTTTTTTATGCTTTTTTAGGTTTTTCACCGTCGCTTTACAACAAAGATTATTCGTATAGACGGAAATCCCCCAATTTTTTCTATGTGTCATAATCATGGCAATATGTTATAGTGTATCATGTGCTTTGCGTCTGTAAGAACGGTTGCTTTGCGAGCAGCGAAACAGACAGAAAGGAAGTAAGTTATGACTGATCAAAAATCAACACTAAGGCACCGAATATTGACAGGGGTGGGAATTGCACTGTGTGTCGTTTTAGTTCCTATGCTTGTTATCAACTGCACCCTTCTTATAAAGGGATGGACAAGCAAGGACGAAGTTCCTACGCTTTTCGGTTATGCGCCAATGATTGTCCTTACCGATTCAATGGCGGGCAACAATGAGGACAATTTCAGCGGCGGCGACTTGATTTTTGTTAAGACGGTAAAAGCCGAGGAGGTAAAGCAAGGCGATGTTATTTCGTTTTTTGACCCTGCGGGCAACGGCACCTCTATTACCTCCCACCGTGTTGTGGACATTATAAACGAGGGCGGTAAAATCTCCTTCAAAACAAAGGGTGATAACAACAATACCGAGGATAAGCTCCCCGTTCCCGCCGAGAATTTGGCAGGCGTTTATACCGGCTTTAGGATTGCGGGTGCCGGACGGGTTGCCATGTTTATGCAAACCCCTTGGGGACTGATTATTTGCGTTATGATTCCTATCATTCTACTTATCGGCTGGGACGCTGTTCGCCGTGCAAGATATAACAAAAAGCACGAAGAAGATAAGGACGCTCTGCTTGCCGAGCTTGAAGAACTCCGCAAGCTTAAAGCAGGCAGTGAAACGACAACCGATGCCGATATTTCGGCAAAAGAAACCGCAGATAGTTCTCCCAAAAATTAGTATTTGCTATCTGCCATCCGTTATGATAGTTCTGCCCGTGGGCACACATGGGTTGGCTATATATGTTTTATGTTGCCCGATGTCGGGCAGAACTAATAAAGTTCAGAAAGGAAATGATTCATGATGAAAAAAAACAGAATGATGCGGCTTGCTTCTGTTTTGCTCGTAGCAGTTATTCTTACTACCTGTGCAATCAGCGGCACATTCGCGAAGTATGTAGCAAGCGGTAACGGCTCTGATTCAGCACGTGTTGCTAAATTCGGTGTTACCGTAACCGGTACAGGCGAGACCTTTGCAAAAACATATGAAAAGCATGACGGAAGCTTTACCGTTGCTGCAAACACCGTAGTTTCTACTGAAGATGTTGTTGCTCCCGGTACTTCCGGTTCCATGGCTGCTTTCACTCTCACAGGCACACCCGAGGTTGCCGTAAAGGTTACATTTGCCGGCACATTAGAACTCGGCGACAAGTGGGTAGACTCAGCCTCCGCTTACTATTGCCCCATCGAGGTTACTGTTGGCTCTACAGTATTCAAGGGCACGACTTACGCCTCTGCCGCTGAATTCGAGACAGCCGTTAATGACAAGATCGCAACTTACAGCAAAGATTATGCAGCAAACACGGATTTAAGCACTATCGGTGTTGATGCTCCTGCAATTTCTTGGAAATGGGCATTCACAGGCAACGACGATGTTAAGGATACATATCTCGGAGATCAGGCCGCTGCCGGCAATGCTGCTACCATTTCTCTCGATGTTACTGCTACCGTAACCCAGATCGACTAATGCAAGTCGCATTATACAAAACAATTATTTAAGTGTCATTACATACGAGGGTGTGTGTCCACCCTCGTATGCTTACATTTTTGCTTTTGAAAGCATAGGAATTAAATCTTTACTCCTTTGTTTTCAAAAGCAAAAATCAATATTCCGCAAAAGGAGGTGCGACAAATGAAAAAGAAAAAACGTTGGCTTTCTTTTTTGGTGATAACATTGGCCCTATTGGTTGCTTTTTCATTTGTGGCGATTTCTCATTTGCTGATAAAATCGGGGAAAGAAAACCCCTCTGCTTCGATTGATATTTCTGTTTCAGATAACGACGGCAAAAATGACAGTGATAACGATAAAACCGAAAGCGCTGTTTCCGAATCGATTAAGACGGAACCCGAAAAGCCAAGGCCGGAGTTTGAATTAGTGGGCGGTAAGGATGGAACTTACCATACAGACATACAGATTTTCTACACCGAATACGACAATGACGGCAAAATCACCGTTAAGTCCGATTTTGGGGATAAAGTGGTTGCCCCCGGAACGGAAAACAGTTACGATTTATATGTAAGAAATGTGGGAAAAGTACCGATAAGTTATATTTTGGAGGCGGAATCCCATGTTACTGTGGATGTGAACGGCAAGCAAACCGAAATACCCATTGAAGCCAGTTTTTACACCCCTCATAACAGTTATCTTTTAGGCGGAGAAGATAGTTTGGAAAACTTAGGCAAACTTGACGGGGTTCAGGACGGTTCGGGTTTGTCACCGGAGCATCAGGCAAAGTACACCTTATGTTGGAGTTGGCCCTTTGACGGTGACGACGAATTTGATACATTCCTTGGCGATATGGCTGCCGAGGGCGAGACATTAACCGTTAAGGCGGCTTTTAACATAACAGCATCTTACGACCCAAATGCCGGGGGTGGCGCACCAATAACCGGTGATTCATCTACTATTGGGCTTTGGGTTGCATTGTTTGTAACTTCAACATTCACTTTGATTATTCTATTATTCTTAAGAAAAAGGGAAAACGATGAGGAAAAAACCCAAACACAAAAAGAATAAATTCAGTCAAAAAGCCGTAATCCGCTACATTGTTTTTTCTTTTATAGGCATAGTTTTAGGGTTGTTTGTTTATGCTCAAAACGCCCGGGGCCTTTTAAGGGATAAAATGCCCATGCCGTTTGGCTACGGTATGTCGGTCGTGCTTTCGGGCAGTATGGAAAGCAGACTTTCGGTAGACGATTTGGTTATTATTAAAGCAACGGAAAATTATCAGGTAAACGATATTGTACTTTATCAAGAAGGCAACAGCCTTGTAATACACCGCATTATTGAAATTGACGGCGATACCGTTACCACCAAAGGCGATGCAAACAATGTTGCCGACAAGCCGATACACAAAAGCCAAATCAAAGGCGTTTTGGTTTATGATATCGGGGGGCTGGGTGCGGTGGTCAATATCTTGAAACAGCCCGTTTCGGTATTGATCATTTTGGCGGCGGCAGTGTTACTTACGGAGCTTTCCTACCGCAAAGAAAAGGACAAGGATACCGAAGAGCTTGACGAAATTAAAAAAATGATTGAAGAGCTGAAAAAGGACAAAAAACCTTAAAAGGAGGCGGCGGATCATGCAGTATAAATCGAAACACGAAAAAAACGATAAACCGCATTATCCTGTTTTGGTTTTTCGTATCGCCGCCTTGCTTGCCTGTCTTACGCTGATTTCCACCTATCTGCTTTCGGGCGCTTATTCAAAGTTCTTTTCAGGCGCTTCGGGTGGCGACGGTGCAAGGGTCGCCAGATTTTCGCCCGATTTCACTTCCGATAATGTTCTTGATATTAAAAACGCAACACCCGGATATAACGCAGAAATAAGTTTTTCCGTGCAAAACTATTCGGATGAAAAACTGCCTGAAACGGCAATGAAATGCAAAATCATTTTGAAAACAACGGGCAACATACCGCTTACCTTTACCCTGTTGGACGGTGAAAACATACTTAAGACATGGAACTGCGATGGAATAAGTGGAGAAAAAGAATACGAATATACAGACAACTCGCTTATTTTCGGCGTTGAGGCGAAAGAAAGCAGAACTTACAAATTGCAAACGGAATGGCCGAGTATCAAAAAAGACTCACGCTTTTCGGGGATGACCGACGCCGTATATTTAGAAGCAGTATTCGAACAGATTGATTAAAGTATAAAGCCTCAAAGGAAAGGAGATATCTGTTATATGAAAAAAAGAAAGACTGTTGCAGTTATCTCCGTTTTACTGGTTGTTGCACTTTTGCTTTGTATTGTACCATCGATTGCCAAATACATAATCAATAAAGGACAACAAAGCGAATTGGTTTCCCAAAATTTTTATTTTTCGAGCAATTTTCTAAAATCGGATGGAGTACCGACCTATGAAATTTACGGAAACACCGTAACCTTTGCGTTGCGAAATTATATTGACAGTTTGAGAATTAGCGGCACGAACATCAATTTCACCGTCACGGCAGACGGCGGTACGGTCGATATGTCAAACGGCAGTCTGGCGAAAGCGGTTTCTTCTTCGAAAAGTATTACCTTAACTTATAATTTTGGTTCAGACGAGCTGCAAAAGGAAATAAACGTTTCGGTTACGGGAACGGGAACTTTCACCCAAACCTTGAAAGCAACATTTATCTTTATTAAATATGACGGCTTAAGATACGAAATTAGAGACCGGGCCAACAGAGATTATGCCGAGCTTTATATTTATACGGGAAATACGCCACAAAATGTTACTCTTTTGTGGGATAATGCAGAACTTGTGATTGACGAAACTAACGATTATGTTTTCGGCAAAGTTCAAAATCAGACATCACCTGAAAAGAGTTCTGTTGCAATAGAAAGCATCGCCGCAGACACAACGGTTAAAATAGTCTTTTTCAAGAAGGATATTGCACAGGATTACACCTGCGGTATCACAAAATTTGACGGCACTATCAATATGCCCACCAACTAATAAAAAACAAACACCTTGAAAGGAGGCAAGCGAAAAATGAAAAGAAAAGCGTATTTTAGATATATTTCTGTCGTTTTAATGCTTTGCCTTCTTTTAAGCTGCATTGCTGTCCCTGTTTCGTCCGAGGAAACCATAGTAGTCGGCCAGTCTTCAATAGTAAACGGTAGCTTTGAATACCCGAACTTAAAAGATGCAGATGCAACTAACGCCGGTTGGGCGAACATAGAATACGATGATAAAGCTTACGCTGCAAGCCAATTAAGTTGGAAAACCACGGCTACTGATAAAAAGCTTGAATACGCATGGCTTAAGGATACTGATGTACCTGCCAATATGTCCCCGCATATGCAGCCGACTATTGAGCAGATAATAACAGGCGTTGCCGCCTCGGACGGATATCAGTTTGCCGAGATCGTTGCAAACGAGTTGAGCAGTTTATATCAAATGTTATCCGTAGAATCAGGCGAATATTACAATTGGATGGTTCATCACCGCGCAAGAGTAACGGTCGATACATTGGCTTTGATCATTACCGATGCAAACGATTCGGTTAATTATGATAAACCGGCTAAAAACCAATCCGACCGTTTTCAGCAGATCATAACATGGATGAAAAAAAACAAGATACCCGCACCCGAAAAAGGCGGCAAAGAAGAATATACGGTTTATACGACCAGATTGAATGATTCAAACTCGTTTGAACCTGCTTCAAACGGCTCGTTTTTTTCGCTCACAGAAGACAGCGAGCATATCGTAGAATTTAAAATATGGTTAATAAGTTCTGAAAAAGCAGATTGGGGCGAATATACGGGCAGTTATTATTCGGATGCGAACAAGAATATCCTGTTTGTATTAACTCCATTCAGTACTTCGTTTTCAGGTGAAAGCGGCGGCAATTTGATAGATGAGTTGGGTTTTACCGATAACAATGGTACTAATATGCTTAAAAATGCAGGATTTGATGATGTTGTTATACCCGGTAAGTATAGTAGTTTTTTGGCAGCAAACGCTCCATCACCCAAGGCAGGAATTGGTTGGAGCACAACCGCTTCAGATCATTTTGTTGAAGTGGGTAATATAAAAAACGGCGATGCGTACGGGTTAAGTGCAAAAATTGATATCGTAACAAAAAAACCCTACATAAAAGATGGCCAACAATTTGTCGAATTAAACGCAAACCAAGAAAGTTCCCTGTACCAAATAGTGGGTACCGACCCCGGTAAAATGTATAGGTGGGGACTCTCCCACAGAGGACGAAGCGGTATAGACACTATGGCCTTGATTATAGGGCCTAACCAAACTTATGCTCCGAAAAAAACTTCGGCAGCAGCCCGTGACCAACTTATGAAAATGGTTGACTGGCTTTATTCCCAGACCGATGTTGCTTTAGATATTCCGGAGACAGGCTGCAGCAATGAAATTAAGCTGTACACCTCTAAATTTAATGACAACGGCGGGTTTGAGTACTCCGGTAACAGTATAAGCTGGCAAAGCGACGAAAACCATACCGAAGAATGGTCGATATGGATTATTTCCTCACTGAATGACGATTGGTACGACTACGGCGATCTTGAAACCGGAGCGGCTTATAATTATAACTATATTGTTCCACAAGGACAGAAAAAAACCGTATTCGGCTTTGTTTCGGTTAACGCCGTTGACGCTTCCGGCAAAGATAACAAAACCTACGGCAATCTGTTGGATAATATTGAATTTAAAGAGTTTTATTATGTAAATGCCGACTTTAACAAATCCCCTATCAGTGAATACGGAACTGTGTATATCGTCCCCGAGGTTGATGACACCTTTGAGCCCGATGACGAAGGTCCGGAAGACACGGGCTGGGTTTTGGCAGGCAGTAATATATCGGTTTATTACCAACTGGGAAACAGAAAGTTTATAGGCGGATACATAAACGGCGTATTTTACCCGAATGACAATCCCGATCATTCGAATCCGGAGAATTGTAACTGGAAATATGATGAAGAAAAACAGGCATATTACTATACTTTTGAAAATGTCAATTCTTCAATTACGGTAAGAATAATATATCAGGCCAAAAATGTTATTTACGATTCCTGCAATCAGTATCCGTATCAATATGACTTAGGTGATGCAAACACCGGTTATGAGGTTCCGCTGAGCGATAGTTTTCCTGAATACACCTCTCACGCTCCGCAAGCGGACGAAGGCTGGAAGTTTATCGGTTGGGAATATATCTTAACCCACGAAAGTGGTATAAAAACATATATGTTTGACGCGGTTCACATGGTTGAGTATTATGAAGAAAATACCAGTAAATATCTAAAAATATCAGAGTTTTTGCCCGATACCACTACCCAAACCGTTGTGGACAAAATACCCGAAGAAGAAGGTATTACCTTTTTTGCACAATGGAAATACCGACAAAGGGTTATCGCCAAAACATTCAATGAAACATTGTCAATCTACGAAACAAGTACAGAGGGCGGAACTGTTGAACTGGAATTATTGTATACCGATGACCAAAGCCCCGAAAGCGCAACAGATTATATCCCAAGCGGCGAAAGCAAATCGGTTGGCCGGGAGCTATACGCCTCTGCGGGCGACACATATATCGGTGTGACCGCTAAGAACAAAATCGGTTTCATATTCACTGGTTGGTACGATGAAAGCGGAACTTTAATTACAAGAAACCCGAGTTATTCATATAAGGTAAAGGACGGAGATGTTACGCAGTTATATGCTTACTTTGAGCCTAACGGTTACGATATTACCGTAAACACAAAGGTAATCGGAAACGCCGGGGATGAAAGTAAGTATTTTGCAATAAACTGTACTTTTTCCGGATTGCGTGAAAACCATCTTTATGCAATAACCGGTCTGCCGATTAATGTTAACATATCGGTAAACGGCGAAACGGTAGTAAACCCTACAAATATCAAAGTCGATGAAAGCGGCAAGGCAAATATTACCCTATATATGAAACACGATGATTCCGCAACGCTTTTGCATTTACCGGCAGGCGCCGTTTGTTCCATAATTGCCGATAATAGCACAAAGAGAGGTTTCAGCGTCAGAGGCGAGGTTTCAGCAGAAACATTGTCGGAACAAAGAGAGGTAGATTTATTCTTTTACAAGGTAAATCAATTTGTTTCATTCGACTTCGGAAGGCAATATGAGGGAGTTCTGTCGAGGCAAAGCCCGCTGTCAATTACTATTACCGAAAAAAGCAGTTATACATTAGATGTTGAAACAACGTATACCCCGTCAATATATACAGGGCTTACTATTTCTCTTTGTTTTTACAATTCAGAAGGAGCTGCGAAGGACTTTTTCACAAACACCCGAATTTTGATGATTGATTTGTCCAATCAAAATGAACCGAAGTATTACCGTTATACTGTAACCGATTCTGTGTCCGCCATAAATCTTACGGCATTTACCGAGCTCGGCTCAGCAGACACTCATTTTGCTGAGAAGACAGGCGAAATGTTGACCGAAAAGCTGGTGTTTATTGTCGATTATGTCGGCACGAACGATGCAGTAAGCGGAAAAATAGCCCTCGTTTATAACAATGACGATGGCGAACTGACAAACATCATAACCCCGCCCAAAAAGGCAGTCAAAATAGGCGCAGACGCAACAGCGCTTACCGCTGACGCAGTAGGCAACAGTCATACAGCAAGCGACGGACCTTTTGCAATTCACATGACCTTAGGCGAAAGTGCACCCGCTGTTAATACCACCTACGAAGGTGGCGAAAGCGGTAAGTATGCGGTGAAACTGTCGCTTGAAAGCGGTAATCTACCCGACGGCTCTTATGCCGTGGTTGACGGAAAAACGTATTACAGCAACAACGGATATATTAAAATTTCTCCGATGACTCCGGGAAGTTTCAATGTGAACGTTTATCCTCCGGTACCGCTTGAACTTTCCGACGGCAAGGTGAAATTCACAGCAGCCTTGTTGTCGGCGGTTTCAACCTCTGCCACAATTCCGGTTGAAATAATCAAAACTCCGATAGAGTACAATTGCGTTGATGTTGCTATTGACGCCGAAATTTCAAATAAAGTACTGTCACCCGGAAATGTTTCAGAGATACATGTTACCTTGAAGCATAGGGGTCTTGACGAGGTTAAATTGACAATAAGCAAAAAGAACCGTGACGGTACCTATAGCGATTTGCGCAGCAATGTGAATGTCGATCTGCCAACCGATGACAATAGTTTTATGGTCACGATTGGAAACGGATTCACTGCCGTATCAGGTGAAACATATATTTTCTCCTTTGTCGGATATGTTAACAGCGTTCCGATTGTAGAAGACAAATGTTGTGTAGTTGGTGGGTATGTATTAAAGAATAATTGATGATAACCATAAGCAACGGCTTTTCATAGGATTGTCATGTCCTTGAAAAGCCGTTGTTATTCTAATGAAATGTCAGCAAGAATGAGATTTATGAATTCTGTTTTGAGGGTAAGTTTCAGAGTTGTTATGACCATCATGTTTGTTGAGTACATTGACACGCCCCATAGACTCGGCTGTCGGTTTGTGCCATCCTCTCATTGCCCTGCGCTTTGTTAAAAAGCGGTTTTTCTGCAATGATTTGCCAACACTGTAACGCGTTGTTAAAATGCGCACAAAATTTTGAGGCCGCCTTTTTCCTTATCAAAAGCAACAAGAGTCTTTCAAACCAGCCCCCAGAGGAATTGACAATCCTTCCCCAAACGCTTATAATGATAATGCTACATAGAAGCGTTTTATGCCATAGGAATATAGGGGGAACAATATGATAGAACAGCACATTGCCGCACTGGTGAATTACGGATTGGAAAAGGGATTCTTTACACCGGACGACAGGATTTTAATGATCAATCGCCTAATTGAGGCTTTGCACATGGACGCCTACGAGGAATGCTCGCAACCGGCCGAAGGTGAGCTTGAGGACATTTTGCGGGCGTTAGACGATTACGCCGTCAGCCAAGGGATCATCGAGGACAGCGTGGTGTATCGGGATTTGTTCGATACAAAATTGATGGGTCTTATGTTGCCGTTGCCGAGCGCTGTCATTGAGCGGTTCCGTCGTCTATACAAAGAGCAAGGTGCCAAGGCGGCCACCGACGATTATTACCGTTTTAGTTGTGACAGCGACTACATCCGTCGGTATCGAATCAAGAAGGATCGTAAGTGGACAACCGAAACACCCTACGGCACCTTGGACATCACCATCAATCTATCCAAGCCGGAAAAGGATCCAAAAGCCATTGCGGCAGCAGCCAAGGCCAAGCAAAGCGCCTATCCGAAGTGTCAGCTCTGCAAGGAAAACGAAGGCTATGCCGGACGGGTCAATCACCCTGCCCGTCAGAATCACCGCATCATTCCGCTGACGATCAATCAATCTCCCTGGCTGTTCCAGTACTCCCCGTATGTGTACTATAACGAGCATTGCATCGTTTTTAACAGCGAGCATACGCCCATGGCCATCAACCATGACACCTTTGTGAAACTGTTGGATTTTGTGGAACAATTTCCGCATTACTTTGTGGGCAGTAATGCCGATCTTCCTATTGTCGGCGGCTCTATTTTAAGTCACGACCATTTTCAGGGCGGTCACTACACCTTCGCCATGGCTAAGGCTCCCATTGAACATAGGC